>JAFVBZ010000192.1 GCA_017479645.1 Ruminiclostridium sp. | reverse complement strand
GTGCTCTCGTTTTCAGCTTCTGTCTCGGAAGCTTCGGTTGCTTCTGCTTCTGTTGTCTCGGGTGCTTTTGTTGCAGCAGCTTCTGTCGTTGTTGTCTCTGCCGCAGCTGTTGTTTCGGCAGCTGCTGTTGTTGCAGCCGGCTGGTTATTTCCGCCGCAGGAAGCAGCAGATACTACAAGTGCAGCCATTACGAGTGCTGCCATGATCTTTTTCTTCATAATCTACCTCCAAAATGTTTGACGCATTGCATAACGCAATATACTTTTCTGAAACATACCTATATTATACACAAAAAAACGTTTTCGTCAACACTTTTTGACGTATAAAACAAAAAATGACCGCTCATTTTGTAGCTTTTGCTAATGAGCGGAACATTTTATCAAAAATTTCATTTAAATTAACCACCGGAAAGGCTCTACTGCGTGAAAAGCTTAACAATGTCGTTGAAAGATACCACCAGCATCAGCAGCATCAGCGCCGCAAAACCTATGAAATGCACCATGCCTTCCTTCTCCGCGGAAATCGGTTTTCTGCGTATCGCCTCGATCAGCAGGAACAAAAATCTTGCACCGTCAAGTGCCGGTATCGGCAGAAGATTGAAGATGCCGAGATTGATCGTGATAAGAGCAACCAGCAGCAGGAAAGAATCGAAGCTCATCACCTTTATCGACTGGTCAAGCGCAGTCGCCATTGTCGTTACAACTCCGATAGGCCCGGACAGGTCATTGAGCCCGTATGTGCCGGTCACAAGGTCTTTCAGAGATATCCATATCAGTCTCGATTCCGTCATGAACATCTTCCCCGCCGCCGCTGTTACAGTAAGCGGGTTCTTTTCCTCCGGATATACCTTGAAATCAACGACTACGCGGTAAGAGCCTTCCTTGTCACCCGCAAAAGCCTGGAAAGGCACTGTGATCGCCTGTCTCTGACCGTCTCGGATAACCGTCATATCAAAGTACGCTGTCGAGGTCTGCTCGTCGAAGCGCGCGGATTTGTTCTGGAGACAGTACGAGATGTCCATTGTTGTCCATATCGGCATTCCTGCCATTTCCACTATCTCGTCTCCGATCTGCATTGTCTGCGACGAAACCGCCGTATCATAGAAGTATGATATCTTCGTTGTGGCTATGTCGCCGCCCGCAAGTATGCTGACCGCGCATACCGCAAAGCCGAGTATAAGGTTCATTACCGCGCCGGCAACTATCACTATCATTCTCTGCCAGACCGGCTTGTTGCGGAAATCGTCCGGATCGTCGCTCTCAAAGTCCTCGCCGAGCTGGACCGCACCGCCTATGGGCAGGAGCTTGAATGACCAAAGCGTTGTTTTTGTCCGCTTGCTGAACAGTCTCGGTCCCATTCCTATCGAGAACTCGTATATCTTCATGCCGAATGCTTTCGCGGTCAGAAAATGCCCCATTTCGTGTATCAGAATGATCGTAAAAAACACAAGTATCGTTATGAGGATATTAAGAATATTGCTTAAAACTGATGCCATTTCTTTCCTTTCAGATGTTCCTGTTTATATATTCTCTTGCCGCAGCGTCGGCTTCCGCTATCGTTCCGAGCGTTACTTCGCCCTTATGCGGGACCGCTCCGCAGCATTCGCAGACAAGCTCTCCGATGCGGTAAAACGGTATCTTCCCGTCAAGGAAAGCCGCTACTGCCGCTTCATTGGCGCCGTTGAGCACAGTCGGTGCGGTACCGCCCTTTGCGATCGCCTTTCTCGCTTCCGCAAGACAAACGAAAGTCTCCTCATCGGCTCTCTCGAATGTCATAGTCCCCACATCAAACAGCGAGAGCTTCTTCGAGCAGGACGGCAGGCGTTTCGGATAGGTGACCGCGAACTGGATCGGTATCTTCATATCCGGCACTCCGAGCTGTCCTATCACGGCTCCGTCCTCGTACTCCACCGCCGAGTGCAGAATGCTCTGACGGTGCACAACGACCTGCACCTGCTCCGGTGTCACACCGAACAGCCTTACCGCCTCGATAAGCTCAAGTCCCTTATTCATCAGCGTCGCGCTGTCTGTGGTTATTTTGCGCCCCATGTTCCAGTTCGGGTGATGAAGAGCCTGCTCCATCGTCACCGAACGCAGCATATCTTTATTATACCCGAAAAACGGACCGCCCGACGCTGTGAGTATTATTTTTTCAATCTTATTATGCTCATTCCCCATTAATGACTGGAAAATCGCGGAATGTTCGCTGTCTATCGGCACGATATCGACATTATTCGCCTTCTCTGCTGCCTTTACAAGCTCTCCGCCGGTAACGAGGGTCTCCTTGTTCGCAAGTCCCACCCTGTTGTGCGCATTCAGTGCCGCCAGCGTCGGTTCAAGCCCCACCATACCCACAACCGCGTTTATCACCATATCGCAGGGTGCTGCCGCGGTCTCACAGAGAGCGTCTTTCCCGTAAACCACCTTTATATCCGTGTCCGCGAGCCGGGTCTTCAGCTCGCTGTATGCCGTTTCGTCCGTCATGCACACGGTCTCCGGTCCGAACTCACGCGCCTGCTCCTCGGCAAGCTTATAGTTCTTGTGCGCTGAGAGCGCCTTTATCCTGTATCCGTGCATTCTCGCCACATCAAGGGTCTGCGTACCTATCGAGCCGGTGGAGCCGAGAACGGTGAGAGCGCGTGAAGAAAGCTTTTTTTCTCTCCCTGCGCCCCTCTCTTTTCCGGAAAAACTTTCGGATATTGTTTCCATATTTCTCCTTTTATCTGCAATTCCCCTGCCGGAAGGCAGGGGAATTGGTTATACAGCTATTTCCATTATCGGGAACGCGAATTTGCAGAGAAGGTAGATGAACGGTGCCACAAACAGCACGCTGTCGAATCTGTCCATTACTCCGCCGTGTCCCGGAAGTATCTCGCTGAAGTCCTTGACTCCGCACTGGCGTTTGAGCAGCGACGCGATAAGATCACCCAGCAGTCCGAGGAATGTGGACACCACCGCCGCCGCGATCAGCACGGGTATATTTACGGCGAAATGATGTTCGCCGGTGAACATATAGTCCCAGAGCTCATAGCCGAACCCGATGAGTACGGAAGCTATCACGGCTGTGATAAGTCCGCCGAAAAAGCCTTCCCATGTTTTCTTCGGGCTGATCTCCGGGCAGAGCTTGTGCTTGCCGAGGAATGTTCCCACAAAATACGCACCGCCGTCAGCCAGCCATGCCACCGCAAGGGTGAATATCACAAGGAATATACCGTGATCTCTCCACGCGAAACAGAAGAATGCAAGAGTCGATATCTCAAATGGTATGCAGATAGATATGAAAGCGATAAAACCCAGTTCCTCAAACTTTATCTCATGGTGCCTCATCAGCGTCATTCCGAACAGCAGGATAAGAAACAGGAATGCCACCGGTATAGCATATACACGCAGCGCATCATAACAGAAGAACATCGGCAGAAGCGCCGAGAACAGCAGGCTCAGCACCGTTATGCTCCTGTATCTGGTGTACTTTGCCGCAGACAATACCTCAAACACCGCCATTATCGAGAGAATGTCAGTCGCAGCCGACATTACATGGGGTGAAAGGCTCCCGAAAAACAATATCAGTATTGCGACAGGGATCCCTATCGCTGCGGTTATCAGCCGCTTTGCCATTCTATCATCTCTTTTCTGCGTCCGGCATGAAATTATATACCGCCGAATCTGCGGTTCCTGCGGGAATACTCCTCTATGGCTCCGTCAAGGTCTTTTTCGCTGAAATCCGGCCACAATACGTCCATAAAAACGTATTCGGCATAAGCCGCCTGCCAGATAAGGAAGTTTGAGATACGCTGCTCGCCGCTCGGCCGTATGATAAGATCAACGTCCGGCAGTCCGGCTGTGTAGAGGTTTCCGCTTATGCTTTCCTCCGTGAGGGTGTCGGGGTCGCTTCCGGCTTTGATAAGCCCTTTTACCGCGTGCAGGATATCGTCCCTTCCGCCGTAATTCACTGCGATATTGCATACCGTACCGTGATTGCCTGCGGTATCGGCTGTGATCCTTCCGATCTTCTCCCGGAGCGCGTCATCAAGGGGAGCCGTGTCCCCGATAAAACGCATGACCACATCGTCCTCTTCCATGTCCAGACCTTCGTCAAGATAGTCGGAGAACAGCTTCATTATCGCATTTACTTCCTCTTTCGGGCGCTTCCAGTTTTCAGTCGAGAATGCATAGAACGTCACGCACTCGATCCCGAGATCAATGCAGTGACGCAGGCATTTTCTGAATGCTTTTGCTCCCTGCACATGACCCGCTGTCCGCGGCAGCAGCCGCTTTTTCGCCCAGCGCCCGTTGCCGTCCATGATTATCCCGATATGACGGGGAAGTATCTTCTCGTCCATAGCTTACCGTCCCCGCGGCGCTCAGACTGTCATTATCTCTTTTTCTTTTTCAGCGCAGACTTTATCTACCTTCTCAACGTACTTGTCGGTGATAGTCTGGATCTTCTTCTCGCCGTCCTTAACGTCGTCCTCGGTGATCTCGCTGTTCTTCTTCATTGCCTTGAACTTATCCATAGCGTCTCTGCGGCAGTTTCTTACCGCTACCTTAGCATCTTCACCGTACTTCTTGACCTGTTTGCAGAGCTCTTTTCTGCGTTCCTCGGTGAGCTGGGGGAACACGATACGGATAGTCTTGCCGTCATTGGTGGGGGTGATGCCGATATCGCTTGCCATTATCGCCTTTTCGATAGCCTTGAGGGAAGAAGCGTCCCAGGGCTGGATAACGAGTATTCTCGCTTCCGCAACGGAAACAGCCGCCATAGCGTTGATCTGTGTGGGAACTCCGTAGTAATCAACTGTTATCTTATCGAGCACAGCTGGGTTTGCACGTCCTGCTCTTATTGTTGTGAATTCCTTTTCAAGCGCGTTTACGCACTTTTCCATTTTCTGCTCGGCAGCGTTGATAGTTTCTTTCATAATGACCGTTCCTTTCTGTACCGGAGCTTTTGCTGCTCCGGGTAATATTATTGAATTTCAGCAGTATGCCCGAATCACGTCACGATCCGGATATGTCGGCGCAGCCGACACCGCAATTATTCATTATTCATTATTCATTATTCGTTATTCACTCTTCATTATCACGTCTGGTTGCTTACGAGAGTACCGACTTTCTCGCCCATAACAGCATCATAGATGTTGTCGGGGCGGTGAAGATCGAATACGATAAGCGGGATATTGTTCTCAATACACATTGCCGCTGCTGTACCGTCCAGCACGCGCAGACCGTTGACGAGTATATCCTTGTGACGAAGAGTCTCATACTTGACCGCGTCGTCGAACTTGAGCGGATCCTTGTCGTAAACGCCGTCAACCATTGTGGCTTTGAGAACGATCTCGGCATTGATCTCGGCGGCTCTGAGTGCAGCCGCGCTGTCAGTCGAGAAGAAGGGGTTGCCTGTTCCGCAGCCGAATATGACTATCCTGCCCTTTGTGAAGTGGCGGAGCGCCTTTTCGCGGATATAGGGCTCACAGATAGCGTTCATAGCGATAGCAGACTGTACGCGTACATCACAGCCCAGCTCTTTCAGCGCATCTCCTACCGCAAGCGCGTTCATTGTGGTTGCAAGCATACCGATGTGGTCTGCCGTTACTCTGTCCATATTCTCGCTCGTTCTTCCGCGCCAGAAGTTGCCGCCTCCGACAACTATGCCTATCTCGGCGCCCGCATCATAGCAGCGCTTTACACTCCTGCATATCGTGTTTATCGTAGGGATATCGAGTCCCGTTTTCTTCTCGCCGGCAAGCGCCTCGCCGCTGAGCTTCAGAAGTATTCTCTTGTATTTAAGTTCCGCCATTTCTCTCCGTCCTTTCTGCGATCAATAGTCAAGCACTCTTATCGAGCCGAGAACATCAAGCTTTCCGCACTTTTCTTCAAATTCCGCTTCGTTGATAAGGGGAGTTACAAAAGCCGTTTCATCGTCCGGCGCACCGTCTCTCGACAGGAACCTTACCTCGCCGAAAATGTCCTCGGCAGTCTTTCTGTCAGTCTTTGCACGGACATAGAACCTGTTGGAGAGCTTCTTATATGGTATAACGAAATCCTGATCGCTGTCCTCCCAGTTCATGGACTTTGAGGTGCCGTGGGACTTTGCGGCTATGATTATGTCGGAAACAACAGCACTTGCTGTCGGGAGCTTGCCGGCGCCCTTGCCGTAGAATACGACATCGCCGACAGCATCGCCGCGGACAAGTATGGCATTGAACACATCGTTTACTCCGGAGAGCTGGCTTTCTTCGTTTATCACCGCCGGACATGTCATTACAGCAACATCGTCGCCTTTCTTTGACGCAAAGCCGATCAGCTTTATGACGCTGTTCATGCTCTCGCAGTAACGTACATCTTCAAGTGTGATCTTTGTGATGCCCTCGGTATGTATGTTGTCGGGGTAAACGTGTCTGCCGAACGCAAGGGACGCGAGAATGCAGATCTTCCGGCAGGTGTCGTGACCTTCCACATCAGCCGAGGGATCACGCTCCGCATAGCCAAGTTCCTGGGCTATTTTAAGCGCTTCGTCAAATCCCATGCCCTCTTTTATCATCTTGGTGAGTATGAAATTTGTAGTGCCGTTGAGAATACCGGCGATCTCGTCGATCTCGTTTGCGGAGAGGCACTGGTTGAGCGGGCGGATTATCGGGATACCTCCGCCGACGCTTGCTTCAAAGAAGAAGTTAACGTCATGCTCTTTAGCTATCTTAAGCAGCTCGGCACCTTTGGATGCCACAAGCTCCTTGTTCGAGGTAACAACGCTCTTTCCTGCTTCGAGCGCGGATTTCACATAGCCGTAAGAGAACTTCACACCGCCTATGACCTCCGCGACCACAGCGACCTCGGGGTCGTTCAGTATCACATCGAAGTCCTTGACGAACTTATCCCTGTAGCGTTCGTCCGGGCAGTCCCTTATTTCGAGGATATACTTGATGTCGAGCTCCTCGCCGGCTTTCTTTTCGAGTGCCTCCTTGTTCTTATAGAAGACCTCAACGGTTCCCGAGCCTACGACACCGAAACCGAGCACTGCGATCTTTTTCATACTTCCTGTCCTTTCTCAGAAAAACTTAATCTGTAATATTATATCATAATTTCCATTATAAAACAAGAGTTTTCCGTAAATTTTTATAGATTTTGATATGCATATTTCAGACTTTCTGCGATATTGGCTGGGATACACGCAAAAAAGACTGCTGAAATCGTTCGGTTCAAGCAGTCTTTCTATTTGTGATGTGAGGTATTAGTTTCCGTGATACGGGATCGGTTTGGGGTGTCCAACCACCTTTTTAAAGGGGGCTGGCGCCGTCCGCGCAGGACAAAGCGCGTCAGCGCAGCATCTTCTTCAAGTACTGTCCGGTGTAGGAGCCTTTTACCTTCGCAACTTCCTCCGGCGTACCGCAGGCAACTATGGTGCCGCCCTTGTCTCCGCCCTCCGGACCGAGATCGATGATATAGTCGGCGGTCTTGATCACATCGAGATTATGCTCGATCACAATGACCGTGTTGCCGCTCTCGACCAACAGCTGCAGCACCTCGATCAGCTTGTGAACGTCCGCCGTGTGCAGTCCGGTAGTCGGCTCATCAAGGATATACACAGTCCTTCCCGTTGCGCGGCGGGCAAGCTCCGTAGCAAGCTTCACGCGCTGCGCTTCACCGCCGGACAGAGTAGTAGCCGGCTGCCCTATCTTGACATAGCCGAGTCCGACATCGCAGAGAGTCTTGAGCTTGCGGTGTATCTTCGGAACATTCTCAAAGAACTTGCAGCCCTCCTCGATCGTCATTTCAAGCACGTCATAGATGTTTTTGCCCTTGTAGCGCACTTCAAGGGTCTCGCGGTTGTAGCGCCTGCCCTTGCACACATCGCAGGGAACATAAACATCCGGCAGGAAGTGCATCTCGATCTTTATTATTCCGTCGCCCTCGCAGGCTTCACAGCGTCCTCCCTTTACATTGAATGAGAAGCGCGCAGTCCCGTAGCCGCGCATCTTCGCATCGTTCGTGGAAGCAAACAGATCGCGGATATCTGTGAATACTCCGGTATATGTTGCCGGATTCGAGCGCGGCGTTCTGCCTATGGGTGCCTGGTCTATCGCAATCACCTTGTCAAGATGCTCTGTTCCGGTTATCTTCCTGCATTTTCCAACATGAGTGCGGGCGTGGTTGAGAGTACCGGCAAGATGATTGTACAGTATCTCGTTTACAAGAGAGCTTTTTCCGCTGCCGGAAACTCCGGTGACGCAGGTGAACACCCCCAGCGGTATCTCGGCATCTATGCCCTTCAGATTGTTCTCGGCAGCCCCGATTATCTTCAGATATCTTCCGTCCGGTTTTCTGCGCTCTGCCGGTACCGGTATCTTTTTCTTTCCGGAAAGGTACTGACCGGTAACGGAGTTCTTGCACTTCATTATATCCTCGGCAGTTCCGGTGCATACCACTTCCCCGCCGTGAACTCCCGCTCCTGGGCCGATATCTACAATAAAATCCGCCGCGCGCATAGTATCTTCGTCATGCTCGACCACAATAACCGTGTTTCCGAGATCGCGCAGCTCACGCAGAGTTCCTATGAGCTTATCGTTGTCGCGCTGATGAAGTCCTATGCTCGGCTCGTCAAGGATATACAGTACGCCCATAAGGGAGCTGCCTATCTGTGTCGCAAGCCGGATACGCTGGCTCTCACCGCCGGACAGAGATCCTGCCGCGCGTGAGAGTGTGAGGTATTCGAGTCCGACGCTCTTGAGGAAGTTCAGCCTGGATTTGATCTCCTTGAGTATGAGCTTGCCGATCATGGCATCGCGCTTTGAAAGCTCCATTCCGTTCACAAAATCGTAAGCGTCCGCTATGCTCTTTTTGCACAGATCGCTTATGTTTATACCGCAGACAGTTACCGCAAGCGATTCTTTCCGGAGTCTTTCACCGCCGCACACAGGACAGTCGCTGTCATGCATATAGGATTCTATCTCGGCGCGCGCGGATTCAGAACCGTCCTTGTAACGGCGTTCGAGGTTGTTTATTACGCCCTCAAAGTCGGAGTTGCGGTACCCGCCGCCGAATGAGTCGATAACATCTACTCTTATGCGCTCGCCGCCCGTTCCGTAAAGGAACAGTCCCAGCTGTTCCGGGGTAAGGTCTTTAACCGGCATGTCCAGTGATACGCCGTAGTGGTTGGAGATAGCGCGGTAATACATCATCGCTATGGAGTTGTCGTCCAGCGAGTTCCAGCCGCAGGCGTGTATCGCGCCTTCCCGGATAGTCTTGTTCTTATCGGGGACAATGAGGTCGGGATCAACGCGGTGGAACTTGCCGAGACCCGTGCAGTGCGGGCATGCGCCGAAGGGATTGTTGAATGAGAACATTCTGGGTACCAGCTCTTCAACGCTGACATTGTGCTCCGGGCAGGCGTAATTCTGCGAGAAATGAAGCTCCTCGCCCCCTATGACATCGATGTATATAAGCCCTTCCGTAAGCTTTCCGGCAGTCTCAAGGCTGTCGGAAAGGCGGGTGTCCATATCCGGCTTCACCACAAGTCTGTCGATCACAACTTCTATATTATGCTTGATATTCTTTGCAAGCTTTATATTCTCGTTTAAGTCGCGCATCTCGCCGTCTATGCGGACACGCACATAACCCTGCTTGCGGAGGGATTCGAGGTCTTTTGCGTACTCGCCCTTTCTTCCTCTCGCTATGGGCGCAAGCACCTGTATCTTCGTTCCTTCGCCAAGCTCCTTGATCTGATCGACGATCTGATCTATGGTCTGACGGCTTATCTCCCGCCCGCAGACCGGGCAGTGCGGTATTCCGATACGCGCGTACAGCAGACGCAGATAGTCGTATATCTCGGTGACGGTTCCGACTGTGGAACGCGGGTTGTTGGAGGTAGTTTTCTGGTCAATGGAGATAGCGGGGGAAAGTCCCTCGATGCTCTCGACATTGGGCTTTTCCATCTGTCCGAGAAACATTCTCGCGTAAGAGGAAAGGCTTTCCATATACCGGCGCTGTCCGTCCGCGTAGATCGTATCGAAAGCGAGGGAGGATTTTCCCGAACCCGACAGCCCCGTAAATACCACGAGCTTGTCACGCGGGATAGTCACATCTATATTCTTGAGGTTGTGTTCTTTCGCGCCTCTTATCACAATTTTATCGTTTGCCATTCTTTTGTTCCTTTCGTTATCTCTTTCTATATCCACCATTCCGGAGTAAGCTCACCGAGCGTTATTACACGCTCCGCGCCATAGTCCAGCATTATCTCTATATCCTTGTATCTTTCCGGCATAAGCTGCACCATAAGCTCACGGCAGGCTCCGCAGGGCGCGCCTGTCCTTCCGTCCGGCATTATCGCCAGTACCTTGCTTATCTCCTGCTCGCCGTTCGTCAGCATATTGAATATCGCGTTCCGTTCGGCGCAGATGCCGAGGGTACTGCATGTATCCACACAAACTCCCGTGTATATCTTTCCGGAAGCGGACAGGACTGCCGCCGCAACACCGCCGGCTTCAACGTAAGCAGAGACTTTTCTGCCGTTCTGAACGGCTTTTGCCGCATTATACATCTCTGCCCATATCCCGTTCATTTCAGTCACTTCTCTCCTTTAAGCTCCTTTATCTTGTCGCGGAAATATGCTGCCTGCTCGAAATCAAGCACTCTTGCCGCCTCTTTCATCATCGCGGTGTACTGGGTTATGAGCTTTTCCCTGTCCTTTGCGGTGAGCTTCGACTTCGGCTTCTTGCCGATCTTTTCGTCCTTTGCGGAAATGTCGATTATATCACGGACTTCCTTGATTATGGTTTTCGGAACGATGCCGTGCTCCTCGTTGTACTTCATCTGTATCTCGCGGCGGCGGTTGGTCTCGTTTATGGCATTTTCCATGCTCCCGGTCACGATGTCCGCTTACATTATTACCTGTCCGCCGGCATTTCTCGCCGCTCTGCCTATGGTCTGTATCAGCGACGACTCACTTCGCAGAAAACCTTCCTTGTCCGCGTCGAGGATAGCCACCAGCGATACCTCCGGAATATCAAGTCCCTCGCGCAGCAGATTTATTCCCACAAGCACATCAAACTCGCCGAGACGCAGATCGCGGACTATCTCCATGCGCTCGATCGTGTCGATATCGTGGTGCATATAGCGTACTTTAAGCTCCAGCTTTTCAAGGTACTTCGTAAGGTCTTCCGCCATTTTCTTCGTAAGGGTCGTAACAAGAACACGCTCGTTTCTTGCAATCCGCCCGTTTATCTCGGAAACGAGATCCTCTATCTGCCCGTCAGTAGGCTTCACGATGATCTCGGGATCCACAAGTCCGGTAGGACGGATTATCTGCTCCGCCACGACTTTTGCATGCTCCCGCTCGAACGGTCCGGGGGTAGCGGAAACATACACCGCCTGGTTGATCTTTTCATAGAACTCGTCAAAGTTCAGCGGACGGTTGTCATAGGCGCTGGGCAGCCGGAACCCGTATTCTATCAGGTTCTTCTTGCGGGCACTGTCTCCGCCGAACATTCCCCTTACCTGCGGGAGCGTGACATGGCTCTCGTCCACCATAAGCAGGAAATCCTTCGGGAAATGGTCTATAAGCGTTATCGGGGTGCTGCCGGGAGCGCGTCTCGAAAGCACGCGGGAATAGTTCTCGATACCCTTGCACATTCCTATCTCACGCAGCATCTCCATATCATACTTTGTACGCTCGGCGATGCGCTGGGCTTCGATAAGGCGGTGCTCGGCGGTGAACTTCTCCACCTGCTGCTCCATTTCCTCCTCGATGTCTTTAAGCGCCGCTTCCAGCTTGTCCCTTCCGACGATATAGTGCGACGCGGGGAATATTGCGGCATGCAGCAGCTCGCGTTTTGCAAGTCCGGTCACAACCTCAAACTCGGATATGCGGTCTATCTCATCGCCGAAAAACTCGACGCGAACCGCATTCTCCTGCGTTGCACCTGCCGGGAATATCTCGACTGTATCGCCGCGTACACGGAACTTGTTTCTGACAAAATTCACGTCGTTGCGCTCGTACTGCATCTGTATCAGCTTCTTCACAAGCTCGTCCCGCCCGATCTCCATTCCCTTTCGCAAGGAAACGGTATTGGAGCGGTATTCCCCCGGGCTTCCGAGGCTGTAGATGCAGGAAACGGAGGAGACTATGATAACGTCACGCCTTTCCGCAAGAGAGAATGTGGCGGAGTGGCGAAGACGGTCTATGTCATCATTTATCGCGCTGTCCTTCTCGATATAGGAGTCGGTTGAGGGGATATACGCTTCCGGCTGGTAGTAGTCGTAGTACGACACGAAATATTCTACCGCGTTGTCGGGGAAAAACTCCCGGAACTCGCTGCAGAGCTGTGCGGCAAGCGTCTTGTTGTGCGCAAGAACAAGAGTCGGGCGGTTGATACGTTCGATGATGTTCGCCATTGTGAAGGTCTTTCCGGAACCGGTAACGCCGAGGAGCACCTGCTCACGATTCCCGCTTTCTATGCTCTCGACGAGCTTGTCTATAGCCTGCGGCTGATCGCCGGTAGGCTTGTAAGGTGATTTTAATACGAATTTGTCCAAAATATCCTCCGATCATTCTGTCTTCGTTGTAATAGATCAGATTTCCGCACATACACTGACGAAATAAACACGAACGCGAGGTTCGTGTTTATTCTATCATATTCTGAAAGTTTTGTCAATACCTAACACAAGTGTGAAGCGTCATGCTTCCGCAGTCCGCGCAGGCACGGGTCAATCGTCAAACACAGCACCGTCAAGCGGGTGAGCAGTAAGCATGACCTCGATGCTGTCGGTTATAAGCTCACGGGAAGCGAGCGGATAGCGCATTCCCTTGTGGTTCATGGCAAGTCCGTCGCACACGCCTATAGTGCTGAACTCAAAGGGAATACCGCCGTTAAGGATAGCGTCCTTTACAGCCCGGGAAAGCTCATGAAGGTGCATGTGACCCGGCACATAATCACTTGCCGCGCTGACTACTGCGATAAAAGGCTTCTTCATCTCACTGTCGGTAAGCCCGAGCGCCTTAAGCAGAGAACGGTGCGGCAGTCTCGCAACTCCGTCTTTCAGAAAATCGCTTCTCATTGTATTATATCCTTTCATATTTTATTTTTAGTTTTGCAGGCGATTGAGTCAACTAATTAATCCCATCATAATCGTATTTAGCCCCTTTTCCTCTATTGCACCTTTCACATAATGTTCTCAAATTATCCAGCTCAGTTTTCCCGCCTTTAGATACTGGAAAAATGTGATCAACATGAAGTTTAACTCCGTCTTGTGCAGTTGCTCCACAAATGACACATCTAAACTTGTCTCTTTTTAATACGTCATAGCGCAAAGAGTTTGTCATTATTGCTCTTTCATAATTAATACTGTTACGAATAGATCGTGCTTTTTGAGTTTGTGACAAACATTCTATTATTTCATTTTGATTAAAATCAGCATCATAGCAATAGCTATTTCTTCCCTGCGGACTGGTGTAGGATTTTTCGACTTCTGCAACAAGTGTTGTTGCAGGATGGAGCATATTTTGATCGCAAATGAACTTCTCTAATTCTTGATAAAACGGATAATTATTGTATAATCGCTCATCTTCTTCCGAATTATGGTTCATTATTGTCATAAACTCATCTAAATAATCCGTGTATAGCCTATCGTTATTGTTAGCCATTTTTATTAATTCTTCATAAGTATCCGGCTTCTCTCCAAGACAGGTTACAAGAATATCTTTTAATACCAAACAATCATACTCTTTTTTTGACTTACATGAGCGACTGAAATGCAAAGGATATATACTATAGAATTTGTAGGAGTCATTGATAGATAGTATTTTTTTGAGTTTATTACTGGTTTCGACAACAAAATTATAATGTTTAACCTTTATTCTTTTGTAAACAACAACAGTAATAATAGATGCAATGCCAATAACCAAAATTAATATGAATAATATATATTCTATAGCTAATGTATATTCACTAGATTGCGAAGACATAGCATTCTCTCCCGTTATTATAAATACCCTTTACGTATTAATCT
>JAFVBZ010000191.1 GCA_017479645.1 Ruminiclostridium sp. | reverse complement strand
GAATTTTGTAAAAAAATAATCGGAGGTTGATTAAAACCTCCGATTATTCATTATATCCACTCACATAACCAGCGCATCAATCCTTAACTATAACCGTGCGTTCGACAGCTGTCCCGTTGACCGTGAATCTTGCGCGCCCGTTTATGATTGTGATATTCTCATCTTTTGCGTAGGTATCACGGCTGAGCTTATTTCTGGCACTTACCTTTATATCTGAACTGTAAAGACCGATGCTGATATTCTCATTCTTTCCGCCGACTGCAAGAGTCTGTTCGCCGGAGCATTCGATCCTGAACGAAGAGGAATTGACCTCAAGACTCGTCTTACCGTTGACAGCGCCAACAACCGTACCGTTGACAGAGTTGACATCAGCGATCATACCGGACTCTGAAACATGCACCGAGCATTCCGCGCCGTTCACAGTACCGATAGCAGCACAGTCGCTTCCGTCGCAGTACGCCTTGAATGAAGAATGTTCGATCCTGATATTGGTACTGCCGTCCATAGAACCAATGCAGACACCGGAGATCGCCGCAGTCTCTACCGAAACATTGCAGCTGAAAATATCAATATCGGTGTTACCGGAGAAGGAACCGATGCCGACACAGACATTTCCGTCGGATTCTATTGCATAAAGACCGCTCTTCATTCGGATAACGCCGCCAAGATCGGAGCCTATGCAAGTACCGGCAACTCCCCTTGCGCGTATGATAAGCGAACCGGAATGTGAGAAGATGAGTTCACCGTTCTTTTCGTCTGATCCTGCACCGATGCCGTAGTATTCCGACGCACTCAGCTCTATTCTGAGATTTCCCTCACCCTCAAGATTGAATCTTGCTCCTTCAGGGACAAGTATGCCGGAATTATGGAAATGGTTCTCACCCACAAGGACGAGTGTAACATCGGAACCTCCGCCGAGTTCAACGCACGGACGGTTCTTATCATTTGAAAAATAAACATTCTCCAGCGTGATGCGGCCCTTGTATCCGGACTCGACGGTAAGGTGTATATCTGTTTTGAGACCGGGAGTGCCTATGATCGTAATATCCTTATAGACCATGGTCCCCTGCCCTACCGATATCTCGGTACAGCCTTCCTTGGCAAGTGCCGAGAGCGTGACGCGGTTTGTCTTTCCTGCCACATAGATATGCCCTGCCCCGCCGTTAAGTTGTTCCTGGTGATATCTGCGGATCTCATCGCGTATCTTGCTGTCGATCTCCGGAACGAGCTCCTCTGTAGGTCTTGCGGTATAGTATCCCTGTATCAGATCGGCACCGAGATTGATTACGGTGCGCATTTCCTCGGAAGTCTCAACGCCTTCTGCAAGAGCCATGATATTGTTATCGCGGCAGAAGCTTATTACTTCACGAACAAAGTGCTGTTTCTGCGGCTTGTTCTGGATCTCACTGAGCAGCGAACGGTCTATCTTGACGTAGTTCGGCATATAGCGGAGCAGGTTGCTGACGTTTGAATAGCCGGTCCCGTAGTCATCGACGGCGATCTTGATATCGAGCCTGCGGAAGAACTCCTTGAGCCTGTCAAGTTCCGCATCACTCAGCTCCGCTTCCTCGGTAAGCTCTACAACGGCGGTATCCGAGTGCTTCCGGAGATACTTGGCAAGCTGATCGAAGTCGTGGTCGCTCACACGCACTCCGGGAATGCTGTTTATAAATACTTTGGCTGTGCCGAAGCTTGACTTTCTGCTGTCAATAATGGAGAGGACATTGAGGAATGTGGCGCGTTCAACGTCCGCAAGTCTGTCCTGCATATTCGCGTACTTTATGATCGAGAGCGGGGATATGCGCTTTTCTGTTTTCGATCTCATAAGCGCTTCGTAAGAATAGATACTGCCGTCAACGGTATTAACGATAGGCTGGAAATGGTATGTAAGCAGGTTCTCATCGAGTATCTTCCCTACAAGGTCATACTCTTCCTTCTCCTCGGCAGAAAGGCTTTCATAAGCTGCGCCTGCCGGATCAAACTTGCTCTTTTTGATCTTATCGAGCTGATCCTGCACACACTGGATCACAAGACCTCTGCGAAGATTTTCAAATCCTCTTGACACAAGCCCTATCCAGCGTCTGTACAGATCATCGTAAGTTCTTGCGGCATTGCCGTAGCTTACCGCCGCATAACCATAGCACTGGCGCTCGCAGTAAACCGGAGTGAAGAAGAACGCGCAGGGCTCTTCCCTTTCCTCGTAAAGCGCCGGAAGCAGCTCGGAAGTATCAAATGACCTGTCGAGCCCGACATGTCCGTCTCTGCGGTCATTGTTATATCTGACCGCGTATATCATCTTGTCGGGATAGCCCTCATTCGGAACTGTGACCGAAGCGTCGCTCCCCATATACTTCCACGGCGCGGCAAGACAGAAATGAAAGCTTTGAGCGCCCTTGATCTGATAAGCATAAGAGAACATTGTGCCGAGGTATTCCTCAAGACCTGTCTGGGCAAGGATATTCTCTGCAAGCGTATTGTTTACGGAATCGAATCCCTCGGAAGAGATCTCGGTCTCCCACTCCGTTCTTTTCAGGCTGTAGCCGGGCATATTCTTTTCTTTGCAGCCGCAGCTTTCCCCTATGAGCAGTGACGGTTCCGCATAAAAAGGCTTGGTATCGGAACCGTTCATACAGTTGAAGATATACTCCGCGGCATATACTCCAAGTTCTCTTGCGGGAATAACGGCGGAGGTGATGCTGACCGGAGAAGTCTGACCCTCGAAAGTGGAGTCATAGCTTACGACAGCGGTATCTTCCGGAACTCTTACCCCGCGGGATACAAGAGCCTTTCCGAGTCCGATCGCCATTGCGTCGTTGGCGCACACTACGGCTTCCGGGGGCTTTTTCCCGTCTGCAAGAAGCTGATCTGCGCAGACCTCACCGCTCTGGTACCAGAAGTCTCCGTAAACGATCCTGTCCTCCGGGACATCAAGTCCGTGTTCATGCATCGCCTCCGTGAACACTTCAAGACGGCGCTGGGCGTGCTCATGCCACTTTTTTCCGGACAGATAGGCGATATCCCTGTAACCGTGCACCTCGATAAGATGCGCAACAAGCTCCTTTATGGAATCTGTGCAGTCTGTATATACGCTTGGGAAATAGGGGCTCTCCTTCTCAATCACCAGCACAGGCTTGTGAAATGTCCTGTGAAGCCTTTCTTCAAGCGTATCCGCGGCACCGGCGGTCTGTATGCTGTCCTCGATGATAACCGCGCAGTCGAACATATCCGGCACCATGAGCGAGAAGATGTTCGACTCGCCCATTTCACGGTCAGCGGTATCCTGATATTTTCTGTACATCGAAAAAACGCAGACGTCCATATCGTAACCGAATGCCTTTTCAAGGAATCCGGAAATAAACCTGCTCTGGTAGCTTTCGTCAGCCTGCCCTACAAACACCGCCGCACGTTTTCTAACCTTATCCATCTCTTTCCCTCTTTATCATAATATCAAACCGGTTACAAAACCGTTACATATATCTCACCATATTATATCATTTTAATTATATCACATTTCTCCGGCAAATGCAACAAAAAGTACAAAAAAATTGTTCTTCGTTGAGAAGAATTATTGACACATCACAAAAAACTGTGCTATAATAGCATTAAAGTATAAATTAAAGGAAGTGGATCCCGAAATGAAATATGATGCGGTGATAATCGGTGCGGGAGTTGTGGGCTGCGCTGCGGCAAGAGAGCTCTCGCGGTACGATCTTGATATTCTCGTCATCGACAGGGAGAGCGATGTCTGCGAAGGAACGAGCAAGGCAAACAGCGCCATTATCCATGCCGGTTTCGATGCCGCTCCCGGAACGCTTAAAGCAAAGCTCAACGTACAGGGCAACGCTATGATGGACAAGCTTTCCGAGGAACTTGACATTCCGTTCCGCCGCTCCGGAGCGATGGTAGTCTGTCGGGAAGAAAGCGAGCTTGCAAAGCTGGAGGAACTGCTGGAGCGCGGTAAAGCCAACGGCGTTGAGGGATTAAAGATACTTGACAGGAACGAGGCTCTTGAACTCGAACCAAATCTTTCTGACGAGGTGTACGCAGCCCTGTACGCGCCCACATCGGGAATAGTCTGCCCATTCGAGATGACGCTTGCATTCGCGGAGAACGCACACAAAAACGGAGCAGAGTTTATGCTTTCCGCGGCTGTTACCGGCATTTCCCGCGATGAAAACGGCATATTCACGGTAGGAACAACCAAAGGCGCGGTAACAGCAAAGTGCGTTATCAACTGCGCCGGCGTATTCTCGGACAAGATACACGATATGGTCTGCGAACCGTCATTCACTATAGCTCCGCGGCGCGGCGAATATATGCTGCTCGACAGGAACGCGGGAAAGACTGTGAACTGCACGATCTTCCAGCTCCCGACAAAAATGGGCAAAGGCATACTCGTTTCCCCTACTGTTCACGGCAATCTTCTGCTGGGACCTACCGCCGACGATACCGAAAACCGTGAGGATACCGCGACTACCCGTGGCGGTCTCGGAAACGTCAGGGCGAAGAGTGCGCTGTCGGTGAAGAATATCCCCTACGGACAGGTCATCACATCTTTCGCCGGTCTGCGTGCGGCAGGCAATACCGGCGACTTCATCATACGCGAAGACGACAAGGTGAAAGGCTTCATAGACGCAGCGGGAATAGAGTCTCCCGGTCTTACGAGCGCACCTGCGATCGCGCTTTATATCCGGGATATTGTTGCAGGAATACTGCCGCTTAAGGAAAAGCCTGATTTTGACCCGATAAGAAAAGGCATTCCGAAACTTGCTTCAATGCCGGCGGAGGAGCGGGCGGAACTGATACGGAAGAGACCGGAATACGGTCAGATAGTCTGCCGCTGCGAACAGATAAGCGAAGGCGAGATACTCGACAGCATAGAGCGTCCGCTGGGCGCAGCAACTCTCGACGGGGTAAAGCGCCGTGTAAGAGCCGGAATGGGCAGATGCCAGGCAGGCTTCTGCTCGCCGAAGGTCATAGATATGCTTGCGAAGAAGCAGGGAATAACTTACGGGGAAGTGAAGAAAAATGGCTGAAAATATATCTCTCGCAGTTATCGGCGGCGGTCCCGCGGGTATGGCTGCGGCGATCTCCGCTTACGACAGCGGCATAAAGGACGTAACGATATTCGAGCGTGACACGGAGCTCGGCGGCATTCTGAACCAGTGCATACACAACGGCTTCGGGCTGCACACGTTCAAGGAGGAGCTGACGGGACCCGAATACGCGGGAAGATTTATAGCGCAGGTAAAAGAGCGCGGCATAAGATACGAGACCGGAAGCATGGTGCTTTCCATAAGTCCGGATAAAGAGATCACCGTCGTGAGCAAGGCAAAGGGTCTGCGCACCGTAAAAGCGGAAGCTGTGATACTTGCAATGGGCTGCCGCGAAAGACCGCGGGGAGCGCTGAACATACCCGGAATGAGACCCCAGGGCATCTACACAGCCGGAACAGCGCAGAAGCTTGTGAACTGCGAAGGATTCCTGCCCGGCAAGGAAGTCGTGATCCTCGGTTCCGGTGATATCGGTCTGATAATGGCAAGGCGAATGACTCTCGAAGGCGCACACGTTAAGGCAGTAGCGGAACTTATGCCCTACTCCGGCGGACTAAAGCGCAATATCGTGCAGTGCCTTGACGATTTCGGGATACCGCTCCTGCTTAGCCACACTGTCACGGATATAAAAGGAAAGAGAAAGCTGGAAGGCGTGACAATATCCGAAGTCGATTCGACAAGTACGCCGATACCCGGAACGGAGCAGTATTACGAATGTGACACACTGCTGCTTTCCTGCGGACTTATACCGGAGAACGAACTGTCGCTCACAGCCGGGATAAAGATAAACGGAATGACTAACGGTCCCGAAGCCGATGACAGGCTCCAGACCAGCACAGAGGGCATCTTCGCCTGCGGAAATGTGCTGCATGTTCACGATCTCGTGGATTTTGTATCAGAGGAAGCTGCGCGTGCGGGAAGAAATGCCGCGCGGTATATCACCGAAAAAGGCAGAAAGAACAATGCTCCGGAGATAATAAGGATAATCCCCGGAAACGGCGTGCGGTACACTGTTCCCTGCACTGTCGATACAGCGAACGCTGACGAGGATATCCATATCCGGTTCCGCGTAAGGAACGTGTATAAGGGGTGCGCAATAAAAGTCGGAAACGAAAGCACCGAGCTTATTTCAAAGAAGAAAAGGATAACCGTACCCAGTGAAATGGAGGATATCGTTATAAAGCCGGAACTGCTTCGCAGCGCGGGCGGCGATATAACGGTCAGCATAGAGGAGGGGCAAGTATGACACGGAATATGATCTGCATAGGCTGCCCTATGGGCTGCGAACTCACTGTCGAAGTTGAGGACGGAAAGGCTGTGAGCGTTACCGGCAACACCTGCGGAGTAGGAAAGAAGTATGCCGAGACGGAGGTTTCCGCGCCTACGAGAATGGTGACGACTACAATAATGTCAGACAGCGGTAAGCCTGTTCCCGTCAAGACCGGGACAGCCGTTCCGAAAGACAGGATATTTGATGTCGTCAAAGCTGTCAAATCCGCATCGGTAAAGCTTCCGGTGAAGATCGGCGATATTGCGGTATCCGATGCTGCCGGCACAGGTGTGGACGTGATCGTCACCAAAGATACAGAGTAAAAAACCGATAATAAGCAAAAAAGCTTGAGAAAAAGGGCATAACCCTTATCTCAAGCTTTTTCTTATCTGATACTAATTTAGCATCGATCCGCAGACCAAATCAAATTTCGTCACGATTCAGATATGCGCGCAAAGCGCGCTCCAAAATTGTGCATTGTGCATTGTGAATTGTGCATTTGTCTATATCATTCTCTTCCCGCAAGAAAAGCGAGAACGCATACAACCGGAGAATTCCAGTAAATCGTGACTTCGTTGAGCGAATAGCAGTCCTTGTTATCCACAAAGCATTTCATAGGCGGAGTGCCTTGGGGTATGAGCTGCGACGCATGGGGATCATTGAGATTGCGGTTGGGTCCGCCGATAACAAGCCCGGGAATGCTCTCTTCTATGCCGTCGGCTTCGGAAGGCCGGTAATGCGGGAAACGGCATCTGTTCTCACCGATACCGGTAACATAGCTTATACCGAGCGCATTCCTGCCGAGGAGCACATGGAGCTGATCTTCGGCAAGATCGTAAAACTCGCTGTTGCCGGTGAACATTCCGGCAAGGATAAACTTCATAGCGTGCTGCATGAGCACCATATTGCTGCCCCAGTAGTAATCCCAGTCCTCCATTGCCGCTCCGTAGCCGCTCTTTACCGCCTTATCCCTGAGCCAATAAGCTTCTCCGGCGAACTGATCCTTAAGTGCATTCGCAATAGCGTTTTCCCGCCCTTCACGGTCACAGAGGATATAGGCGAGTGAGCCGAGACCGCCGATAATGCTGTATCCGAGGGCGGTGCGCACATAGTCGTCGCGGTCAAAACCCTCATGGTAAAGGCGCACGAACTCTGCCGAATAGCGCTTTTCGCCTGTAAGCGCGAACATTTCCGCGGCTGCCCAGTATCTGTTGTCAACATCGCTGCTCTCGCCGTAAACACCGGTATCGCAGCCTTCCGGATTATTGAACCCTATAAATTCGTGATGCTTTTCAAGCCATTGATATGAAAGCTCAGCCGCTTTTTTCAGCCTTTCCGAAAACGCCTTGTCGTACTTTTGATATATACCCGCCGCAAGCGCGCACAATGCGCAGAAATCGGCAGTAGCCATAGAGCTTATCGGGAATACATAAAGCTGTTCCCTGTCGTCTTCCGGCATTATGAACGGAGCATGGCGCATAGTTGTGACTTTATGGTACACACTTCCGTCCTGCCTCTGCATTTTCAGCATCCATTCAAGCTCGTATCTGCATTCGCTGAGTATATCCGGAACTCCGGAGCCGCTCTCGGGTATGTTGAGATCCAGCTTCTCAAATGCTTCCGGAAACATCTTGTAGGAATACAAAAGCTGTGCGCAGGCACATGCTCCGGCTGTGACATAACGTCCGTAGTCTCCGGCATCATGCCAGCCGCCCGATACATCGACCTTCCCGCCTTCTCCGAGTATCTCGGCTTCACTCGTATGGCACTCCGCGTGTGTGTATGCGCCCGCATACTTCTCCTCAAGATCACAGCCGCATCTCAAATAGTAGTAAGCCTTTGCGGTATCCCGGAACAGCTTTCCGTAAACGCCGTGTCCCACGCGGAAAAGGGGTGATGTCACACCTCCTGCCGTTATACGGTAGCTTCCGCTTCTTTCAAAAGATGTGAAATCCGCAATATATACATCGTCGCCCGAGCATTCGTCATGCCCGAAATGGGTCACGGCACCTTCGAAGTGTTTTTCACCGTTTTCATCTATAATAGAAAAGAGTTCAGCCGGAAATGTAAGCACCGCAGTCTTGCAGCTCTTCGGAAGATATCCTGCCTGATCGGCGCAGATACGCGGTATGTCGGCGGAAAGCCCGTCTTTTCCTGCAAAAAAGAGATTGCCCATTCCTGAATTACCTCCTTCATTTTTTACGGATCGTAATTTGATTATACCACTATCTTAATGTAAAGTCAACCAAAAAACCGACGATGCAGATTGTGCAAAATGATAATTTTATATGTAAGTTTTCACAAAACTTACAAAAACGGTTTAAGTAACTTTTAAGTTAGTAGATTATAATAAAGCCATAGAAACAAACAAAGAGACGATCCGGAAGGATCTCATACATAAAGGAGCGCATTATGGATATAACGACATTCAAAAGAACCGAAATAAAATTCCTTGTGAACGCGGAACAGAGATCGGCTCTTGAAGCCGCATTCGCGGGGAAGATGATACCGGACGAGCACGGAGAAAGCACGATATGCAACGTTTACTGCGACACTCCGGACTTCCGCATCATAAGAAAGTCGCTCGAAAAGCCGGTATATAAGGAAAAATTCCGTATAAGAAGCTACGGCAGGGTCAAAGAGGACGGAAAGGTATTCATGGAGCTTAAAAAGAAGTACGACGGCATAGTTTACAAGCGCCGTATATCTCTCCGGCAGAACGAAGCCGCGGATTTCATAAACAGCGGTTCTTCCCTCCCGAATGACGGACAGATCGAACGTGAGATAGACTACTTCACAAAGTTCTACGGCGGACTTGTTCCGGCAATGTACATCTGCTACGACAGAAACGCCTACTTCAGCGAAGAAGATCCGGGACTCCGGGTAACATTCGACAGGAATATCCTCTGGAGAACGGACAATGTACGGCTCACCTCCCGCCCGTCAGGCAGACAGCTTCTGAAACCCGGTCAGTCGCTTATGGAAATAAAGTGCGGTGCCGCAATGCCGCTATGGTTCGTAAAGCTGCTGAGCGAGCTGCAAATAAGACAGATCTCCTTCTCGAAATACGGGACAGCATATTCCACAATGGTAAGGGAAATGAACGAAAAAACAAATGAAAGGGGCGCTTACTGTGCTTAACAATATCTTTGACAACATCTTCGCGGCTGAGACCGCTCAGACTCTTGAACTCGGAAGTTTTCTCATCACTATAGGCGCTGCGCTTGTACTCGGACTTATCTCGGCGCTGTTCTACACCTACAGATCCACATACAGCAAAGGCTTTGTGGTAACTCTCGCAACGCTCCCCGCAGTCGTGGCAGCGATCATAATGATGGTAAGCGGAAGTCTCGGAGCAAGCGTGGCGGTAGCCGGTACATTCTCACTCGTAAGATTCCGTTCAACTCCCGGAACCGCAAAGGAGATCGCAGCGATATTCCTCGCAATGGCATCGGGACTCGCCTGCGGAATGGGTTATCCCGCATACGGCGCTGTATTCACGGTAATAATGTGCATCGTGAACGTTATCTACTCGGCAGTACGCTTCGGCGAGAAAAAGAACATCGAGCTTCGCAGAACACTTTCCGTGACAGTACCGGAAGACCTTAACTACGGTGACATCTTCGATGACATCATGAACAGGTACACCTCCGAATGGAAACTCACAAAGGTCAAGACCACCAACCTTGGAAGCCTTAACAAGCTCACATACGACATAGTTTTCAAGGAGAACGGCTCGGAAAAGCCGATGATAGACGAACTCCGCACAAGAAACGGCAACCTTGAGATAGCTGTCAGCAGACAGACTGCGGATCCTTCGGCAGAAATGTAAAAAGGAGAGATCACTATGAAAAAAAGAACAGCATTATCAGCATTAACGGCAGCCTGCATTATGATGACATCGTGCGCAGGCATCAAGAATACAGAACAGACAGAAAACACACAGTCTCCCGCTTCCGGAAATTCCGGCACATCGGCGGCTGCGGGCAGCGCAGAAAGCTCCGGATCCGCAGTCACGGGCGAACTGTCGGTAAAGACCGCTTCTGCGGTATCGGCAGACGATATGTTCACATCAAGGGACTTCGAGATCGGCTATTCCGATGAAACGACAGTAAACCTTTCCGACAGCGGAACCACAGTCTCCGGCAGCGGTGTTACCGTAAACGGCAGTACGATCACCATTACCGAAAAGGGCTCGTACCTGTTCACAGGCTCCCTCTCCGACGGTCAGATCGTAGTCGATGCAGGCGAAGAAAAGGTGCAGATAGTTCTCTCCAATGCATCGGTGACGGATTCCGGCAGCGCCGCACTATATGTGAAGAGCGCGGATAAGGTATTCGTGACCACAACAGAGAACAGCGTAAACAAGCTTGCTTCTTCCGGCGAATATGTCAATTCCGATGACGTCAACATCGACGGTGCGGTATTCGCAAAAGCGGATATCACATTCAACGGCGGCGGTACGCTTGAAATATCCTCCGAAACAGCGCACGGGATCGTTGCCAAGGACGATCTCAAAGTGACCGGCGGCACATACACGATAGAGTCCGCAAAGAAAGGCATTGACTGCAACGAAAGCGTTCGCATAGCAGACGGTAGTATCACCATAACCAGCGGTACGGACGGAATTCACGCCGAAAATGAAAACAGCGCGGACAAGGGATTCGTATATGTCTGCGGCGGAAATATCACGATCACCAGCGGAAATGATGCGATCGACGCTTCCGGCGATATCACGGCGGCTGACGGCACCGTAACAGTTATCTCCGCCGGCGGCAGTGCAAGCGGTTCCAAGCAGCGCACCGAAAGCTTCGGAAAAGGCGGCTGGGGCGGTATGCGCTGGGATATGGACAGTGCCGCTTCGACAGACAGTTCCGCAAATACCCAGAGCGACTCCGGCAAGGGCATCAAGTCCGATTCGCTCATCACCATAAGCGGCGGCACATTTATAATAGACTCTGCCGATGACGCTATCCACTCGAACGGAGCTGTGACCGTGACCGGCGGCAGCATCTCCGCAAAGAGCGGCGACGACGGCATTCATGCCGAGACCACACTTTCGATCAGCGACGGCACCGTGAATGTAACGGAAAGCTACGAGGGTCTTGAAGGCGAAGTGATCAGCATTAGCGGCGGCGTTATCAGTGTAAAGGCTTCCGATGACGGTATGAACGCGGCAGGCAGCAGCAATTCCGGAAACGGCGGATTCGGCGGCGGAATGATGGATACCGATGCGAACGCGAAACTGGAGATATCCGGCGGCATTGTTACCGTAAATGCGGACGGCGACGGTCTCGATTCAAACGGCTACCTGACAGTAAGCGGCGGTACGGTCTTCGTAAGCGGACCTACCAACTCCGGCAACGGTGCGATCGACTCCGGCATCTCCGCAACTATCACAGGCGGCAGCATAATAGCAGCCGGTGCAACGGGCATGGCTGAAAACTTCGGCTCCGACTCGACTCAGGGCTCGATACTCTATACTTTCGACGGCTCGATCGCAGCAGGAACCGAGATCTCCCTCAAAGACGCAGACGGCAATGTTCTTATAAGCTACGCTCCCGAAAAGCAGTTCCAGTGCGCGGTAATAAGCACTCCCGAAGTCGCTTCCGGCAGCACATACACCGTAAGTGCAGGCGAAAAGGAATACAGCGTTGAGATGACCTCCAACATCTACGGCTCAGGCAGCAATTTCGCTCACGGCGGCTTCGGCGGTACAGGCGGATCCGGAGGGCGCGGCAATAATACCGATGCCTCCGGAAACGGCGATTTCGGCGGACGCGGCAAACGCGGCGGTTTTAACATGGAAGAAAGCTCCGCACAGAACGGCTCCGGCTCTGACACCAAGACTGCCGACAATTCGGCAGACAGCGGCTCCAAAAATGTAACAAAGCCAGACAAGACTTCCGATACCTCCACGGAGAAGCAGGAAAGCAGCAATGCCGCACAGCCGGATAAACCGGCAGAAACTCCGCAGAGCGCACCCGAGGGCTCCGAAAACGGAATGCCGCAGATGCCCGAGGGAGAACCTCCGGCACTTCCGGACGGTGAGATGCCACAGCAGAACGGCAATCCTCCGGCTTTGCCGGACGGTCAGATGCCGCAGCAGGACGGAAATCCCCCTGCCCTTCCCGACGGTGAGATGCCGCAGATGCCGGAAAGCGGTTTCGGCGGAAGAGGCGGAATGCACGGCGGTCCCGGAGGGTTCGGCGGCTTCGGAGGCGGAATGGGAGAAATGCCGCAGAACGCCGGTTCGGAACAGGCTCAGCTCCCTGCCGGCACACAAACATAAAACTTCTCTAAACGCCATAAATCAGAAAAGCCCGCAGGTGCTCCAAACAGAACACCCACGGGCTTTTCTCTGTATTTCTATCGAAATACAGACAAATTCACAATTCACAATGCACAATGCACAATTATGGAGCGCGCTCTGCGTGCATATCTTAATCGTGACGAATTTTGATTTTGTCTGCGGATTGATGCTAATTTAGTATTATCGTCACTTTTGCAGCAGTCCCAGCACACGCTCGAACTCAACTCCGTTCCGGGAAGGCTGGCCGTTGTCCATAGTGGCTTTCACAGCGCTGCGGACAAACTCGGTAGCGGTGCGGGCAGCCTGCTCGAATGTATCACCGAGCATCATTCTTCCCGTCATCACCGATGCGAACATATCCCCTGTACCCGGATATGAGACAGGAAGCGGCTTCCACACGATACGCGTATATGCACCGGTAATGCCGTCAAGGCAGAGATTCACATACTCACCGGTGTCGATAACACCGGTTATTACGGCGGAACGTGACATACGGCAGAGCCTTTCAAGCCAGCCGTGAGCAACGCTTTCCGGAAGTTCCCTCCGGTAAGGTTCATCAAGCAGCAGCGCGGCTTCCGTCACATTCGGGGTAATAACGTCTGCTTTGCGGACAAGCTCCTTCATACGCTCCACAAGTTCCGGCGTATAGGTCTTATAGCACTCGCCGTCCTCACCCATTACCGGATCGACTACGCGGCGTGCGTCAGGGAAAGCCTCAAAGAACTCAAGACAGCTGTCCACCTGCTCATCGGAAGCGAGAAAACCGCTGTATATCGTATCAAACTTAATTCCGAGATCCTTGTAATGCTTGCAGCAGGGGGAAATGAAATCAGTCATATCCCGGAACACGAAATCGTCAAATCCTCCGGTATGCGTTGACAGCACCGCGGTAGGAACGGGAACGCACTGGATCCCCATTGCGGATATTATAGGTATTATGACTGCGAGCGAGCACCTGCCGAATCCCGACATATCGTGTATCGCCGCGCAGATAGGCTGTCTGTCCGTAGTTATCCCTCATTTTCAGTAGATTTACTGCGTTATTATATCACTTTTCACATTTAAAGTCAATATTTCTTGCAATTCCGGCGGGAATGTGCTATAATTGTGCTATCACCCCGAAAGGAGAAGCAAAATGATAAGGATTGACGATCTTCAGGAGATCTCCCTGCTGAACAAAGCTATAAATGCCGCAAAATTTTCCGGTCTGCCGGAAAATGACGAGCTTGCCTGTGACCCGACACTTGCGGGACTTGCGAACCGTGTTTATGACGAGATGAGCAAGCATCAGGACAAGAAGGTGCTTGATGAAGCCGCACTTGAGGAACTGCGCAGGATAAAGACTTCCCAGGGCTGGCGGGGTCAGTGGCGCACCGCGGTTATGGCTGCAAGACGGGATTTTCTGCTTAAAGACGCTTCTCCGGAGGAAAGAATATCAATTGCCAAGTGCTATCTTAGCCCGTTCACCTGCAAGGAAGGCGAACTCCGCGCATTCCTTGATGATGTTGACGGAAAGACCGGCGAGCATGATCTCGAAAAGCTGTTCAAAGAAAACAGCTTCTCCGGAGCACGGCTGATAGGCTGTGAATACAGCTTCCAGAAAAAGCATGCACATCTCGTATTCATGCTTGCGGACAGGCGGGTGTGCGACATCTATCTTTCTTCTGTCACGAGCTTCAGTGTGGAATACCCGGACAACAAGGACACAGGAATGCCGGAAATGCCGGTTCTGAAAAAGCATTCGGTATCTGCCGGAAAACTGAACCGGATCGAAGCTGTATTAGCCGGAAACAGCGGTAAAATAAAGCTTTCTGCGGAAGCAAGAGATGTCGATTACTGGATTTAAAACGACGATTTTGCAAAAAATAAAATTTTTTTCAAAAAACACTTGACAAACCGTGTGAGCCGTGCTATAATAATCAAGCAGTTTGGACGTCGGGTATGTCCGGTGTCGTATGCTGGTGTAGCTCAGTTGGTAGAGCAGCTGATTTGTAATCAGCAGGTCGGGGGTTCGAGTCCGTCCACCAGCTCCAGTGCATTTGCACACAAAATAATGTCATTATGCGGGCAACCGCATTTTTGATATATTTTGCACTGCCGTAAGGCAGGAATGTTTCCGGTAACGGAAACTTTAAATGAGGAAGCGTTCCCGAGTGGCCAAAGGGGGCAGACTGTAAATCTGTTGCATCTTTGCTTCGGTGGTCCGAATCCACCCG
>JAFVBZ010000021.1 GCA_017479645.1 Ruminiclostridium sp. | reverse complement strand
TTTAGAGGGGAGGTGTCACCGTCAGGTGACAGAGGGGCTGACCGACAGACTCAGCGCCCCCGCTCTCAAATCTCTCAAATCTCTATTACGCGCTCTCGTTCTCTCTCCACATTTCTGTGAGCTTCTCCAGCGCTTGTCTGTGAAGTCTCATGACGTGGCGGGGGCTGAAACAAAGCTTCTCCGCGACAAGCTCCCACGGTTCATGCAGTATGTAATGCCGCATTATCACATTCCTCTGCGTCTCTTCTGCGAGACTTGATGCCATTTCCTCTATCTGCTCCCGGATATCCACGAGCCGGTCTATCTCGCGGTCTATCTTTGCTTCAAGATCGGCGATCTTTACCGCGTAGTTCCCGACTTTATCGGATACCGCGCCTTTCGGACGGCTCCCGCCGTCGAAGGATATATACCGCGTAGTCCGCTCCGCAAGCGCACGGAGCTGGGCTATCTCTTCAAGCCCGACATTTATCCTGTCGTCCGTTTCCTTATGCGATTCAAGAAATCTCTTAACGTTCATGCTCCTCTCCTATCCAATCATTACTTCCGTCAGACAGTTCCCGCAGATCAGCAGTCCGCCCGCTTCATAGGCGCGCTCCGATCTGAACAGTACCCTGCCGCATATACTGCATTTCTCGGTTCCGGGGCTTACGTCCGTGCTTCCGCATTCCGCGCATTTCACCGATAAGCTCCCGTCCCGTTCGTACACATTGACTGCATTGTTGCTCTCGTTTCCGCATCTGTTACATCTGTACACCGTTCCTCCTTCCTGTTGCAAAAGAGGGAAATCTGCTCCTTTGTTGCATTTTTGGGACAACTTTATAATACCACATCTTTTTGCATTTGTCAACTCATATCTGCAACTTTTTCCAATTTTTTGCAAAATATGTTGCAATATTGGGAATTTTGTGATATAATTGCATTATGAACATCATATAATGTAATTGTCCGGTCAAAACCGGGCGGAAGAGACATACGGAGGAAAGCTATGGAAACTGTACTTGCATCGGAACGGATAAAACAGAGAAGAAAGGAACTCGGAATGTCATACCAGGAACTTGCCGATGTCACCGGCATCAGCAAATCCACGCTCCAGCGGTATGAGACAGGAAGCATAAAAAATATCCCGCTGGACAAGCTTGATGTGCTTGCGGAGGGATTGCAGACGACTGCGCTTTTCATACTCGGAAAGACGGAACCGACAAATGCCGAGTTCATCAGCAGCGGTATTTACAATGTACCGGTATTCGACAGCGTGAGCGCAGGATTCGGCGCTTATGCCGACAGCCGTGTCGCGTCATATATCCCGACTTTCATCGGTCACAATGTCGAAAATGACGAGTATCTGTGGATAAATGTCAAAGGCGACAGCATGGCGCCCACCATCGAGGACGGGGACAGGATACTTGTCCGCCGGCGCGACAGCGTTGACAGCGGAAGTGTGGCTGTGGTGATGATCGGAGACGAGGCATTCGTCAAAAAAATAAAGTACGGACGAGGCTGGATCGAGCTCCATTCCATTAATCCGTACTATCCGGTAAGGCGCTTTGAAAAGGAATCCGCAAACGATGTCCGCGTCGTCGGCGCCGTTATCGAAGTCAGCAAAAAACTCTGAAATAATTGATAATTGACAATTGTGGTGCGCCTGCGGCGCATATCTGAATCGTGACGAAAATCCGTGTTCCGCAAAAGGGAAGAGGGCTTTAAATTTTGTCACAATTCAGATATGTCCGCGAAGCGGACACAATAATTGTCAATTATCAATTATCAATTATCAATTGTCAATTATTCAGTCCGGTGAAGATGAAATATTCCCTTAACTTGCCGTCTTTGGTGCCGCGGAAGGATACGAAGTCTATCTTGACCACAACATAATCGCCCTTGTTGTAGTCAAAATTCGTGAGAGGTTTTCCGCTGTCGTCGTAAAGACCGCCGATGAAAACATTGACAGAATTGGTGCCGTATGTGCCGGTATAGAGAACAGCGATATCATTCTCTTTTTTGCTGTTTGTCTTGACCAGCAGAGTCTTTCCTGCAAGATCGTCATACATTCCGTTGATCTCGCCCTCTTGAATGGGATTGTTCGCAAGTGTGGCATCGATAACGGCGTCCGGGCTTTCAAAATCTGCGTCCGGCAAAGACTCGCACCCGCATAGAATTACTGCTGAAATCACTGTGAGAAGCAAAAGTTTAAGAATGTGTTTCATATTGGCACTCCATTTTTTTATTGACAATTTACAATTGACAATTATTGTGTCCGCTTCGCGGACGTATCTGAATTGTGACAAAAATTAAAACTCTGTTTCTTTTAGCGAGGCATTAAATCTCGTCACGATTCAAATATGCGCGCAAAGCGCGCTCCACAATTGTGCATTGTGAATTGTGCATTGTGCATTGTGCATTGCCAAAGTGCATTGTGAATTGTCAGTTATCTCTGCTGTCTGCCGCGGTCAAGTCCGGCGAGAATCTCGTCGATGTTGTACCTTGTGTCCGAGTCGCTGTCCTCGCTGAGAAGTGAGTCAAGACGCGGGATAGATGTAGTTGTGTTGGAATTGCGCCGGGAAGGTGCGGCGGCATTTATCGGCGCTGTATTGCCAACACTCTGGCGCGCTGTGTCGTCCTGGTTCAGACGGAGCGCGGGACGCTGTATCTTCTTCTGCTGTGCAGGCTGTTCCGCTACCGGGGGTATGCTCGATGTTGCCTGTCTGCGGCGCTTTTCCTGCGCTTCTATCGCTCTCGCCGCAGCTTCCGTGAACTCCGAGGTGCGCTCACGCGAAAGCTCGCCGATAACTGTCGTCCGCGCAAGTTTCGCTGTCCTCTGCGCTTCCGAGCTTATCTGACGCTCGCCTGTCTCGAATGCCTTCTCCGCTTCGATAGCAGCTCCGCGCGTCCTCTGTATGTCGCGGACTACCTGCTCGCGCATCTTCTTCATGTCCTCAAGCTCGTGCTCCGCTTTCGTCGCCTCTATCGCTTCCGTAAGCTTCTTCGCAGATAACGGCATCGTCGTGTTCTTCGCAGCAGACTTCTGCTGCGGCTTGCGCGTCGGATTCGTGAACAGCGGTGACTGCTGCTGGCGCGCCGCTATGTCCGCATACTCGTTCCTTGTGTCGGCAGGCTGGCGCTTCCGGTTCGCACCTGTCTCGCTTATGCCCGTGTCGTAAATGCCGATGCTCCTGTCAAGCGATGCGGTGCGGTATGCTTTCGCAGCTTCCGCTTTCCCGCGCCTTTCAAGACGGGGAGTCTTGTCCGCGTCCGGAACATACGTCGGTACTTCGTACTGCTTCTTTATCGTCTCAACTTCCGGCTGGGGCATTATCTTCCCCGCAAACTTCACTATCTCAAGTATGATGATGATAATGCACGGTACGATCGCTACTATCATCATTCCGAACGGCGATACCGCAAACCGTATCAGCATGCCGAGTATGTCCGAATAGCTCATGCCCTTCGCTACGACCTGGCTCTGCGTAAGCGTTATCTCCGAGTTGTTCTCCGTCAGCACACGGAAGCTGTAAACACCGTCCGAAAGCTCGCTGTCAAGTACCTGCGCCAGTGCAGGCTTCCCGTTCTCAAGGTTGAAGATGACAATGTTCGTGCGCTGGATCTCCGACGGGGGGACCTGCTTCGATATCAGCGCCGTCCCGTCTGTCAGAAAGCCGAATGCGTCCGTCTTTACAAGGTATATGTTCGATCCGAAAATGTTCGGCGTCCCGTCACTCATGGAGTAAACCACCGCCGTAACGCTCAGGAATATCGCAACTACAAAAAACAGACCGCACAGGATCCGCAGTATTATCTGAAAAGTTTTATTTTTAAGGCTCATTTTGCAAAACCTCTCTTGACAAATCCGAAAAAATGTGTATAATAAATAGAGCGGGTGCTAAAAACACCTACTTTATTTTAACATATTATTTTCTTTTTTGCAATACTTTTTCGCATTATTTGCTATTTTTTCTTTGCAGGAATACAATATGTTGTGTCTGTGTCTGTTGTGCCGTATCTTTTCCGGCATAAGCGCGATTTAATATGCTGGTGTAGCTCTGTTGGTAGCATTTTCAGCGTCCGCTGCCTGTGGCAGATGAAGGACTGCGAAAATGGCGCAGCGGTCGAAAAATATGAGCCTGCGAAATATTTTTCGGGAACCGCAAGAGTAAAGCGCATCAGGAGCGCAGGTCGTGGAGTACCGATAAAGCGACACATCGGTCGGATCAAAACATAGACTTTACAAATTTTTACAATTTAATACGCTGGTGTAGCTCAGTCGGTAGAGCAGCGCATTCGTAATGCGCAGGTCGGGGGTTCGAGTCCGTTCACCAGCTCCAGTTAAAAACCGCTTAACCAATATGGTTGGGCGGCTTTATTCTTTGCTTATTAAACTATAAATTTAACATCATTTTGGGCATTTGTCGCAAATTTGTCGCAAATCGTTTCAAAAAGATAGAAAAAAGACGGTAGGTTGATGCAGCCTGCCGTCTTTTGTTGTATTATCCGATTTTCCTGCCTTTTTCGCTCCTGCCCTTCTCGATCATGGCGGATATCGTTTCCGCAGCTGCCGCCTCTGCGCTCTGTATCTGGTGAACATAGATGTTTCCCGTTGTGCTGAGCGAGCCGTGACCTAACCTGTCGGATACCACTTTCAAGGGCGTTCCTGCCGCTATAAGCAAGGTAGCTGATGTGTGCCGCAGGCTATGCAGGCATATATCCGGGAGTTGTTTTCGTTGTACGAAGCCATGAAACCACCCGGAAAGGGTGTCCGGGTGTATCGGTGCGCCGTCCCATGTTGTAAAGAGCCGATTCGAGCCTTTCCATGCTGTTCCAAGCTTAGCGGCACTCTCTTCCTGCCATGCCCGGTACTCTTTCAGCATGGTGACCGCCTCTGTCGGCAACGTGATCGTGCGCATGGACTTCTTCGTCTTGGGTGTATCAACGAATACACCGCGCTCGACGCTGTACAGGCTTGTACGCTTGACAGAGAGCTTATTGTTGATGAAGTCTATATCCTGCCATTCCAGACCGCAAAGCTCTCCGCGCCTGAGGCCGGTGAATATGAGCAGCTTGACCGCAACGGCGTACTGTATAGGCTCATCTTCGAGAGCGGCAAGGAGATCGGCGGTCTCGTACTCGTTCAGATACCGGCTTTCCTTTTCGGTGACTTTCGGCGGCTTGACGCGCTCGCACGGGTTTGAGGGTATCACCTGCCATATAACGGCGGTGTTCAGCAACGAGGAAAGGACGGCGTGATAGTACCGGATCGTCGAATCCGATAGCCTTTTATCTTCGATGGCGAACAGTTCCGAAACGTGCTTTTCAAAGTAATCGGAGAACTTTTCCGCTGTTTCTTCGTTTACTCGTTTCAGCTGCTTGATGTTCCGAGTAGTATTCAAAGCTATCCCAGCTTCTTTTGCTATCTTGTAAAGCGGCAAGGGGTGATTTTCGATGAGGTCGGTAACTACGGGCAAGGGTGTGAGCTTCAGATCCTCCCGGACACCTTCCTCTGTCAGATTCACATAAAATGCGTTCAAATGATGTGGGCGAATATCAGACAGCTTCATATTCCCGAAAGCAATGTTGAGCCGCTTCAATATGCCCTTGTATCTGTCGAATGTACGGCTTTTGAGGTTCGGCTTGCCGTATTCTTCGAGCCAGCGCTCCGCAAAGTCTTTGAACCGAACGCTTTGGTCGAGGATATCACCATGCAGGCACTTCTGCTCAAATTCAATTGCCGCTTGATTCACAGCTTTTTCCGTTTGCTTGGGAGTAAGACCCGGCGGCGGGGTGAACGTCAGATATTTGCGGATATGCTTGCCCTTGCCGTCAATGCCGCAGCTTACGGTTATTCTGTAGCTGTCACCGCGTTTTGATATACTTGCCATTACTCAGTCGCCCTCTTTCTTATCTAAGGCATCTTTCATTTTCTCTTTGGTTTCACTCGTTATATCTGATCTGGCTTCGATATTCTTTAAAAACTCTTCTATGTAATTAACGCTATTATTTGAATCTTGCCACCACTTTTTTACACTTTCTGTAAGTTCTTCCAGTGCTCGAAAAGCTGCATGATATTGAAAATCTCTATAATTCTTAGCACTGTCAAGAGTATTCTTCACAGACACATCAGGATATGACTCAAATTTGTTAAAAAGCCGAAACCCTTCTGTGTATTTCCCTGCAAAATCTCTGAATGCCGAAATAATAGCCGTAGTTTCTTTTGAGAGTTTTTCACTACTTGTTTGTTTCTGAAAGGCGGGTTCCAAATAGGCATAAATCTGTTCCAAAGAAGGTGTTATAGTATCGGCAACAATATATTTCATAATATGGTTCATAGCTTCGTAAAAACAAACTGAGTGAAGAAATAAAGAGACAATCTGAAAACTGTCATCACCAGTATCCTTAGATTTTGCATATTGACATTTTAGCATTTCTATAGACGATTCTTTTATTCCTGTTATCTCAATTGCTGCTCTGGTTTTTTCGTCCGGAGTCATGCTATCTGTTCTTCCGAACAAGTAGTCTACGCTCACTCCGTAAAAATCTGCCAATGCCAAAAAGGCTTTGTACCCAACATTAGTTTTGTATGCATCTTTGCTACTGTCGGTTTCTTCAAGTTTTTGCAGTGTAGATTTACCTACGGTGACACCGTATCGGTCGGCATATTTCTCAAGCTCCTTAGCAAGTTCTTTGTGGCTGCTTATCCCTTTGCTCATTCTTAAGTCTTTAATGACTTCCTGCATAATTAACAATGTCTGCGCCGCCTTTCTATAATAATGGATTTGTTCAAACAACATGCCACAAAAACATTTTATTGTGGATATAGCGAAAAGAACAAAAAGATTTGATATAATATGATTATGGATTTAAAGATTTGAAAATCCACAAAAAGTATAACACACTTTTTAATATTTGTCAAGTAAAATCATTATAGGAGAAAGGATTTTAAAATGGAAGAAAAGAAAACAGATCAGTCTACAATCATGTACGATCTTAAAACCGCGAAAGCTAAGTCCGGATTAAGTTATCATATTTTAAGAGCGATGGCTTTGTCCGGAGAAATCCCAGCTGTACGCATTGGCGGGAAAAGGGGTAAAATCATGATCAACGGCCAAAAATTAGAAGAGTACCTTGCTTGTTCGCGGCTGACCGATTAAAGAGGGATTTATATGAAAATCAACATAGAAAAGGAGAAATTGTTACAATGAAAGACAAATGTACAGAAAAGCGCATGCTTTCAGAGGAAGAAAGAGCGGCAATCGAGGCTCGGCGGGAATACTACAGGAAGTGGCGTGCTGCAAACAAAGACAAGGTTAACGCTATCAATGAAAGATACTGGGTCAAAAAGGGTTTGCAGGCGGCTGGCAATACCGGCGGCGACAAATAGCAGGGAGGCTTATATGAGAATCAACATCATCGAATTTCTCCCTGTGGGAATAGAAAACGCTGTTTCTATGGAAGAATTAAGTGCTCGGACAGGGAAAACACAGCGAGAGATCAGAGCGGCAATATTGGAGGCAAGGCGCAAAGGCGTTCCTGTTTGTTCCGCCGAACAGGGTTACTGGATTGCACGGACTGCTGACGAAGCTACTCGATACTACCGAAGACAACTGGCACGGATAATAACCGGCTTTGTGGCGCTCAAACCGATAAAGAGGTTCATTGTAAATGAGGGAGCTCGTGAGGATTGGGAAGCGCTCGAAGCTCTTGAACGCAAAATAGAAAAAGCCGCTCACGGCGTTGACGACATACCATGAGCGGCGAATAAGAACGATGTAAATATAAGACCTGTTCCTTGTATATTATAGCACATAGTCGGGAGCAGGTCAAGAGTGCAGGAAGGAATTTTTATGGAATATATAAAACAAGATTATGGGGCACTTTCGACCGCTGACAGTACAACAGAGACCATTGAGACCGTTCCGGACAATAAGCCTGTAATGCTCAGCTTGAAAAGCGCAGCTCAAAAGTTTGGACTATCCTACTACATGACCCGATATCTGGCATTGTCGGGAGCGATCGCGGCAGTCAGAGCCGGAAGTGGGAAAGGGCGTATTCTTATTAACGAACAGTCCCTTGTCGCATATCTCAACGGTTCACGCCTCACTGATGAGCAGGAAGAACAGCCGCGATCTGTCGGCGGTATCAGAGTATTGGGTAGGTGAGCGGCATGGCTTCTAACTCCGGCTGGATTTCCTTACATCGAAAAATACTTGATTGGGAATGGTATTCTAATCTATATACGAGAGCCTTGTTCTTCCACCTGCTCATCATAGCGGCATGGAAGCCTACGGTAAAGAAAGGGATAGAATTGCAGCGCGGACAGTGCCTTGCATCTCTCAAAGAGCTTGAACTCGGATGCTCACTCTCAACGCAACAGCTAAGAACCGCAATAAAGCACTTGGAAACAACACAAGAAATAACACAATCACAAGTGGGGAAATATCGCGTCATAACGCTGAATAACTACAATAAATATCAAGATAGCAACACAAACAGCAACACAGATATAGCACAATCTCCAACACAAAATCAACACAACGACCAACATGAAAGCAACACGGACACTATATATAATAACTATAACAACTCCACAAACTTCAATAATTGCAACAATTCAATAACGGAAGCTGCTGGGAGAGTGAGAGAGGAGAACAACTCGCACTCGCTATTCATCCCGCCTACTTACGAACAAGTGCGTCAATACTGTGAAGAAAAGGGGTATGAGAATTTAGACGAAGAGCGTTTTGTTGACTGGTATGAATCTAATGGGTGGGAAATGGCAAACGGACGGCATATTACTGATTGGAAAGAACGCGTGGATTATTGGGTAAGGAACGAATGGGAGTAATGCCTGTTGATAAAGCAACAGCCCGCCGCCGGATAAGCCGAACGACGAGCTGCCTTTCGAGGAAAACTGTTTTCATCTGTTATTATAGCATAACGAGGGGCACTTGTCAATGACCAATGAACAGCTTGCGAAACTTATTGCTGTTGGCGGCATTGATAAGCTCTTGCCGATACTATGTAATATAATGCGGGGCTTCTACTGTAAACTTACGGATAAGTATGCCAGACAGCATTTGCTTATTCTTGTTAGATACATAAAGCAGCCCGTTGCCGAACAAGCCGGACAGCGAGCCACCCCATAGATGATATAGACCTTAATGCTATTATATCACGGCGGGAGGGCTTTGTCAATGACCAACGAGCAAATAGCGGCACTTATCGGCACGGGTGAAGCGGACGAACTGCTCCCGATGCTGTGGGAACGTACACGAAAGCTGTATCGTAAGATGTCGAACGTGTACGCTTCAAGTCATTCGGAGCGTTGTCTGCAATGCGGTGTTACCGCTGAGGATATATTGTCTGAATGCTACTTTGTTATGCTTGATGCCATAAAAGCGTATAACAAGAGACCTCCCGGACAGGCTGATAATAAATTCACCTCCTATTGCGGTTATCATTTTAAGAACCGTGCCAACTCACTTCTTGGAATTCGGACTAAGAAACAAATAAACGAGCCGCTGAATACCGCTATATCTCTGAGCACGCCCGTGTCAAATAACTCAATGGGCAGCCCTGATGAGACGGAGCTGGGCGACTTGCTCCCGGACACACACTCAGAGGAAGAGCTGCACGCCTACGAAGACGAAGAATTCCGTATGCAAATACGTGAGGCCGTTCAAGAAGAGCTTGCCGACGATCCCGTTGCACTCCGCGTCATAGAACAGCGTTACTATCAAGAGCGGACGCTTGAAGCTGTCGGGGATGATATGTCTTTATCGAGGGAACGGATAAGCCAGATACAGGAAGCGGTACTGAGGCGGCTCAAAAATAATCGGAAAATACAAGTGCTTGCCGGGCGGCTCGACCCATATCGGCATATCAGTGTCGATACGTTCCGGCGCGAGGGTTCTATCGTGGAGCAGATCGTGGAACGGCGATATGAAAGCCAACGAAGAAGCAAGGTCAATAGATATGCCGCATATTTTTCCTCGCTCTCTGATGAAGCGCTGACCAAAGACCTTGAAATGATGAGAGCACTTCCGGAAGCGAGCAGAAACGGAATGCTTGAGATGATAGAGGCACTGAACGAGGTGACGCGGCGGCGCGGTCTGGGTACGGTGCCGCTCAACGACAGCGGCAGCGGTTGGTGGTAAAAGGTACTGCGAAACGAACTTTTTTAAGGTGCGGGCTTGTCAACCCCAAGTTTCGCGTAGTTAGGGAAAAATTTTTTCTACTTTACTTTACTATACCAACAGCTTAAACATAAACGAACGGCTTTGTTAAGCCATTTATAAGATGTTTTTTACAAGAAAAGGAGCAGAACGGAGGGATTATGTCCACAACAGCGAAAGAATATAACATCTTGTTCAAGCTGCAGGCTCAGGTGACGAAAGAGTTCGCGCCCACCTTTGCAAAAGCTCAGCAGGCTTTCAGAGAAACCGAGAGAGCTATGCAGCAGCTCAACAAAATGCAGGGAGATGTTGCAGCTTATCAGCGGCAGCAACAGGCGGTAGAGAACACCACGCGCAAGCTGACAGCTTTACAACAGCAGCATGACAACCTGCAAAGGGAAATGCAGGAAAGCACTACTTATTCGGCTACGCTTGAAAACAAGATGATCGACAAGCAGCAAGCTATTGAGAAAGCTACGCAGGCGCTTGAACGACAGACGGAGAAGATGAACGCTCAAAAAGCGGCACTGCAGGAAGCTGGCATTGATACGAGCCGTCTTGAGGACGAAAGTAAACGTCTTGCCGCTGAATATGATACGCTTGCTCAGAAGAATCATGAAGCGGCGGAGCAAGCTGTCGAATATCAGACTGCCGGCGTTGACGCTTTTCAGAATGTGGCGGCGGCATTGTCGGCTACGGGACTTATTGCCGGAATTAAAGCCGTTGCTGATGAATACGCGGAGTGTGTGAAAATCGCGGCGGACTTTCAGGAAACGATGTCAACAGTCGAGGCGCTTTCCGGCGCAAGTGCCGCTGAAATGCAAGCTCTTTCAGAACAAGCGAAAGCTCTTGGAGCAACGACGAAGTTCACCGCGTCGGAGTCGGCAGAAGCTATGACCTACATGGGTATGGCGGGTTGGAGTGCGGAGCAGATGATCGCAGGTATGGACGGCGTACTGTCATTGGCGGCGGCGAGCGGCGAGGATCTTGCTTTGACCTCCGACATAGTGACCGACAGTCTGACCGCATTCGGGCTTAGAGCAAGCGATACTGCGCATTTTGCCGATGTCCTTGCCGCTGCTGCTACAAACTCGAATACCAGCGTTTCCGTCATGGGAGAAACCTTCAAACAGTCCGCTTCTATCGCGGGAGCGCTCGGATACAGTATCGAAGATGTTTCCACCGCTATCGGACTTATGGCGAATGCGGGAGTAAAGGGCAGTATTGCGGGAACAGCGCTGAAAAACACATTCAATGGACTGCTCGAAGGTGCTACACTATCATCTGAGGCGTTCGGAGAGGTCAAAATCACGGCAGTGAGCGCGGACGGAACAATGAAGTCGTTCGGGGAGACCATAACGGAGCTGCGCGGGTATTTCAACGAGATGACAGAGGCGGAGCGCGTCAACAATGCTATGGCTATCGCCGGGCAGCGCGGATATAACGGACTGCTTGCTATCGTCAATTCCACTGATGAGGATTTCCGGAAACTCACGAACAGCATAAACAACTGCACCGGTGCCGCTTCCAGAATGGCAAAGACCCGCATGGATAACTTTAACGGTCAAGTCACGCTTATGAACTCCGCTATGGACGCGCTGAAAACCACTTTGGGAGAAACATTCCAAGATGAGCTGAAAGAGCTTGCGGGTATTGCAACGGATGCATTAACGACAGTCAACGACTTCATGCAGGCAAACCCTGAGCTGACAAAGGGCATAGTACTGTTAGGCGGTGCGATCGGAGCGACAGGGGCTGCTTTTGGCGCTTATACTACGGTAAAGAACGTCATCGACACCTTGAAGCAGTTCAAGATCGCGGCGAACCTTGCCGCTTCTGCTCAGCAAGCCTTGAATTTCGCTGTTTCTGCCGCTCCGTATGCGCTGGCGGGTGTGGCGCTTATCGCATTTATCGACGGTATAAATTCGCTGTCGGAGCGCACGGAGCGGGCGCAGGAGCACATAGCGGAGCTTACAGACGAAGTGAGGGAGTACACCGAAAGTGCTAAAACAGCGGTAGAGGAACAGAAACAACTTGAAAATGTCGTTGAGGAATACGAGCGGATATCTACAACTGTTACCGACGCGACAGAGAAGAAGGAAGCCCTTGCGGAGCTTCAGCAAACACTCAACGAGCTGTACGACGGTGAAAAGAACGGTATAGACCTTGTGAATGGCTCCTATGAGGAACAGATCGCAAAGCTCGAAGAGCTGACCGACATTCAGAAAGATTACCGTATATCCGAAATAACGAAGCAGATAGAGGAAGCCCATGCCGCTATCGCGGAGGCGGAGGCTCATCAGATACCGGTAACATTCGATTGGAGCGGTACGAATGAGCAGTTTGAGGATGAGCTGAATACGCTCTACAAGCAATGGCAAGAAGCCGGAAAGGGTGTAACTCTGTCCGGAGGGCGCGACAATGAGCGCAACCTGCTTATCGAGGGTGATATCCGGGAACAGATAGAACTTCTCGAACAGATGCAGCAGGCAATGCGTGACAGCGGAGCGACGGGATACGAATACGCGGACAGCTTCCAATATATCACGGATAAGCTCGAAGATCTGTACACGTTGCGCGATGCACCGACTGAACTACAAACGGAGATCGACAAGCTCAACGGTGTTATCGCTGATTCGGCGGCGTACATGGAGCAGACGACGGGCATATCCTGCGGTCTGCACAATGCTCTTATGGCTGTCGAAAGCGGCTATCTCGATATTGCAGCAGCGGCAGAGACCTACGGCGTCGGAGAGAGCGAGATTAAGGCGGCTATCGCTAGTGCAAAGACATATCAGAGCGTATTGCAGACAGCGGCGGGAACGGTAGTATCGGGTTATCAATCAGCAGCGGACGCGGCGGAAAAATACGGCGTGACAGTCGAAGCCGTTGAAATATCCGCAAAGATACAGCAGGACATCAAGGATATACAAGAGCTTGCCGCCGCTTATGACGAAGCCCTTGCCGCTGCCGAAAAGTCCGTTGAAGGGCAGTATAAGCTATGGGACGATGCGGCGGAGATCGTCGCTCAGGATATCGACGCTATCAATTCTTCCCTTATGTCGCAGTCCGAACATTGGAAAGAGTATAACGACAACATTGCCACTTTGAGCGCAAAGGCGAATGATATCGAGGGCTTACGTGAGGTCATAGCGACATTTGCGGACGGGTCGCCGGAGAGCGCGAATATGATCGCGGGGCTTGCTCAATCCAGCGACGAAGACCTCAAGAAAATGGTCGCAAACTGGCAGAGCGTTCAGGAAGAGCAGCGTCTGACATCAGAGGCTCTCGCGGAGCTTACAACGGGCGCGGGTAAGGACATCGCCGAATTACAGGAGGAGCTTGACAAGGCTGTTGAGGCACTGAATATTGAAGATGAAGCCGGGACAGCGGCAAAGGACAGCATTGACGCTTATGTACAGGCGATAAAAGACGGAGAAGCTGACGCGGTGGCTGCTGCCGAAAGAATATCTGCACTTGTCGCTGCAGCGCTGAACCCGAATACACAGGTCATCACGCTGCCAGACGGTACGGCGTTCTCTGCTGCAAATATGCCGTCTATAGACGAACTTATAGCAGACGCTCAGTTTGTCGGTCCGAGACTGCCTGCCGATTGGTCGGGTGCGTATGCAGGCGGAACGGACGGCGCAAAGGCAGGACTGGCACTTGTCGGAGAGAACGGACCCGAGCTTGTACGGCTTGCAGGCGGTGAACAGATATTTACAGCGGAACAGACGCGGGAGATATTGAGGGAAATCAAGACATACTCACAATACAGCAGGGCGCTCGAGGATATCAGCGAATATGCGGCAGGTACGGGTGCGCAATGGGATATGAACGAGAACGGAGCTGTACCACAGAGTGCCGCTTATCAGCACGCCCCATTCCCGTTCGACACATTAAGCGCCAGTGATGTGCAAATGATAGCCATACTCCCTGAGCTCTTGAAGCAGTACAGAGAGGAATTGAGTGCGTTATACGGGAACAGCGGCGGCATCAAGGCTACACCGGGAGGATACCCTATATATTCATCAGATCCAACGGGAACGGGCGCAATGTCTTCAGCTTTAGCCGCATTGCCTTTCGAAACAATGGGTGGTGCGTCCGTCAATGTGAATCTGAATATACATGCGGAGAGGAACGGCAGCATAGATGATTTCGCTGAATTTCTCGAAGGTTATCTGTCTGATTATTCGGAAGAGCTCACGGGGAAAGTTCTGGACGCCCTCGAAGAATACGAAATAGATCGCCGCCGCCGTGTGTACAAATAATGGAGGTTACAACACATGACCACAAAACAGCTTGACGAGCTTTATTATCAGAAAAAGGATATAGAACGGCTTGATGAAGAGATACACATGCTCGAAAACGATATGCAGAGCGTTGAAGCCAAAGAACCGAGACGTTATGACAGCCTTCTCAAAAAAATTGTCTAGAAGAATAACGAACGGGCTGCGCTTGCCATGCAGGTCGAGGAGACGGAGAAGTTCATTAAAACTTTGTGTCATAAAGACCAGCTTATTATCAGATACCGCTATGAAGAAAGGCTCTCATGGCAGGAAGTTGCAGATAAAATAGGTGACGGTATGAGCTCTGAAAGCTATGCACATCGACACTACAGGGTCATAAAGGGCGCGATGCCTTAATTCTCCCGTAGGGAGCGCAAAGGACTTTTGATAGGAGCTTGTCGAACTGTCAAAAGTACCTTTGCGTTTCTTATGTCCGATCAAGCACGATACCGCCGTGTGTTATATAGGAACCTCTCGCCGTTACCCACAGCAAGCTGTGGACGGCTGAGAGAACCCTGATACTCGCAAGCTCGTATGAAGTGCGCCCTTCGGTCTGAACGGTGATATTACCGTTCTAAGCTTGCGTAGAGTAGTCTGGCTTTGTTCATATCCGTTTGAGCGCCTGAGAGAGCGTACACAGCGTTTTTATTTTCGCGAGGGTAAAGATATATCTTTTCTGCAAATGAATGAAACAGAGCGCATACGGGCAGTTGCAACAGCACGATAAAAGCGGCACTCCCTGTTTTAACTCTGAGAGTGCCGCTGATGTTTATGCTATTTTTGTCCGTTTTGCGCGGCTTTCAGCCCTTGCAAGTCGCTTTCCTTCCATTATTCCTAAAATCACAAGAGAATAGCAAAGGTCAAAGTTTTTTTCGGTCAGCATTTCTCCGAACGCTTCCAATACCTCAGGAACGCCCTTCTTGAACGCTTCCATTTCCATTGGATGTTCCCCTATCAGCTTCATAGTGTCGTTCTTTTTCCATATTTCGCCGCTTTCGACATCTTTTCTTGCCTGCTCTCGCTTCTGCTGCTCTATTAAGTAGGACATATAACCGAATACCATAGGTAAACAATTAGGCTTTGCCTGCTTGAGGTCATCAAAGACACTCAGAAGCTCTTCTGTCTTCTTTTCCGATTCTGCTGTGTTGTTAATAACTTCGTTCTTGTTCATGGTAAACCTTTCCTTTCATTATGGGTTGTGTTGTCCGGTATCGAGCGGTAAGGTGCACGTCCTGCCGCTCCATGCTTATCCTTACAGGCTTATAGCCACGTTCAAGCCGTAGTTAAGCCCATACTCATGTCCGCCGGTTATTCCCGCGAAATCAGCCTTGACCGCTTTTCCCTTGTCCAGCAGCGGAGAAATGACCTTTGCAAGCTCCCGCCCCACGTACCCCATGACCGCCGAGCCTTTGCCCTTTACTCCCGCGACTATCTGCACCGCGTTAGGGTCATAAGCATTCCCGGACTCCCGCTGGAGCGTGATCGTGATATCCTCCGGGCTGTACTTGTTGAGCCTGTCGAGAAGCCCCTGTCTGCGTCCGAAGGTCACGCCCGCCGCCTTTGTGCGGATAGTGTGCAGCTCGACGGTGATCCATGCGCGGATCATAGCGGCACTTCTGCTAATGCCCTGCTTTACTAAGCTGTTGGCTATTGTCATAACCTTTGATTTGATGTTGTTCTTCATGAAAATTCCTCCTTGACATCTGCCGCTGTTTGTGGTATCATGGGAGAGAAGCAAGCGGCGGGTTTCTCTCCGTTTGATTCGGTCTTAATCGGTGGCGTCTGTGGCGAGGTGACACCGATTATTTGTTTTTAAGCTTCTTTTTCAGCTTCTTGATAGTGCGCTTGAGCTTTTCGTTCTCTCTGATAAGTTCTTCGAGCTTCTTAAGCTCCATTGCTGTCATTGGCATTCCCTCACTTCCTTTCTTATTCCCGCCGTGTGGTGTCCTTTCTGCTTCCACTGATATTATTATACACTAAATCACGTGAATAATCAATTGACAATATTCACAAAATATCGTGCATAATTATGGCTATTTTATACACTTGATTTCGTGAATGCATTGTGATATAATGATAATGTGGAAGAAGGTGATTATATGTCATTTAAGTATGATAAACTGTTTGCTCTTTTGAAAGAAAGGGGCATAACAACATATAAAATACGCAAAGACAACATAATATCGCAAGCGGCACTCACAAAGATGAAGAATGGAGATGGCAATATAGATACACGGACTCTTGAAAGACTGTGTTCTGTTCTTCATTGTCAGCCCGGCGACATTATGGAGTATGTTGAAGATAGCGAGGAACAGTAACAACAGGAGACTAAAGATAATGGACGATAATAAAGCCAAGCTCAGACCCAAGCTGTCGGCACGGGAGCAGGTCGAGCATCTAAAAAAGAAGGGCGTTAAGTTTGAGCTTATCGGTGAAGATGAGGCGGAACGGTATCTTGTCGAGAATAATAACTATTTCAAACTCCGCGCATATCGTAAAAACTTTGAAAAGTATTCAAGCGGTAAAAAGGCAGATACTTACATCAATCTCGATTTTGCTATGCTGCGCGATCTCGCTGTCATAGATATGCGGTTGAGATATGTGCTGCTCACCTTTGCGCTGGATATAGAACACTTCGAGAAGGTCAAGCTGCTCAATATCATATCCGAGAGTACCGATGACGGGTACACAATCGTAAGCTCATATCTGAATGACTTGAAATTACAGGAAGATACCGCAACCGATGGTAGAAAACCATACAGCATTCTAATGTCTGACATAGAACGGAACAGGAAAAGTGACTATTGCGGCGGCATTATTGAGAAATACAGCGGTAACTATCCCGTGTGGGCATTTCTGGAAGTGATACCGTTCGGGAGCTTTATAAACTTTCTGAAATACTGTTCTGAATACTTTGGCGATAAGAGCTTAAAAGATGACCACTATCTACTGTTTGATGTTCGGCGTTTCAGGAATGCGGCAGCTCATAATAGTTGCGTTATCCACAATCTGGCATTGAGAACAGCTTCCAGCAGTACCCCCAATTACAATGTAAGCCGATATTTAAGCGGCACTTTGAAGGTAGGTAAGAAGATACGCGATAGAAGAATGAGCATTGCCGCTTTGCGGGATATTGTGACGCTGCTGTATGCTCATAGGAATATTGTCACAAGCTCAGGCGTTTTGGAAGCTCGTGGAAACGCTATTAAGGAAGTAATAGACCGCTGCTACAAACACATCGACTATTATAGCGGCAACGATCATATTTTGGTATCTTTTAACTTTTTGAAAAAAGTTGTTGACAATTTATATGATTTGTAGTATAATAAATGTACACGGAAAAAGCGGCACTTATGCGCCAGCTTTTGCGGGGCGGGGTCGTAAGATTTCGCTCTATTTTTCATTTCAGGGGTAATATGATGACAGCACCGTTCAAAAAGATGATACCAAAACCCATACCGCGCAAGGAGATCGGAGCTTATAACTGGCTCTATGATATTGACGCTGAAATGCTCTATTTCGATGAGAACGCAGGACCGGCTCTTTACCGTGAGGCTGCTATGACCTGCCTGCATATTCCTTACGGGAAGAAAGTAAAGCAGGACGAGATCGCGGCGATCTACTGTATCAACAGCGAAATAAAGCTGAAAAATGTGGCTTGCTGAATAAGAAAAGCTGTAAGCGGCACTGCTCCGAACTCTCGGAACAAGTGTCGCTTTTCGTGTTTTGCCGCATTGCACTCTCAAGCACGCTGTATTGAAGATTTATCACCCACAAGGGAAAGAACTACATAACACATCAAAACGCCGTGTGCGTCCATTTAGGGCAGTTGCAACGCACGCAGCGGATATGTTCATAGGTTCTGTGAATGAATGTGTTTTTGTTTGCGGCTTGTCAACTCCCGTATTTCATACATACAAAGGATTATTTTTTCGGTACTTTAATTGAATTTCTCAAAAGATACAACAGGACTATGAATAGCAAGCAAGGAAAGTGGTGCACACTTTCGGAATTTATACAGCTTTTCACAAAGGCTGTATGAAATACATGGGAGAATATCCCAGAAAATATGCAATTCAGGAGGGCTTAAAATGGCAAATCAGTATCGAAATCAACAAAACATCACTGACTGGGATCAGGTACCGGTCGTGTTTGATGTTCCAATGGCTGCGAGGATCCTCGCTATGACCGACCAAAAAATCAGAAAGATGTGCAGAGAGGGTGATCTACCGGCTTTTAAGGTCGGCGAGAATTCATGGAGATTTAACAAAGAGGCGTTTATGGAGTTTCTTGGAGCTATCAAAAATAGCGGTAGCAATCGGCAATGAACAGCATTATTGGAGGTATATCATGGCAAAAGTATATGGATTCTATCATAAGAACAAACTGATAACAAGTTGGTCGCAGGTTCCGGTGGTTATGGACTTACCTATGGTATGTGTAATACTAGATGTGTCTCCCGAGCAGGGGAGAAGGTTGTGTGCAAAGGGCGATATTAAAGCCGTAAAGGTCGGGGGTGTGTGGAGAATAAACAAATGCGACTTAATGGATTACTTAAAAGTGGATAAAGACTCAATCGGATAACCCAGTAGATTTGTCGCAAATTTGTCGCAAAAAGTTGCGACAAAAGGCAATATTTCTGAAACGACTGCGAAAATCCGCAACAGCAAAAGCGCATTATACAGCGGTTTACAAACAATTGCGCAAAGCCTCAAAAAGACAATGCGCGCATTCGTAATGCGCAGGTCGGGGGTTCGAGTCCGTTCACCAGCTCCAGAAAACCGCTTAACCAATGGGTTTGAGCGGTTTTAATATTAACATAGGCTTTTTATGGGGCAAGAATTTACAGAACACATAATGATTACTCCATTTATACACTATAGATTGCTTATGTTTCAAATACCATCTTACAGCCCAAATAGTTAAGAATATATATGCTATATTAATCAAAAAATTTTAAAAAGTGTATTATTTTCAGCCGATTTTAAGTCTTATATTATAGGAGACAAAGCATAGGCTGAATATGGTGCAGCTGCTTAGAAGGAGCTGAGGCTATGCTTTCGATATATCTCTCTATGGTGGAAACCGATGAAGAGCGTGATCTTGTCACTCGAATTTATACTCACTTTGAGCGTATGATGTATAAGATAGCGCTGGGTATTCTTAAGAATCCACAGGATGCCGAGGACGCTGTTTCAGAGGCGTTTATCCGAATCATCAAAAATCTTGATAAAATATCGGGTCTGGACAAGGAAAAATGCAAAGGCTTTGTTATTATAGTCATAAGAAATGTCGCAATTGATATGTACAAAAAACGTAAAAAAGACGAGCATTTGGATATTGACGAGGCTTATGACATCAGCGGCGGTGACGTAGAGAACGACTTTTTGGAAAAGTATGATACCGATGTGATTCATAATTCTATAAACAGCCTTAAAGATGAATACAGAGATATTATCACTATGCGCTATTTATATGATATGACGATAGATGATATTTCCAAAATAGTCGGGATGACCTACGACGGAACAAATAAGCGCCTTCACCGAGCAGAACAAGGTTTGTTCAAAATTATCTCGGAGGTGGATCATGTTAAACAGTAATAAATTACATACTGCTCTTGAAATGAGCATTAAAGATATGAATGCCGCCTATGACGAAAACGAGGTAATATCGCATAGGTTTTCTTGGCGATACAAGCGAAAGAAACGGGCGATAATCAAAGCATATCAACAGTCTTTACAGCGTCCGGAGGAGTTTGATCGCAGGTACAGAAAGATCAGCTTCAGACAAAAGGTCCTTATTGCAGCAATGGCGATTGTCATGGCTGCGCTTCTCACCGGAGCGGGAGTTGTCGTGACATACTATATCGGCGGCATTAGAGCCGAACAGCAATCGACGCATACGGACGCTTTTGCTATGGATTGGGAAAGTGCGCCGTCAACACTCGAAAAAACTTATAGTATTTCTTATGATTTGAGCAACTATGAAAAAAATATACTGTCTGATGATGAATATCAGTACTGGGCGGAATATACAAACAATACTGATTATATAGATTTTATGTATTGGGTAAAAGAAGCATATCAAAATGCAAGAGTAAATACTGAAGAGTCTGCCATCGGAAGTATGGCTATAAATGGATTTGATGCTCTATATTTTCAAAGAAATGAGAAAGATCAAGTTTTAATATGGGATAATGGTGAATATATATTTGAGTTACATTCAAATTTAGATATATCTATCATAAAGCTAATTGCTGAAACAATATACGAAGAAAAGAAAATTGTTAATATTCAACAATAAATTTGTCTTTTTTTGTCGATTTTGACTGTATTATTATTTCTTCCTTTTAAGTCTTATATAATGAAAGGCTAAAAAAGGAGGTATAAACAAATGAAAAAATTTGTTACAGCTTTTCTTATCGGTACAATGTCAATAGCTTCGTTTACTGTTGATGCGGGGGCTTATGCCAAAGAACATAATGTCGTGGTAGTACAGGACGTTGGTCAACTTACTAAAACATCGTCTCTCATGCTAAAATCAAATGAAGCGGTGTGTAAAAGTACTTGCAGTAGAAGCAGCGAGGAATCCACTTCTATTACTGCCGTACAGACGCTTGAAAAGAAGACTTCATGGTATTATCAGAGCGTATCTGGGGCTACTTGGTCAACAACCGTAAATACACAAAGCTTATCTATGAGGAACTCAAAAACAGGACTGTCCAGCGGTACTTATCGTTTAAAAACTGTGTTTACAGTTAAGTATAAGAACGGTAAATCTGAAACTGTCACTGTATATAGTGCGGAAAGAACTGTGAAGTGAATTTGGAAACAACGATTCAAACCAAAAGGAAAGGATAAATTATGAGAATTACTTTTGTAGATGAGGGTGTGTTTCCAATACATTCAGTCAAGTTGATTTGGCAGGATCCATATACCCCTGCTGTAAGTATGCAGAATATTAAGTCTGATTGGATAGCTGAGTTTGATGATCCTTTGCCGGGTTCACATGGATATAGGTTTATGATCAATAATCTGTTTACTATTAATGATCCGACTGCTAATATCTATCAGCCTGACGAAAACGGAAAATTGTGGTCAATGCTTGTCGTTGGCAATAATAGTCATAGACTCTACAACAACGAACAATATGAAGTGAACATTAACTCTGTCAACATTTCAAACGACTATTTTGAGGTTGATTCGAAAGAGCAGGAAATCTTTATTAGCAATACAGACAAACAAGCAGTAATAAGGTACGGTTTCACAAATGTATCTGGGGTGCATACATCTACTGCATTATGGCTTTCTCCTAAGGGTAAGGTATCAGAATGGGCAGAAAATTATATTATTCCTACTGACAATAGATGTGAATATTGTTGGTTCGGATTGAATATTTCAGAGGTGGGGGAAGAGTATAGCGGTGATTGGTCGGTTATGCTTCTCATAGATGGAAAGTATATTCTATCGAATTCCTTTGTAATAAAACGTGAAGTTAAAAAAATAATAAATTGTTACAATCTATGTGTATAGTATAATAGGAGGATAAAAGATGTCAGTAAGTAAAATAACAAGTTCATATAACACAGTGAGAACATATTCAAGTCCGACCAACAAAAGTGCATCTCAGTCAAGAATAAATACGACGAGCAAGAGCGTTTCATCGTCGCAGAAAGCATCATCATCCATGCAAAAGACTTCTTCATATGTAAAATCCAATAATACTGCTGATAAAAATGCAACGTCAGTTTCAACAAATAATTCATCGGCCGGCGGACGATCATCATCGGCAATAAATACATCAAGGTCTACTGCTGTAATCAAACCCTCCTCTGTTACATCTAAGCAAAATGTAGTGGGTAAGACTACCCCTTCCGTACAGAAATCGTCAGTAGTATCTACTGCCAGATCGTCTTTATCTACAAAATCGAATGCTGCTATCAAGCAGAATTCAACAACTACAAAATCTCAAACATCAATTAGCGGGAAAGCATCCACGGTACCGACCTATTCGGCAAAATCCAATCCATCCGGAAAGACGGTTACGACAAGCAAGAATGCAACATCCGCTAGCAGTGCTAAAGCTTCAAAAGCGACTGTTACAAAGGCAGCAACAGCAATAAAAACAACATCAAACAAGAACGTTTCAACCAATGTTTCGGTTTCTTCGTCAGCAAGAGCCTCCTTATCAAAAACAAGCTCTGCGGTAAAGACTGTAACCTCAACAAACGTTAATAGTAAAAAAACACCTCAAAAAGCTTCTGCTGTCGTGAGAACAGAATCCGAAAAGGCTGTTGCTAAGAGTACGGCATCTGTAAACAAATCAAAAATATCAGGGAGCAATAACTCCACTAAAGCTACCTCGGCATTATCAAAGAAAATAGCTACTAAAGTTAACACATCAAATGTTAATACCGCAAGTACAGCTAAAAAGAAAACTTCGAAGCCGACCGAATCTGATATTAAGAATGCACCCGCTGCATTAGCAGCAAAAAATGTTGGAATCGAGATAAATTCAAAGGGAGAACCTATCGGTAATAAAGAGGAAATAAAAAAATTTAATAAAGAGATGGAAAGACTCAGAGAAAAGACTGCCAATATTATGATAGCTAAAGCCGCTGGAATTGCTGTTGATCCATCGGGAAATCCTCGAATCAATGGTAAAGATGATTTTGAAAGATTTGAAAGTGCAAGGAAAGAGCTTGCAGAGAAGGGAATAACAAATAAACTAAATAATATAGATTCAAGCGTATATTATTGCCAAACAGGTGGATGGTGGAAAGATATAGGCGATACAGGAGCGAATAACTGTTCAATGACAGCTATAGCCACTTCATACACAATTAATACATGGAAAAGAGCATATCCAAATGATGTTATTATAAAGGGAGACAGCATTGAGATCAATGGAAAATCCATTCCGAGAAATAATTTCACAGGTGTCACCTATGAAGAATACTTGAAGGATTCCCATACTAAAGGTGTAAATTATTATACTTTTACAAGTAAAGATGAGCTTATTAAGGCGATTAATAATGAATTGAATGAAGATAGGTCGGTAGTTGTTAAAACTGACTTTGGCTCACAAAATATGCATTGGGTGACAATAACAGGAACTGCTAGTGGAGAAGATGCCGATAGATTTGATGGTTATGTAGGGATAGATCCGTGGTTTAATGGAAATGGAGAAGGCGGGTTTTATAATAATAATGAAGCCTTTTCTGGAGTCTTTAATCTTAGTTCAAATGGTCAAAATCTGCATAGTGATAATGCGATGTTTGTTGTAGTGAGGTAAAAATGAAAAAAATAATTGCTTTTTTACTACTCGCATTTATTATATTCATATCGTCATGTAGTGAAAATTCCGATTCTACTTTGTATGAATTAAATGAAACAACAGAATTTAGTGAGTCTAACCAAGATAGTTGTGATGATATTGTTATTGAAAACGCTCAATCTCTAAAAAGGTTAGTTACGGATTATCTTAATCCAAATGAAGAAAGTCTAGTTTTCCGCTTGGATGAAGACTCAAAGGCACCATATGTATATAGAAAAGTATTAGACGATAAAATCAATACTATGGTAAAAATTAAAAAAATATTTTCTACTACAGTATGTGATGAATATATTAAATATTTGCTGTCTGATAAATTTTTTCCAGCATATAAAGAAGAAAACGGATCTCTATATTGCGCGATGAGTGAAACAGCACCAATAGGCACTCTTGAGTCATGGTATTGTGGGTATGATGTAGATAAAGATCGTATTATTGGTCATTTTGCTGCTCTTCATGATCCTTTAGGTATAATTGAGATAGATCAGGATTTTATAAATGATATAAAAAACTACACTTTCTATAATATAGCATTACGCAATGAGAATGGAAATTATATGATAGAGAGATGTTACACAGACGGAAATATCCCATACGACTATTCTCAAGTACACGGCTTATTTTATGATTGCGGTGAAATCGACAAATCGCTTATAACCAACGACAAAATAAAACCTAAAAAATGTGATTTTACAATGCGTTAATACATACTTGGACTCCAAAAGCAAGTCTGTCGATTCGTAAGAAGCACTATGTAGTTGTCTTTGAAATTGTAAAAAACTATCCATATTAAGAATCTTTCTGTTTCTCCGCTTTAGGCGGGGAAACAGAAATGTTTATCTTATTAATCGTTTAAGTTGGTAGCATTGCTTAAAACGAAATAAAGCATACTAAATAGGCATGCCTGGTTGACAAATTATTTAAAAAACCTATACTTAATATTAGGATTATTGTTTTTATATGGTGTAGTAGCTATGGAAAAAAAGTAATTTCAAATAAAAGATTATTATGCAGCTAATGTAGAAAATCACAAACAACTGATTGAAGATCTGGGCGGCAACCCAAATGATGTATTTGATCCGGTTACAAATGTTATAGCTTGGGGAAACGGTTA
>JAFVBZ010000190.1 GCA_017479645.1 Ruminiclostridium sp. | reverse complement strand
TTCAGTACGCTCTATCGTTTTTCAAGCGACGGCTACAGCGTATATCAGGACACGATGATGTTCGGAAGATTCATTGACGGAGTTGTTCCGTTTGCGCTTGTTTTCGTACTTATTATGCTTTTCACCCACTCGATAAGCGTGAACAAGATCCTCGGTGCCGCAGTCGTTCTCGGAATTATATACACTGCCTTCATATTTACTGCTGTACCGGTAATACTCGAATGCGGTTCAACCCGAATCGCACCTGTACTCGGAATGTATCCGCTGAGAATAGGTGCTGCAAGCAGGGAACTGCTGAATTTCGACAGCCTGTTTCTTACCATGTCCATGACATTCTGTGTTATGGGAATACTTCTTGTTGTTATAAGCTGTACCAAAAAGTACAGATCAATTATCATCTCAACCCTTATGACAGCAATAACGGTATATTCGCTTATATTCATATCCGCGGTTTATCTGCCGATATGCCAGAAGGAGTCTGTTGACAAGAACCTCTCTGTCGTAGAGCTTTCAAACAGCGTTTATGACCAGGCCGGTGCTCCTGCTGTTACCGCGTATAATATAAGCAGGCATGACGCTCTGATGCTCCAGTTCCTTAACCGCAATATCAGCGTTAAAGTTACCTATGATATCGAGTCCGTGCCGGAAAACAGCTTCCTTGTTGTGAGAAAGAGTGAAGATGTTTCGGCTCTTGAACGAAGCCGTACACCTTTCCTTCTTGTATCCGAGAGCGGTGACCTTAGACTGTATGCTTACGGCGAACGTGCTTCCGCATACCTTGTTTCTCAGGATATACGCGAGGAAGAGCTTGAATCCGAGAAAGAAACACTGATGCCGGAAAAGACGACAGCAGTTACCGAGAAAACAACACCTCCGGAAACTACTACTGTCCCGTCTCCTGCAACTACCACAACAGAGCGTACACCGGTTATTACCACATATACAGTGCCCTCTGTCATAACGCTTCCTGCCGACAGCCTTGATGAAGAAGACGAGTGGGCGGAAATAGACTGATATGGAAGAAAGAATGAATACGGAGATATTTGATCTGTTCGGATATGATATATATGTAAGCGAAGATCACCGCTTCGGCACTGACGCTCTGCTTCTTGCGGAATTTGCCGCTCCGTCGCCCAAAGATATAGTCTGCGATCTTTGCAGCGGGTGCGGTATTGTCCCGATGCTGTTTCACGCATGGGGAAGACCGCCCGCTAAAGCCTATTCGGTCGAGATACAGGAAGAAGCCGTACAGCTTCTTGAAATGACGGTAGAGAAAAACAGTCTGCGGGACAGGCTTATACCCGTAAAAGCCGATCTTACAAAGGACGAAGAGCTTTTCGCTGTACCGCAGGGTAAAATTTCGCTTGTTACTGTTAATCCGCCGTATTACAAGCCCGGCTGCGGTGAAGAGAGACTTTCTCCGGCACAGGCAAAAGCGAGACATGAGCTGCTTTGTGACCTTGAAAGCGTTATCCGTGCAGCATCGCTTCTGCTGAAATACGGCGGGTATCTTAAAATGTGCCATATCCCGGAGCGGCTCACAGACATTTTCTGCCTTATGCGTAAATATGGGATAGAACCGAAAGTGATGCGGTTTGCACATCACAAAGATACATCTGAAAAACCGTACCTTGTCCTTGTAAGCGGGAAAAAGGGTGGGAAGCCCGGTCTTAATGCGGAAAAAGCGGTAACTGTCGAAGAAATGAATAACCGGCTATTCGGGAAATGAACTAACCGGATCAATGGTAATGAGGAATCAGATGAAATATTTATTCAGACAAAAGATAATAGAAGCTCTGCTTCCGAAGAAAAAGGAAGGACTTACCGAAGGCGCTGTTCTTACGGCGGTAGGTGCTTCAAAAAAAGACCGAAAACGGGTTATGGGCGTTGTCTCCGCTCTTGAGAAGGACGGACTCATATATCACTCAAAAGGTCATTATATACTGCGTTCGGCAAGCCGTTATTTTAACGGAACTGTCGTCAAAGTCGCAAGAACTCACGGTTTTATCAGAAAAAACGATACCGATGAGGAGTTTTTTGTGCGAGGAAGAGATATGCTCGGTGCGGTCCCGGGAGACAAGGTGCTTGCATTTGTCAGTGAGTATGCCGATGAAGAGCACGGATCCGATTCCGCAAAAGTTGTACTAATCACGGAAGAAAACGGCGGTGTAATGACCGGGACAATAGTTCTTGACGGAAACAAGCTGAAGCTGCGTCCTGACGGGTACTATTCGGAACCGCTGTTTATCGCCGGCTGGCATGGGAATGAGATCTCGGAAGGTGACAAGGTGCGTTATTCTATACATGAACGCGCCGATCATCACAGCGATATCACAGTCGATATAGTTTCTATCTATGGAAGCTCCGAGTATGCAAAGTATTCGGTTGATGCTTATATAGACGAAAAAGGGATAGAAACAGAGTTTTCCGAAGAAGCAGCCGCGGAAGCGGAAAAGGCGGAACATGACGGAATTTCGCCTGCCGAGATCAAGGCAAGGGAAGATCTTCGCAGACTGCCTATATTTACCATAGACGGAGCCGATACAAAGGATATCGACGATGCGGTAAGCATCGAGCGGACAGAAACCGGATACCGTCTCGGCGTGCATATCGCTGATGTCTCCCATTATGTCAGAAAGGGAACGGCTCTTGACAAGACCGCTCATGACCGCGGAACAAGCATCTACATTGCCGACAGAGTTATACCAATGCTTCCGAAACAGCTTTCAAACGGTATCTGTTCGCTGAATCCCGGCGAGGACAGGCTTGCTTTTTCCTGCATTATGGATATTGCCGCAAGCGGAGAGATAGTAAAATTCCGCTTTGTGAAGTCAGTTATACGTTCGTGTGTAAAAGGTGTATATTCCGAAGTGAACAGCATACTTGACGGTGAGGCAAATGACGATATAAAGGCAAAGTATTCCGAAGTATCTGCACAGTTCCCGGTAATGCGTGAGCTTGCGGAGATACTTATAAAGAACCGCGAAAACAGGGGCGCGCCGGATATAGATTCAAAGGAAAGCAAGATAATCTGCGATGAAAACGGTATCTGCACAGATATTAAGGAGCGCACGCGCGGATTTTCCGAACGCATAATCGAGGAATTTATGCTGTGCGCCAACAATTCCGCCGCAAAATATGCTATGGAAACAGGATTCCCGTTTGTTTACCGTGTTCATGAAAGCCCGGAGAAGGAAAAGCTGCTAAAGCTTTCAGAAACGCTTGTAAATATCGGAATTGACCCGAAGGGAATAAGCGAAAAGAGCACAGCAGCCGATCTTTCGGAAGTCCTTGAACGCACAAAAGATGATCCGAGATCGCCCGTTATCAACAATCTTGTGCTTCGTTCTATGATGAAAGCAAAGTACAGCGAAGAGCCGAACGGGCATTACGGACTCGTGATGAAAGAATACAGCCACTTCACATCACCGATACGCCGTCTTGCCGATATGTCGATACATCGCATACTGACAGACGCGGTTTCCGGAATGCCGGCGGATAAGCTTACCCGTAAGTATGCGAAATTCGCCCATGAGCAGGCTTACCGTTCCAGCATAACCGAGCTTACGGCGGTTGCGGCGGAACGTGACTGCGAAAAGTTCTATATGGCGGAATTTATTAAAAAGCATATCGGTGAGGAGTACGACGGGTTTATCTCCGGAGTAACCGGAGCCGGATTCTTTGTAGAACTGCCGAATACCGTAGAGGGCAGGGTAGATGTGCTGACTCTTCCTGTCGGGACTTATGAGCTTTCAAATGATGTTGCGCTGCTTGATACGATTTCCGGTAAGGCATACACCATAGGCGACAGCGTTCGCGTAAGGTGTATTGCGGCAGATGTCGGAAGCGGTATGGTGGATTTTGAACTTTTGGAGCACAACCATGAAGATAAACATTAACTCTCTGTATATCTGCGTAAAAGACATGAAAAGGGCTATACGGTTTTATGAAGCGCTCTTTGAGCAGCCGGTTACCGAAAATGACGAGGTTTACAGCGTTTTTGACATAAACGGATTTCGTTTCGGGCTGTTCGCCTATGAAAAGATGAAAGAGGATCACAGCTTCGGGAGCAACTGTCTGCCGAGCATATCGTTCGGAAACAGGGAAGTGCTGGAGCACAAGCTCTCCGGCATAGAAATATGCTTCCCGCTGACCCGGATAAACGGCAACTGGGTAGCCGAGATCGTTGACAGCGAGGGGAATCATATCGAAGTTACGGCACCCTGTTAAAAATATTATCAAAAAAGACTTGTTTTTTCTGTTGAGTTGTAGTATAATATACAATGGCAAATTTTGAGGGGCGACCCTCATTGATACAGGAGGATAATCCAAAGTGGCAAGAAAAACATTGGCTGAAATGGAGCAGGCTCTTCCCGAAAGCAAAGCAAGAGAGCGTCTGATCTCGTTATTTGATGAAGACAGCTTTGTTGAGACGGGTAAATTTGTCGGCTCCGGCGGTGAAACATCAAGTGTGATCACCGGTTATGGTCTTATTGACGGAGCGACCGTGTACGCTTTTTCACAGGATATTTCGGTTAAGAGCGGCGCAGTAAACAGCACTGCCGCAAAAAAGCTCGTTAAGCTCTATGATATGGCGGTCAAGAACGGCTCGCCTGTTGTCGGCATCTATGACAGCAAGGGCGGCGATATTGCGGAAGGTGCCGCGATGCTCGATGCTTACGCTTACATAGCGGAAGCTTCGGCAAAGCTTTCCGGCGTTGTACCGCAGATCTCGTATGTAGCCGGACTTTGCGCCGGTACAGCAGCTATGATAGCTTGCATGGCTGATTTCGTTGTTATAAATGAAAAGTCCGAGTTCTTTATGACAGCTCCTTTTGTTTCGGCTGATGATACGCTCGAAGGAGCAGGAACAGCTGCAAACGCTGCAAAGTCCGGAACTGCGGCAATTGTTGTAAAGGACGACGATAAGGCTGTTGAAGCTGTCAAGAAGCTTATAAGGATACTTCCGTCGAACAATCTCGAACTTTCCGGCAACGACTACTATGCCGAGAACGATGCCGATATCACTTCCGCACTCAAGGCAGGTGATATGGTGAATGCAGTTGCCGACAAGGGAAGCGTTACAGAGCTTTATAAGGACTTCGGAACAGCAGCTTATACCGCAATAGGCAGCATGAGCTGGAAGACAGTCGGATTTGTTGCTACTGACAAGACTGATGACAAGCTTTCGGCTGCTGACTGCGCAAAGATCGCAAGATTCGTTTCTTTCTGCGACGCTTTCTCAATTCCGGTTGTAACAGTGCTTGACAGCGCAGGGATCGGCGGTACGCAGGCATCTGAGCTGTCCGGCGCGGTAAGAGACGCAGCAAAGCTTGCGCAGATCTATTCCGCAGCAACAACCGCAAAGATCACGCTCGTTACCGAAAAGGCATACGGCTCTGCTTACTGTGCAATTGCTCCCGCAAGCGATCTGGTCCTTGCATACGAGGACAGCGTTATTTCCGCAGCAGATCCGAAGGCAGCGGTTATATTCCTGAAAGGCGATCAGCTTAACGGAACAAATGAAGCTGCACTTATAGAAGAATACAAGGAGAACGAAGCAAGCGTATTCACACTTGCAGGAACAGGCAGCGTTGACAGAGTTATCGATCCTGCCGATACCCGCGCTGCGATACTCTCATCTCTCGACACATTTGAGGGCAAGAGAGTTCATTCTCCGCAGAGAAAGCACATCAACTTTGTATATTGATATAGTCGAAAGGAAGAAAACACGATGAAAAGATACAATATTACCGTAAACGGAAACGCATACGATGTTACTGTTGAGGAGCTTGATGCTTCCGCTGAGGCTCCTGCTGCAGCGCCCGCTCCGAAAGCTGCAAAGAAGCCTGCTGCCAAAGCGGCTCCCGCAGGCGCACAGGGCGGTGTAAAGGTAGAAGCTCCTATGCCCGGAAACGTTGTTGACATAAAGGTCAAGGTCGGCGATAAGGTTAGCAACGGCGACGATATTGCTATTGTTGAGGCTATGAAGATGGAGAACGCTATACCCGCTCCCTGTGACGGTGTTATCGCTTCCGTCAATGTATCAAAGGGCGATTCCGTAAATACGGGAACCGTTATTGCTACAATTAACGCATAATGAAAGGACTTGTTTGAAATGGCTAAAGTCAAGATAACAGAAACGGTTCTCCGTGACGCGCACCAGTCTCTTATCGCTACCCGTATGTCAACTCCGGAGATGCTTCCGATACTCAAAGAAATGGACAAGTGCGGTTTCTACTCGGTAGAGTGCTGGGGCGGTGCGACATTCGACGCCTGCCTGCGTTTCCTTAATGAGGATCCGTGGGAAAGACTTCGTATATTAAGACGCGAGATGCCGAATACAAAGCTCCAGATGCTTTTCAGAGGACAGAATATGCTCGGATACCGTCACTACGCTGATGATGTCCTTGAATACTTCGTTCAGAAGTCGGTAGCGAACGGAATAGATATAATCCGTATATTCGATGCGCTCAACGACGTAAGAAACCTCCAGACAGCTGTTAAGGCAGCCAAAAAGGAAGGCGCTCATGCACAGATAGCGATCTCCTATACTCTCGGCGAGATCTTCACAACCGATTATTATGTAAACTATGCGAAGCAGATAGAGGAATGCGGCGCAGATTCGATCTGTATCAAGGATATGGCTGCACTCCTCACTCCGTACCGCACCGAAGAGCTTGTAAAGGCTCTCAAGGCGAATGTAAATATTCCGATCCAGCTCCATACGCACTACACTTCCGGACTTGCTTCAATGTGTCTGTTAAAGGGTATTGAAGCCGGGGTTGACGCGATAGATACGGCAATGTCACCTCTTGCTAACGGAACATCACACGCTCCGACAGAATCTATGGTTGCGGCATTGCAGGGAACTCCCTATGATACGGGACTCGATCTTAAGCAGCTCACGTCTCTGCGCCCGTACTTTATGGATCTTCGCAAGAAGTATCTTGACAGCGGTCTGCTTGACCCGAAGATGCTTGCGGTAGATGCAAATGCACTTATCTACCAGGTTCCCGGCGGAATGCTTTCTAACCTGCTTTCTCAGCTCAAACAGGCGGGCAAATCCGACAAGTTCGACGAGGTATTGCAGGAAGTTCCGCGCGTAAGAAAAGACGCAGGTTATCCGCCGCTCGTAACGCCTACATCACAGATCGTCGGTACACAGGCAGTGTTCAACGTAATCATGGGTGAGCGCTACAAGACGGTCACAAAGGAATTCAAGGGTCTTGTAAAGGGCGAATACGGCAAGACACCGGCTCCCATTGACCCCGAGTTCCGCAAGAAGATACTTGGCGACGAGAAGCCGATAGACTGCCGTCCAGCAGATCTTATCGAACCGGAGCTTGAAAAGCTCAAGGCTGAAGCAGCAAAGTGGGCTCAGCAGGACGAAGATGTTCTCAGCTACGCGATGTTCGGTCAGGTTGCGGAGAAGTTCTTCGAGAAGCGCCGCGACAAGCAGAACGGCATTGACGCAGTTCATGCCGATAAAGCAAACAAGGTTATGCCGGTTTAAGTTCAATGCACAATTCACAAT
>JAFVBZ010000189.1 GCA_017479645.1 Ruminiclostridium sp. | reverse complement strand
GGGAAGGGGGTTCGTCGAAGGTTTCTCTTATCGCCGCATCCTTGCGGCGTTTTGGAAACCTTCTGTACGACTTCCTGTCGTAGGGGAATGACCCTTTTTTCAAAAAGGGTCTGCCCCCGGTCTCAAGCGGAGCGGCATTCTCACACGCAGTATCTTGCGGAGATCCTGCCTACTGCGCGGACGATGGCGTTCACTTCCTGCATTGTGTTGAATACGGACGGCGAGAAGCGTACTGCGCCCGTGTCCGCGGTACCTATTTTCTTATGAGCCGGAAATGCGCAGTGGAAACCGCCGCGAAGTGCGAATCCCGCATCGCTTAAAAGCTGTGAGGTCTTCTCGGCGGGAAGATCTCCGATATTGAACGGTATCACCGGCGCGTACCGCTCATCAAAATCACTGCTGTACAGCTTTACAGTCGGCAGTTTCGATACGCCGTCGAAGAACCGACGGCACAGCGAATTCTCGTGCGCCCGTATGTTGTCGATGCCTTTCGCGTTCACGAAATCCACTCCCGCGCCGAGAGATATCGCTCCCGCAGTGTTTATCGTCCCGCTCTCAAATCTGTCGGGCAGGAAATCCGGCTGGGCAAGCTCCTTCGAGAGACTTCCGGTACCGCCTTCGATCAGCGTTTTGAGCCGGTATTTTCCGTCCGTCACGAGAAGTCCCGTGCCCATCGGCCCGTACAGTCCCTTGTGACCTGCCGCACATATAATGTTTATCCCGTCAGACAGCTTTATCGGCAGCACTCCCGCTCCCTGCGCCGCATCTACAATGAAGCAGATACCGTTTCTCCGGCATATTTCGGCTATCCGCTTTATGGGCATTATCCGCCCCGTGACATTCCCGGCGAGCGTACATATCACCGCTTTTGTGCGCCGGTTTATACAGCGTTCGAATTCGCGCACAGTGCTTTCGTCATCGCCGGTGACAGCCTGTGTGTATGAAATGCCGGAGCTTTTCGAGAGAGCGTACAGCGGACGCAGTACCGCGTTATGCTCGATATCGCTTATCACCGCGTGGGAATTTTCCGTAAGCACTCCCTTTATCGCCGTGTTGAGCGCGAATGTGCAGTTCGGCATAAAGACCGTATTTTCGACCTGTGCGCCGAAAAGATCCGCACATTTCTCCCTTGCGTCATATACCGCTTCTGCCGTTTCAAGCGACATCGCATGACCGGCTCTTCCGGGATTGGCACCATACTTCACCAGCGCACGGGACATTGCGGCGATGACCGAGGGCGGTTTCGGGTATGTTGTTGCCGCATTGTCAAAGTATATCATAATCTTTCCTCCTCCGGGACCGCCGTGCGCGGCTTTATTCCACGCACGGCAGTATATTCATCTCCTGCGTCTGCCGAAAGGCGGCGGGGGAGGCGGAGGAGGCACCGGCATCGAGCGTCCGCAGCGCACTCTTATCTCCGCCAGCACAGCGCATATCATCTCCGGCGGTTCGTCGGTGCGTATCCCGAAGGTGCAGCCGCCGCGTCCGGAGCTTATCTTCTCGATATGCGCCCTTATACCGCGTGAAGAGAGGTATCTTACGGCTTTTCTTGCATCTGTATATGAATTGAGAGGAATAATTACCGTTCTCATAAATAAATCGTCCTTTCCTGTGGAATAATATAGATCGTCATAAATAAAATGACACGGGAAATCATTTCCCTTGTTATTTTATGCGGTACGGGTGTGATGTGACAATGTTTTCTTATGCACACCCTGCACAGATCTGTTTTACGGAGGAACTTTATGAAAGCTGTTATTCTTGCGGGAGGAGAAGGCACTCGTCTCCGTCCGCTCACCTGCGATCTTCCGAAGCCGCTTGTCCCGGTATGCGGAAAGCCGGTGCTGTTCTACATTCTTGAACTTCTCGGAAAACACGGCTGCACCGAAGCGGCGGTAGCTGTCCGATACCGGGGAGAGCGTATCGAATCCGCTCTCGGCGACGGAAATTATGGCTCCGTCCGGACTTTTGTCTCTTACGAGGACAGTCCTCTCGGCACTGCCGGCTGTGTAAAGAAAGCCGCCGCCGACTTTGACGACGACTTCATCGTAATAAGCGGCGACGCTATGTGCGATTTTGACCTTGCAGCGATCTATAAGCACCACAAAGACTCCGGCGCAAAAGCCACGATCGTGGTCAAGTCGGTGGACGACCCGCGGGAATACGGTGTTATAATCGGCGAGAACGGTATGGTCACGGGCTTTTCCGAAAAGCCTTCGTTCGTCAACTGCCGCAGCGATCTTGCCAACACCGGCATCTACGTCATCTCCCCGGAGATCCTTTCCCTTATCCCGGACGGAAAGCCTGTGGATTTTGCAAAGGACGTGTTTCCGGAGATGCTCGGGCGGGAGATGCCGCTCGGCTATTACGCGGAGAACGGCTACTGGTGCGACATAGGCGATATAGGCGCATACAAGCGCTGTACCTCCGACCTTGTGAACGGGAAGATAAATGCAGGGATCCCCGAACGTATCACCGATCACAGCAGCCACATCAGCAAAACATCATTTGTCGCCAGAAAAGCCTTCTTCTCCGACAAGGCTCTTGCAGCCGGCTGTTCCTCTGTCGGCGCGGGCGCGTATATCTCGGACGGCGCAAAGCTCAACAATGCGGTGGTAATGGACGGTGCATTCGTCGGCGAGGGCGTAACGCTCAACGACTGTATAATCTGCACCAACGCAAAGGTCTGCGGCGGCGCGGCGGTGTATGAGGGCGCAGTTGTGGGCGAGGGCGCAGTGATCGGCGACAATGCCGTTATAAGCGGCGGTGTGCGTATCTGGAACAACAAGCGCATAGAAAAGGGCGCGTCCGTCACATCCGACGTCAAGTACGGGACCGCGGCTTATCCCGAAATGTCGGAGGAGGGGATATGCGGCGCGACGAATACTGTCATGACCCCGGAATTTGCCGTGCGTATCGGCAGTTCGCTCTCCAAGATCTCCGATTCACGCATAGCTGTATCCTGTGCTGACGGCAACGCGTCCTCCTGCATCAAGAACGCGCTGCTCAGCGGGATATCCAGTTCCGGCGGCTCGGCTTACGACTGCGGCAGCGTACCGCTGCCGGTGCTTGCCTGTGCCGGGAAGCTTCTCGGAGCGGATATCCTTGTCCACATCGCCTCAAGATCCAACACATCGGTAATGGTGTATTCCGCGGGGCTTCTGCCCCTCAAACGCAGCCGTGAGCGAATCTTCCAGGGCGCAGTCTCCCGCGGGGAATCCATGAGTGCCGGCTGGGACAGCTTCGGAAGCATCACTCCGTTCACCGATGCGCTGATGCTCTACAATTCCGCTCTTACAGCCCTTTCCACCTTCACCGTCCCTTACGATGTCCGGGTAGTCTCCCGAAACTCCCGCTTCCGCGATATCTGCACTCCTTTCGCAAAGAAGATATCCTCCGGCCGGGAAAAACTCACTGTTACGATCACGGAGCGCGGGGATATGTCGGAGATAGGCTGCGGCGACACGATGATAGACCCCGTTTCGATGCAGGTCATAGCCTGTGCTTATGAAGCCCGTCACGGTCATGACACCGCCCTCCCGTTCTCATTCCCGCACTCCGCGGAAGATGCCGCTTCTGCGTATGGCAGAAAGATACTCCGCTACTTCGCAAGTTCAATGGACGACCGCGACGAGGAAGCCCGTCGTCTTGCGGAAAACCAGCTCTTCATGCGGGACGGCTTTGCGCTTGCCCTCAAAGTCCTTTCTTATATGTCCGAACTTGCGCTCACTCCTGCGGAAGCGCTTGCTTCTGTGCCGCATTCGTCAAATGCCGGACGCTTTATCCGTGTGAACTGCCCGCCTCAGCGCATACTTTCCCGTCTAAAAGCCGTTCCCGAAGAAAACGAGGGCGCAGTTCTCGCTTCCGGTGATGAGCGGGTATTTCTGCGCCCCGATAAGCGCGGCACGGGACTGTTCATGTTCGCGGAAAGCTTCGGCACCGAAACCGCCGCATCTCTCTGTGACCGCACGGAAAAGCTTATCCGTAATGCAGCCGCGGCTCTTAAACAGCCGAAATAACTTCTCCCTCCCGCGAGGGCGCTGACGCAAGGCGGAAGCGCGGATCCGGCGCGCGAGCCGGCTGCCGCGAAGCGGCGGCAAAGCGAGCGCCGGTCCCTGCCGCGGCAGCAGGGCTGACGCGGCGGCTGCACCCGAAATAACGCAGGCGGGCACCGGACTTGTTATAAACCGGAGCGCAACCGGCTGAACGGCGCACAAACCTTCGTTTGCAGCAGCTCTGTGCCGTTCTTCCGTCGGATCGGGCGTAACTTTCCCGCTGATACGGTTACAGGGCTTTTAAAACGCGCCCCTTTGGTTACTCTTCGTAGCTGCGGACGGAAAGTAACATAATGTAGTGCTTGACTTTTACTATGAAATGAGTTATAATTAATATGTATTTTTATGTAACAGACGGGCAAAGCCCGATAATATATCACAACAGTGCGTAAATCCTTGCATCAGTACTATCATCTCTCACAATGAGGCATTCGCATACAGAAATGAGGCAAAATGGAAAAAAATAATAACCGCAAACAGCCTGCCGCGGGAAAAAGACGTTCACCCGCCGGCAAGTATCTTATGCCCGGAATGAGCAGCGCCGCACGTCAGCCGGCTCCGTCAAGACAGGCAAAATCCCAGAAACAATCACCAAGAAAGAACACAAAACCGGTAAAACAGCCCAAAAACGGCAAGAGCCGTGCACAGCAGAACCCGCAGAAGGAGGAACAGCGCAAGGATATCCTGAGGACAGACCGCCGCAGCTACGGCAGGACCGACAATACGGCAAGCGCGCCGGTAAAAAGCGAACCTGGCTTTGTACCCTCTTCTTCGTCGCGCCCGTCCGGCGGCAGAAAATCCAGCCCTCTGAAGATAATCCCTCTCGGCGGTCTCAACGAGATAGGCAAGAACCTTTACCTTTATGAGTGCTGCAACGATATGTTCATCGTGGACTGCGGTCTCGCATTCCCCGACGATGATATGCTCGGCATAGACCTCGTTATCCCCGATTTCACCTACATCATCAAGAACAAGGATAAACTCCGCGGAGTCGTTCTTACCCACGGTCACGAGGATCACATCGGAAGCCTTGCATACCTTCTCAAGAAAGTCAACGTTCCGGTTTACGGCACCCGCCTTACCCTCGGACTTGTCGAGGGCAAGCTCAAGGAGCACGGGATCCTCTCCCAATGCACGCTTAACGTCGTTCAGCCGCGCCAGACCGTAAAAATGGGCTGTATGGCGGTCGAGTTTATCCGCGTCAACCACTCGATACCGGATTCCTGCGGATTTGCTATATACACCCCCGCCGGCATCGTTATCCATACCGGCGACTTCAAGGTTGACTACACCCCGATAGAGGGAGGTATCATCGACCTTGCGCGCTTCGGTGAACTCGGCAACAGAGGCGTTCTCGCGCTCCTGTCCGAAAGCACCAATGCCGAGCGCCCCGGATTCACCATGTCCGAGCGCAGAGTGGGCGCCACATTCCGCAACTTCTTCTCAAATGCCGAGGGAAAGCGCATAATCGTAGCGACCTTCTCCAGCAATATCCACCGCATACAGCAGATAATCGACAATGCCGAAATGACCGGACGCAAAGTCGCAGTCTCCGGCAGAAGCATGATAAACGTGCTGAACACGGCTATCGAGCTGAACTATATACGTCTGCCCAAGGGCATTCTCGTTGACATCGAGAAGATCGGAAAGATACCGCCCGACGAGCTTGTCATAATCACCACCGGAAGCCAGGGCGAGCCTATGTCCGCGCTTTCGAGAATGGCGAACAACGAGCACCGCCAGGTCACCATAACCCCGCAGGATCTCATCATCATCTCCGCAAACCCTATCCCCGGCAACGAAAAGCTGGTGGGACGCGTGGTCAACGAGCTTATGAAAGCCGGCGCGAATGTAGTCTATGAGGCAATGTATGACGTTCATGTCTCCGGCCATGCCTGCCAGGAAGAGCTGAAAATGATGCTCTCGCTCACGCGCCCGAAGTTCTTCATACCCATACACGGCGAGTACAAGCACATGTTCAAGCATGCCGAGCTTGCAAAGCAGCTCCATATACCGGAGGAGAACATCTTCATAGCCGGCAACGGAACCGTGATCGAGACGGACGGCATCGACATGAAGATCACCGGACAGGTGCCGGCGGGAAGAGTGCTTATCGACGGTCTCGGCGTAGGCGATGTAGGCTCCGTGGTACTGCGCGACCGTAAGCATCTTGCGCAGGACGGACTTATAATCGTAGTCGCGGCGGTGGAGAAATCCACGGGCAGGATAGTCTCCGGTCCCGACCTTGTGTCGAGGGGATTTGTGTATGTCCGCGAATCCGAGGAACTTATGGATGAGGCGAGGGAGCGCGCAAAAAGCGTCATGCTCAAGAGCCTTGCGCCGAATATGCGCGAGTGGTCCGGCGTTAAATCGGACGTCAAGGACGCGCTCAGCGGATTCATCTTCTCCAAAACGGGAAGAAGCCCGATGATACTGCCTATAATCATGGAAGTCTGATGATCCTGCATTAACGCCTTCGGCGCAATGCAAAAATAATTTAGAATTGTGGTGTCTGCTTTTCCGGCAGACGGTTCCGTAATTATTAACCGTAATATATTCATTTCAGAGGGGGTGTTACAGATGAAAAACAATTTCCGGGACGCAGGGCTCGTTATAGCTATAATAGCGCTGCTCATCTCGGCTGTCGCTATGCTTATTTTCACCTATAACGCCTCGCTCCAGGCATTCTGCATCTTTGCGCCTGTGATATGCGTGACCGGCGGATTCACGGCGGCAAAGCTCATCTCCGTGACCCGTAAGAATTTCCAGTACTTTGCGCGCATAGATTCCGATATTGACCGCATGGAGCGCGTATCAATGAACTTTATGCCGATCGCTATCGCTATCGTTGACAGCGGAAGCAGGCTCGTGTGGTTCAATGTGGATTTTGCGAAACGCTTCGAGGAGGAAGCCGTTTACGGCAACTCGATCGAGATAATCACGAAGCTCCCGCTTGAAAAGCTGCTCGGACGCGAAAGCTACTACGAGATAAAGTACAAGAACAACTACTACAAGGTCTATGCCGATGCTCCCGACGCGACAGAGGCAAAAGACGTGTATATGATCTACTTTGCAGATATCACCGGCATGAGAGTGCTTGAAACGGAAAAGCGCCTTTCGCAGCCGGTGGTTATGATATTCGTCATAGACAGCTACGAGGAGATCTTCGGCGGCAGCTCGGAAAGCGAGACCGCAAAGATCACCGTACAGATAGACAAGCTTCTCGAGGACTTCATAAGCGGCACCAACGGCATACTGCGCAAATACAACCGCGAGCGTTTCTGGGCAGTAGTCGAGGAAAGATACGTCCGCGCCATGATCGAGGACAAGGTGAAGATCCTCGACAAGGTAAGGGAGATCCAGGTAAACGATCGTATCAATGTAACTCTGTCGATCGGTGTCGGACGCACCGGCAGGAACCTTGCGGAAAGCGAGGATTTTGCAAGACAGGCGCTGGATATGGCTCTCGGACGCGGCGGAGACCAGGCGGCTATCAAGAATGAGAGCGGATTCGAGTTCTACGGCGGCGTTTCCAAGGGCGTAGAGCGCCATACCAAGGTCAAGACAAGAATAATCGCAAGTTCGCTGATCGAAGCTGTCGAGCAGGCGGACGACGTTTACATAATGGGTCACCGCAACAGCGACTTTGACGCGATAGGCGCAGCTGTGGGTCTTGCGGGCGCTGTCCGCAAACTCGGGAAGAACGCCTATGCCGTTATAGACAAGCAGACCACCCTCTCCATGCAGCTCTACAACTACATCTACGAGAAGGAGAAGGCGTACCTCTTTATCAACGCGCCGGAAGCAAAGGAGAACTTCGGCGAAGGTTCGCTGCTGATCGTCGTCGATACCCACAACCCGGCTATCGTTGATGTTCCGGAGCTTCTTGAACGCGCAGACAAGGTAGTTGTCATTGACCACCACAGGAAGATGATAAACTACATCGACAAGGCTATGATCTTCCACCACGAGCCCTATGCGTCCAGCGCAAGTGAAATGGTCACCGAGCTGCTCCAGTATTTCGGAGACGCGGGCAAGATATCCTCCGTGCAGGCGGAAGCGCTGCTTGCCGGTATCACGCTGGATACCAAGAATTTCACGCTTCGCACCGGAGTGCGTACATTTGAAGCCGCGGCATTCCTGCGCAAACTCGGTGCCGATACGGTGAACGTGAAGATGCTGTTCACCAATTCCGTGGAGTGCTACCGCGAGAAATCCGAGCTTATCGCTTCCGCGACGGTGTACCGGAACTGCGCTATCGCAACGGCGAACAAGGTCATGCAGGATCTTCGTGTAGCGGCGCCGCAGGCTGCGGACGAGCTTCTCGGCGTTACGGACGTAAAGGCGTCATTCGTTATCTCGAAGCTGTCGAATGACGAGATAGCGCTTAACTGCCGGTCTCTCGGCGCGCTTAACGTACAGCTGATAGCCGAGTCGCTGGGCGGCGGCGGTCATCAGACAATGGCGGGTGTGCAGTTCCGCGATACAACGATCGAGAATGTCCAGGAACGGCTCAAGGAAGCCATTGACAAGTATTACAGCAATCTTAACAGTTAAGACAATGCACAATTTTACAATGCACAATTTTACAATGCACAATTTTACAATGCACAATTCACAATGCACAATTCACAATTGTGGAGTCTGCCTCCGGCAGACATATCTGAATTGTGACAAAACGCAGGAGTATATATCTCTTTTACAGCGAAAGCGCTGATCGGGAAAAATTAATATCGTGTTTCGTCACGATTCAAAAACGCGTGCGAAGCACGCACCACAATTGTGCATTGTGAATTGTGAATTGTGCATTATGAATTGTGCATTATGAATTGTGCATTGTGAATTGTGCATTGTGAATTGAAAAAAGGAGGACAAAAGAAATGAAAGTAATTCTTTTGCAGGACGTAAAAGGAACCGGCAAGAAGGGCGAGATAAAGGAAGTCAAGGACGGATACGCAAGAAACTGCCTTATAAAGCAGAATCTCGCTGTTGAAGCCACGAATGCGAACCTCAACATTCTCGAGGGACAGCAGGCTCATGCACAGCACAAGATCGACACCGATACCGCCAACGCAAAGCATATCGCTTCCGTTATAGAGGGCAAGACCTTCTCCACAGCGGTAAAGGCAGGCGCAAACGGCAAGCTCTTCGGCTCCGTTACGGCAAAGGACGTTTCAAAGCTCATCAAGGACGCTCACGGACTTGATGTTGACAAGAAAAAGATCGTGCTCAAAGAGGATATAAAGACTTTCGGCACCTTTGAGGCTGAAGCGCGTCTTTATAACGGCGTTTCAGCAAAATTCAAGGTGCAGGTGACAGAACTGCAGTAAGCGTATGACCGGAGGAACTGACCGAAATGGCTGAACTTGAGATCATAGAATCGAATCTTCCGTTCAACGTTGACGCGGAGCAGATAGTTCTCGGATCCGTTATAGTGGAGCCGGAGCTGCTTACAAAGATCTCGGACGTTCTTACTCCGGATCACTTCCATATCAAGATGCACAGCGGCATCTACGGCGTTATACAGAAGCTTTTCGTGGGCGGCGGGGATATCAATATCGTCACCGTGACGGAGCACTGCGTACGCCAGGGCGTGTTTGAATCCCAGGACGCGGCAAGAACGTATCTGTTCAAGCTGTCCGAGATGTCGGTGGAGAAAGCGTCGATCGAGAGCTACGCGGAGGTACTTGACGAGAAGTATCTTATGCGCCAGCTTATCGTTGCGTCAAGAGATATCTTCGACAAGGCTTCCTCCGGTACGGAAGAGCCTTCGTCCATGCTCGACTACGCCGAAAAGCGCATCTACGATATCCGCAACGACAAGGAGATAAAGGGACTTCTGCATATCGGCCCGACGCTGCGTGACACGCTCCGCAGTCTCGCGTATCTTGCCGAGCACCCGGAAGAAGCCAGCAAAAAGGGTATGAGTTCCGGATTTCCGTCCCTCGACAAATTCATTTTCGGACTCAACCCGTCCGATTTCATTCTTATCGCGGCGCGTCCCGGTATGGGAAAGACCTCGTTTGCGATGAATATAGCGGTGAACGCGGCAAGAATGCACCCGGAGAAGAAAGTCGCCGTGTTCAGCCTTGAAATGTCCCGCGAACAGCTTGTGGCGCGTATGCTTTCCTCCGAGGGACGAATCCCGTCCGATGCCCTTAAGACCGGAAGGATCGAGCCGTCGCAGTGGAGAAACCTTAACGAAGCGGCGGAAATGCTCAATATGATAGAGGTGTACGTTGACGATACCGCCAACATCACCATAGGCGAGATGAAGGCAAAGCTCAGAAGAATGAACGATCTGGGGCTTGTGGTAATCGACTACCTCCAGCTCATGTCCACCGGAAGGCGTGACGGGAACCGCGTCAATGAAGTCTCGGAGATCACGCGAAATCTGAAGATACTTGCGAAGGAACTGAACGTTCCGGTAATAACGCTGTCGCAGCTGTCCCGCGGTCCGGAATCGAGAGAGAACAAGCGCCCGATGCTGTCCGATCTGCGTGAATCCGGATCTATCGAGCAGGACGCGGATATAGTGCTTTTCCTCTACCGCGACGCTTATTACACCAAGTCCGAGGAGAACCAGGAAAGCTGTGAGTGCATAATCGCCAAGAACCGTCACGGTGAGACCGCGACAGTGAACCTGCGCTGGGACGGTCAGTTCACCCGCTTCAGCGATGTGGAGCAGCGGTATGGAGAGTAAGATGCTTGCCGCGATAGAGCGGTACGGTATGATAGTTCCCGGTGACAGGATAACCGTCGGACTCAGCGGCGGTGCCGACAGCTGCGCGCTTCTGCTGGGGCTTCTTGCGCTCAGGGACAGGCTCGGGATAACCGTCTCGGCATGCCATATAAACCACAATCTGCGCGGAGCGGAGAGCGACGGGGACGAGATGTTCGTCCGGGAGCTCTGCCGGAGCAGGGAAGTACCGCTCGAAGTGTTCCCGATAGATGTAAAGGGCGCGGTGCGCAAGCACGAGAGCCTTGAAGAGACCGCAAGGCGGCTGCGCTACGGCTGTTTTGACCGGATAACCTCCGGCGGTGCGAAGATCGCCACGGCTCATACCGCAAACGACAACGCGGAGACCGTTCTTATGAACATTATCCGCGGAACGGGAACCAAAGGGCTTGCGGGGATCCCGCCGGTACGCGGCAGCTTTATCCGTCCGCTGATATTCTGCACAAGGGAAGATACCGAGGAATACTGCCGTGAAAACGGCATACAATTTGTAACAGACAGCTCGAACCTGTCCGACGACTACACCCGCAACCGCGTACGGCATAAGGTACTGCCGCTTCTTGCGGAGTTCAATCCGTCTGTAGTTGCCGCGATGACCCGCATGAGCGAGGCAGCCGGGGACGATGCGGAGTTCCTTGAGAAATATTCGGCGGAGCAGGCGGAAAAGTGCGCCGTTGCCGGGGGGTACGATTCCCGGAAGCTGAAAGAGCTGCCGAAGGCGGTGAAGTTCCGGATAATCGCCGCAGAGCTGAAAAAGAACGGTGTCGAGCCGTCAAAGCTCCGGATAGACCAGTGCGCGGAGCTTATTGAAAAGGGCATGGGAAAAGTAAATCTTTGCAAAAATAAGTTCGCATTGGTACGGAAAAAGGTATTTTTTGTAAAAACCGAGATCCAGAATTACCGCCGGCGGTAATTTTTTCAATTGCATAATATAATTTTCAGAAATTGAACATTTTAGATGTTGATTTTTTCGGACGTTTGTGATATACTTATTCAATGGCGAATTGTCCGGTGTATTAATTTTTTATCGGGAGACGGAAAATGCATTCTGATGTTGAAAGACTTCTGTTTACGGAAGAGGAGATAAAAAACGCTGTGGAGAAGCTCGGTGAGCGCATAACCGGGGATTATGCAGGTGAACCTCCGATAGTTATCGGGATCCTCAAAGGCTCGTTCATCTTCATGTCCGATCTTGTGCGCAGCATAAAGCTTGACTGCGATCTGGACTTCATGATCGCAAAGTCTTACGGCAATGCCGCGGTTTCCTCCGGCACGGTCAATATCGTCAAGGACATCGACGCCGATATAACCGGACGTCATGTGCTTATCGTCGAGGATATCCTCGATACCGGAAGAACGCTGGACGCTGTAAGGGCGATACTTCTGCACCGTTCGGCAAGATCCGTGAAGATCGCGGCTCTGCTCGATAAGGTGACGGCTGAGCGTGTCTCCGATCTTAAAGCCGACTACAAGTGCTTTGATGTAGGCAACGAGTTCGTGGTAGGCTACGGACTTGACTATGCGGAGAAGTACAGAAATCTCAGATACATAGGTGTTCTGAAACGCGAAGTTTATGAGCACTGACATAAAGGCAATCCCGCACAAACAGGCGCACGCTATTTATGTGGTATAGCCTATAAATAATGTGAGAACAAAAGAACATATTTCAATGGCGGTTCGTATGCCATTCGGAAAGGCGGTTTAAATGCAGTCCAACAAATTCAAAGGCATTGTGATCTATGTCGCTATCATCGCTCTGCTCGTATGCGGGCTGATCCTGATCCTCAATACCATTCCGAGGGGAAACCAGGAGGCAAAGCCCAGCTATTCGGACATACTTAACGAGTTTGATAAGTACAATGTTTCCGAATTTACGCTCGACCTCGGAAGCGGCGTGCTCAAATACAAGCTCAAGAGCGATACCGACGGCAAGGACAAGACCTACAGCGTACCGAATGTAAGCCTGTTCATACAGGATATCAGCGGTTACCGTGAAGAGTATAACAAGAATAACCCCGACAGTCCGCTGAAATTCGACTATACGCCGATCACAGACAACTCCTTCCTGCTCAGCTTCGTTCCGTATCTGATACTGATCGCGCTGATGATAGGATTCACCTTTGTCATCATGCGTCAGACTACCGGCGGCGGAAAGATGAGCCAGTTCTCCCGCGCCAATACCCGCAACCAGCCCGCAAACGGCAAGAAAGTCACTTTCGCGGACGTTGCAGGTGCCGACGAGGAGAAGCAGGAGCTCGAAGAGATCGTTGACTTTATGAAGAACCCGCGCAAGTACCAGGAACTCGGCGCGAGAATACCGAAGGGCGTACTGCTCGTAGGCCCTCCCGGAACAGGTAAGACCCTGCTTGCAAAGGCAGTAGCGGGAGAAGCGGACGTTCCGTTCTTCTCCATAAGCGGTTCGGATTTCGTTGAGATGTTCGTCGGCGTCGGAGCGTCCCGTGTGCGTGACCTCTTTGACCAGGCGAAGAAGCATACCCCTTCAGTCGTATTCATAGATGAGATCGACGCTGTCGGAAGACAGAGAGGTGCGGGTCTCGGCGGCGGACATGACGAGCGCGAACAGACGCTGAACCAGCTGCTCGTTGAGATGGACGGCTTCACCGAGAACCAGAACATCATCGTAATGGCAGCAACCAACAGACGCGATATACTCGACCCGGCACTGCTGCGTCCGGGCCGTTTCGACAGACAGATAGTTGTCAGCTACCCGGATATAAAGGGACGCGAGGAGATACTCAAAGTCCACACCAAGAACAAGAAGCTTTCGCCTGACATCAACCTTGCGACTATCGCAAAGACGACTGCGGGATTCACAGGAGCCGATCTTGAGAACCTGGTGAATGAAGCCGCGCTCCTCGCCGCGAGAAAGAACAGGAAGGCTATCGTGCAGGAGGACGTTGAGGAAGCGGCAATAAAGGTCGTTACCGGTCCCGAGAAAAAGTCGAGAGTCGTTACCGACAAGGAAAAGCGCCTTACCTCCTATCACGAGGCGGGACACGCAGTCTGCACATACTTCTGCCCGACACAGGACAAGGTGCACCATATAACGATCATACCCCGCGGCTCGGCTGGCGGATTCACAATGTCGCTGCCGGAGCATGACAAGAACTATGTCAGCAAGACGGAAATGGAAGAAGAGCTTGTTGTGCTGCTGGGCGGACGAGTTGCCGAGAAGGTAGTGCTTGAGGATATCTCCACCGGCGCTTCCAACGACATAGAGCGCGCTACCAACGTTGCAAGAAGCATGGTAACACGTTACGGTTTCAGCGAAAAGCTCGGACCTATCGTTTACGGTACGAATGACGCGGAGGTATTCCTCGGAAGAGACTACTCCCACGGCAGAAACTACTCCGAGAATATCGCCGGCGAGATCGACGCGGAGATCAGAGAGCTTGTGGAGACCGCTTACGAAAGCGCGCGCAATATCCTTGAAACTCACCGCGACTGCCTTGAGCGCGTTGCGCAGTACCTTATGAAGAACGAGAAAATGGACGGCGCGGTATTCGAGAAGATCATGAAGAACGAGCTTCCCGCGGAAGAAACGGAGAGCGTACAGGAACCTGCACAGGATCCCGTACAGCCCGAAGAGCCGGCAAGTCCGGAGACTGAACAGCCCGAAAGCACGGAAGAATAAGCCCGGCCTGCAAAAAACACCAGTTATAATGAAAAAGGAGATCTTAACGGTCTCCTTTTTTGTATTAAAGTATTGCTTTATTGATAATTTTGTGTTATAATAATCTGGATATTTTTACAGGAGGACGTATGACATAATGGAAGTCATAATAGTAACGATCGTAGTCTATCTGCTTCTTATGGTAGTTATAGGCGTGATCTTTTCCAAGAAAAACAATGATGTCGGGGATTTCTACCTCGGCGGAAGAAGGCTCGGTCCTATCGTAACGGCAATGAGCGCGGAAGCCTCTGATATGAGCAGCTACCTGCTCATGGGTCTGCCCGGACTTGCACTCCTCTGCGGCTGTGCGGAGGTAGGCTGGACAGCAATAGGTCTCGGTGTCGGAACATACCTCAACTGGCTGATAGTCGCAAAGCGTCTCCGTGTATATTCCCACCGCATCGGCGCTATCACGATACCGGATTTCTTCTCGAAGCGCTACGGCGAGAACAAGAATGTAATTCTCGGCATATCGGCTCTCATTATCCTCATTTTCTTCATACCCTACACAGCTTCCGGCTTCTCGGCGTGCGGCAAGCTCTTTGAGCAGCTCTTCGGCTGGGATTACCACGCGGCAATGATGATAAGCGCGGCGATCATAATCCTCTACACAAGTATCGGAGGATTCCTCGCGGCAAGCACCACTGACCTTATCCAGAGCATCGTGATGACCACAGCGCTCGTCGTTGTTGTTGTATTCGGCATCAACAGTGCCGGCGGACTTGACAGCGTCATTGAGAACGCAAAGGGTCTTAACGGCTACCTCACTCTCTTCGAGAACCACAATGCCGCTGACAACACGGCTTCGCCCTTCGGATTCATAAATATAATCTCGACTGCCGCATGGGGTCTCGGCTACTTCGGTATGCCCCATATCCTGCTGCGCTTCATGGCGATAGGCGACAAGAACAAGATCAAGACTTCCCGCCGCATAGCGTCGGTGTGGGTAGTTATCTCAATGGGCATCGCAATTTTCATAGGCATCATAGCAAACGCTCTTCTGAAACAGGGCAGCATAGCCATTGATCTTTCCAATCCGGCTACAGCTTCCTCAAATTCCGAGACTGCCATAATAAAAATGGCGTTCCTTATGAACGAGAACGGCGTTTTTGCGGCTGTCTTTGCGGGACTTATATTCGCCGGCATTCTTGCCTGCACTATGTCAACAGCGGACTCCCAACTCCTTGCGGCTTCTTCAAGCGCTTCCGAGAACCTGCTCAAGGGCGTGTTCAAGGTTAAGCTTTCCGAGAAGATGTCCATGCTGGTGGCACGCCTTGTGCTCATGGCCATCGCCGTAGTTGCAATAATCATCGCGTGGGACAAGGACAGCTCGATCTTCAGCGTTGTTTCCTTTGCGTGGGCAGGCTTCGGTGCCACGTTCGGACCGGTAATGCTGCTGGCGCTCCTCTGGAAGCGCTCCAACAAGTACGGTGCGATCGCGGGACTTGCGGCAGGCGGAGTAATGATCTTTGTCTGGAAGTTTGCGGTAAGAACTCTCGGCGGTGCATTCGACATCTATGAACTTCTTCCGGCATTCATAATCGCGCTGCTTGCAGATGTTATAGTATCGCTTGCGACAAAGGCTCCTGCCAAGGAGATAACAGACGCTTACGACGGATATCAGGCTGAAATGAAGGAACGCGCGTGATCGGTCATACGCGTTATAACTGCGAAAGGACGTAAAACAATGCAGATAACAGAAAAACAGCTCGAACAGGTGAACGGCAGGATCAAGGCTCTTGTAAATGCGGGAAGCTTCTACGGCAGGAAGCTTAAAGAAGCCGGCATCACCGAAGTACACTCATACGAGGAATTCCTGAAACTCCCGTTCTCGGAGAAGAAGGATCTCCGTGATGCTTATCCTCTCGGACTTATGACTGCGCCAGAGGAAGAGATCGTCCGCATTCACTCCTCTTCCGGAACTACCGGAAAACCGGTCATAATCCCCTATACCGCGAAGGACGTTGACGACTGGGCAACGATGTTTGCGCGCTGCTACGAGTTTGCCGGAATAACGAAGAAGGACCGCATTCAGATAACCCCCGGCTATGGACTGTGGACTGCGGGTATCGGTTTCCAGGCAGGCGCCGAGAAGCTTGGAGCTATGGTAGTTCCTATGGGACCCGGAAACACGGACAAGCAGATAGAGATGATGATCTCGCTTGAGACCACCGTTCTCTGCGCTACATCTTCCTATGCGCTGCTTCTTGCGGAGGAGATACAGAAGCGCGGGCTGCGTGACAAGATAAAGCTGAAAAAGGGAGTTATCGGTTCCGAGCGCTGGAGCAGGAAGATGCGCGACAGGATAGCTAACGAGCTTGGCATAGAGCTTTACGACATCTACGGACTTACCGAGATATACGGACCGGGAATAGGCATAAACTGCACAAAGGAAGCGGGAATGCACTACTGGGACGACTTCATTTATGTGGAGATAATTGACCCGAAGACAGGCGAACCTTTGCCGGACGGCGAGCAGGGCGAGATCGTCATAACCACGCTTGTGAAGGAAGGCGCGCCCCTTATCCGCTACCGCACACATGACCTTTCGCGCATTATTCCCGAGCCGTGCAGCTGCGGTCAGCACTACCCGCGTCTTGATATGATAATGGGAAGAACCGATGATATGATGAAGATCAAGGGAGTTAATGTATTCCCGAGCCAGATCGAGGAAGTGCTTGCCGAGTTCCCGGAGATCTCCAGCGAGTATCAGATACGCATTTCCCACCTTGACGGAAAGGACACGATGCGCATTTACGTTGAGACTACCGGAGATATCGACTTTGAGGCACTTATGAAGCGCATAGCCGAGAAGGTCAAGAGCCGTATCGGCTTTACGCCTATCGTGAAGGCTGTTGAAGTCGGCGTACTTCCGCGCAGCACGAAAAAGACCGCCCGTGTTATCGACGAGCGTTATAACGAGGAATAGCGGGCGGCGGCGGGGAACGCCCCGCGGCGAAATGCGTAGCGACATTCTTCTATCGTCAGGTGCGCCACCTCGGTTAGTTATATTCATCTGAATACAAGAAAAGACTGTTGTAAGTTTCAACAGTCTTTCGTTTTTTCTGAAAACCCTCTCCCTTAGCTGCGGAGCGATTAAAAGTCTTTGGAAAGGGGTTTGGGGGAGAACCTTTCTTCAGAAAGGTTTCCCCCAAGTCTCGAGCGCAAGCGACCCTTCTCAAGCGTCAGCGACCTTCTCGAGCGCAAGCGACCCTTCTCAAGCGCAAGCGACCCTTCTCAAGCGCAAGCGACCCTCTCGAGCGTCAGCACAGACTTGCTGCGGCTTTCGGGAGCTGGCGGAAATCGGTTATCTGTGCATCGAAGACGGCGGGTGAGCCGAAGCCGTAACCCGCATGGACAAATGGAATACCTGCTTTTCGCGCGGCTTCTCCGTCAAGAACGGTGTCACCGACGTAAATGCAGCTGTCAAGAGCATTGCGCTGAATGACAAGCTTGATATTGTCGCCTTTGTCGTGACCGGTGCGTCCGGCGCATTCAAAGTCCGAGAAAAGTTCACCGAATCCGCACTGCGACAGGAATAGCTGGATATAGCCGTCCTGACAGTTGCTCACTACCGCAAGAAAATACTCCTTGTGAAGCTGTTCGAGAATATCACGTTCGTGCGGGAAGTATTGCGACGGGTGCCCTTTCAGATACTCCTGCTCGGCGTCCATGCAAAGCCGGATAAGATGCAAACGCTCTTCCTTCGCCAGCATAGGGAACATAAGATCCGCAATATCTTCGAGAGTCTTGCCCATAAAGCTCTTCATCTGTGCCTGTGTGAACGTGAGCCCGAGATCGGAATTCTTCGCAATGCACTCGTTCCATGCCGCTATGACGTTTGCGGACGAATCCCAGAGCGTTCCGTCAAGATCGAACAGTATTCCTTTTTTCATAAATTCTCCCCTTATTTTTCGTACATGAAGTCTTTTGCAGACTTCTCGTCAATGCCGAACTTATAGCCGAGATGCGCGGCGATCGGCGTTACTATAAGATAAACCGCCATGAGCACTATCGGGAATATCGGTGAAAGCTGCTGCGGATCGACAATGAAGAATGAGGGTGCAAGCGCGCCGAAAACAAAGTACGAACCGAGCAGTATCTCGCCGGTCATCGGAAATGCTCCGAGCGTGCAGAAAAGCAGGGCAATGCAGGGAATGCACATAACTCCGGCGATTATCAGCCCCATAAATATCCAGCGGTACTTCGGAGCGCTCTCAACACGCTTGTTCCGAAGCATCTTCGCTTCTTTCTGACCGTCCCGCATTCCCGCCGTGAACAGCAGGGAAGCGTATATGAACACAGTCAGCAGGAGTGCGATGTACGGCACGAACCACTCAACGAGAAATGGCGCTATCGAGATCGTCATTATCCCGCCGAGAATATTCCCGAATACCGCAAGTCCGAAGCCCTTTATCCATATTTTGAAAAGATTGTCACGCTTCATTGAAATCCTCCCTGCCGGAAATGCCGTAGATCCTGCCCTGATCGTCCACCCAGCCGGCATAGTACCCGTTCACGATGTTGTCGAGCACTTCAAGTGCCTTCTTCTGTGCGGGAACAGCTCTGTCCTTGTTCTGATCGGTGTCGTACACCTTCTTGACCGCGATGTAAAGATCCTCCGGGCAGGCTTCAAAATACTGTGCATTTGCTGCGAAATCACTGCCCTTTATGCGCATGAACGGACCCTCTATAAACCCGTTGTCCGGATAAAGCTCGCCGAGATCTATGAACTGGGAGAGATCGCCGTTTGTGACTGCATCGGCAGCCGCGGAATCCACAATGAACATCTGCGCCTCACCGAACATCATCTCGCTCGTTACCTTTGTCACACCCGCAAGGGCGTACTGGGGATCGGGATTTTCGCTGAGATCGACGTTGTACACATCGACGTGGATATACCCGCTGTTGTCGAAATCCGGGCAGTACAGCTCAAATGCCTTCTCGAACTCTTCCGTCTTGTACATCACGTTTGAAGCAATGCTCTTGTCCTTTGTCACCACAAGTACGCGGATATCGCCCTGTTCCTTTTGAAGCAGCGAAACGAGCATAAATATAAAGACTGCGAGGAAGAAGATCCCGGCAGCAACATACCACTTGTAGTGGTAGAAAAAGTTCTCTATCTTCTTGAAGCCGTGGACTTCGTACACCGGCTTTTCTTCTTCGTGTATAGCCGATTCGCTTTCGTCAACGATGCCCTGTTTCAGCTTCAGCAGCTCTCTTTTGTCGTCCTGATATGACATCTCCACACCCTTATTTCAATGCACAATTCACAATGCACAATGCACAATTATTGTGCCGCCGCCGGCGGCGTATTTGAATCGTGACGAGATCAGAAAGTTATGTCTTTCTTTCGGCTGTCTGCGATAGCCGTATCTTTTATTATACTATGTTACGGCTTTTAATACAAGGATAAGCCGGCTTTTTTCACACAGTTTTCACATTAGCGGCAAAAGATACCCGCGGGAGTTCGGCTCTCCTGCGGGTATCTGTTATTTGGTTACTTTTATCTGTATCTTTGCGGTGCTGCTGCCGGATTTAGCGGTTATGACCGTTGTTCCTGCTTTCTTTGCAGTTACCTTTCCGGCACTCGATACGGCTGCTACGGAAGACTTGGAGCTTGACCATGTAATTCCGGTGCTTCCTGCGTCAGTCGAAAGCTGCATTGTATCACCGACTTTCATCGGAATTGTTATGCAGCTTATTTTAGAGGACGAATCGGTTTCGGAAGAAGGATATGTGGCTTTAAGGGTAACCTTGCCTTCGCCATGACCATAAGAATACAGAAGTCTTAAATAGTATGTTCCTTTTTTTAAGCTGTATATAATGGTTCCGCTGAACTTTTCAACAGTCTTGTTCGTGACGCAGTGCTTTCCTTGTTGATCATATTCACTTCCTGTTGTGATATTAGTTTTTTCGGTCGTTAATCTTTCTCCATTGGTATTATACAAAGAGACTTCGAGGTCTGGAACTTTAGATGTTATATTGAGTTTTAATTTGCCGGCTTCGCTAAGTACTATTTTGTAATCACGTTTATCACTTGCACCTGTCAGTGTAAAGGATTTGGTCGTACCGCTTGTGATAGCTTTAGCCGTATCCTCTATACTCTCCGCCCCCGCCTGTACCGCAAAGCAGCAAACAAGCATCACCGCTGACAGCAGTATCGCCGTCAATTTCTTGAATTTTGTCATTTTATGACCTCCTTGTTACAATCACGAAAATAAAAAAGCGTGCAGCACAGGGCTGCACGCCGAAAAATGCAGCTCTATGCTGCCACGCAATTTAATTTTCGTTTTGTTGCAACTGCAAAATGTTAATGCACACGAAAAAACGGCTGCATTTTTACCGTAGTAAAAATGAGCATTAACAATTGCATTTATGCAACAAAATATTAAATTACGTGGCAGTAATATGATAACATATCCCGTTAAAAAAAGCAATAGTTTGAAACAAATTTTGGTGTTGCAAAAAACGGAAAAATATGCTATACTATAATTTGTATATGTCCGAACCGTAGGAGGAACGTCAATGCCCGATAACAGCTATCTTGAAGAAATACGCAATTTCTGCATAATCGCACACATAGACCACGGCAAATCGCCCCTTGCCGACCGCATTCTCGAACAGACCAGCACTGTCGCCGAGCGCGATATGGAAGAACAGCTTCTCGACAATATGGATCTTGAACGCGAGCGCGGTATCACCATAAAAGCCCGTGCAGTGCGCCTTAACTACAAGGCGGACGACGGAAAGACCTATGTTTTCAATCTTATCGACACCCCCGGTCATGTCGATTTCAACTACGAAGTTTCACGTTCGCTAAACGCCTGTGAGGGCGCGATACTGATTGTTGACGCTTCCCAGGGGATAGAGGCGCAGACCCTTGCGAACACCTATCTTGCGGTGGAGCAGGATCTTGAGGTTGTGCCGGTCATAAACAAGATCGATCTTATCTCCGCCCGCCCGGACGAGGTGAAGCAGGAGATCGAGGACGTTATCGGCATTCCTGCCGAGGACGCACCGCTGATATCCGCGAAAATGGGGATCAACATCAAGGAAGTCATGGAGCGGATAGTAAGCGACATACCCGCGCCGAAAGGCGATCCGGGCGCACCGCTTAAAGCGCTGATATTCGACAGCTACTATGACAGCTACCGCGGAGTTATCGTATATGTGCGCGTAAAGGAAGGCTCTCTGAGCGCCGGCGACCGGATCCGTATGATGGCGACAAAGGCGGAGTTCCAGGTAGTGGAAGTCGGATATATGGGAGCAACGAACCTTGTTCCCGCAAACGAGCTCCGTGCCGGAGAGGTAGGATATATTGCCGCATCTATAAAGTCTATCGGCGATACGAAAGTCGGCGATACGGTAACGAGATGCGACGAACCGGCGGAGGAGCCCCTCGAAGGCTACCGAAGCGTAAACCCCATGGTTTTCAGCGGTATATATCCTGCCGACGGTTCAAAGTACGGCGATCTGCGTGATGCGCTGGAGAAGCTCCGGCTGAATGACGCGTCTCTGACATTTGAACCGGAGACTTCAGTTGCGCTGGGATTCGGTTTCCGCTGCGGATTCCTCGGACTTCTGCACATGGAGATCATACAGGAGCGCCTTGAACGCGAGTATAATCTCGATCTTATCACAACAGCGCCGTCCGTTGTTTACAAGATAGACAAGACGAGCGGCGAGACCGTGTATATAGACAACCCCACGAACTACCCCGATCCTGCGGAGATACAGCAGGCCTATGAGCCTATGGTGGAAGCGCATGTCTATGCGCCCTCCGACTATGTGGGCAACATCATGGAGCTGTGCCAGCAGCGCCGCGGCGTGTTCAAGGATATGAAGTATCTTGACAAGACCCGTGTTGACCTGCATTACGACCTGCCGCTCAACGAGATAGTCTATGATTTCTTCGACGCGCTGAAATCACGGACAAAGGGTTACGCGAGCTACGATTACGAGTTCAAGGGATTTGTCCCCTCGAAGCTCGTGAAGCTGGATATTCTGCTGAACGGCGACGTTGTGGACGCGCTTTCGTTCATAGTCTTTGCGGACAGCGCCTATCCCCGCGCCCGCAAGATCACCGAGCGCCTTAAAGAGCATATCCCGCGTCAGCTTTTTGAGGTGCCTGTGCAGGCTGCCGTCGGCGGAAAGATCATTGCCCGCGAGACGATAAAGGCTATGCGCAAGGACGTTCTTGCGAAGTGCTACGGCGGTGATATCACGCGAAAGAAGAAGCTGCTTGAAAAGCAGAAAGAGGGTAAGAAGCGCATGCGCCAGCTCGGCACGGTAGAAGTGCCGCAGGAAGCGTTCATGGCGGTGCTGAAGCTTGACGATGAGTGAGCGGCGCGTCTGACGGGGCATTGGTATTATATGAGAGTTGGTTTGTATATCCATATACCGTTCTGTCTGTCGAAATGCCCGTACTGCGATTTCTACTCCGTACCGTACAGCAGGCTGAAAGCACAGGAATACACGGAAGCCGTTATACGGAATATCCGGCATTACGGCGGTCATTTCGACACCGTGTATTTTGGCGGAGGAACGCCGGTATTGCTGTATGAGCATATCGGGGAGATCCTTGATGCCGCGGATATTGCCGGGGAAGCGGAGATAACCGTTGAAGCAAATCCGTGTATGTGTGAGCCGCGGGTGCTTGAAATTCTGCGCAGCGCCGGGGTGAACCGGCTTTCGCTCGGCGTTCAGTCGATGAGTGAGCGGGAGCTTGTATTTCTCGGCAGACGGCACACGGTGAAGCAGACTGAGGACGCGTTCCGGAATGCCGTAAAAGCCGGATTTGACAACATCTCCGCCGATATGATGATCGGACTTGAAAGCCAGACCGCGGCGGAGATAACATATACCGCGGAAAAGCTTGCAAAGCTCGGAGCAAAGCACATCTCGGCGTATCTGCTGAAAATAGAGGAGGACACCCCGTTTGCAAAGCGGGAGCTGACGCTTCCGGACGAGGACAGTACCGCGGAGCTGTACCTGCACACAGTACGCACGCTTGAACGGCTCGGATTTGCGCAGTATGAGATCAGCAGCTTTGCATTTCCCGGCTGTGAAAGCCGGCATAATCTGAAATACTGGCGGTGCGGTGAGTATCTCGGCATCGGTGCGGCAGCACACTCGTATTACGGCGGTAAGCGTTTCTGCACGGCGCGGGATATTTCCGGCTTCATAAATGCTCCGGTGCAGAAGGTAACGGTGACTGACGAAGAACCGGGCGGCTGGGAGGAATACGCGATGCTTAAACTCCGGCTGACGGAGGGTCTGACATTCGCGGAGGCGGAGCGGTTCGGCAAGGCAGAGGAACTGCGGAGGAACGCAGCCGGACTGCCGGAAAAGCTTGTTCGCACAACGGAGAGCGGTATAAGACTTACACCGGAGGGATTTCTGGTCTCAAACGCGGTGATCGGAAAAATTGTTTTTGGCTGATATGGAATATATAACGATCGGAACCGTAAACATAACGAAGACGGCTGCTCTTGCGCCTATGGCGGGAGTTGCCGACACAGCGGTCCGCACTGTGGCGAAGCGTT
>JAFVBZ010000188.1 GCA_017479645.1 Ruminiclostridium sp. | reverse complement strand
CTTTCTCTTTCAGTTCAAGTATTTCTTGTTCATACTCTTGTATGTGTCTGTAACTTCTTGTCATGAAAACACCTCCTATGGTTTCTATTATACCATAGGAGGTCTTTTTTGTCACTGTTCGTTTTTACTGGTTCGGTTCATAAACACTTGGGGGCAAAACTTCTTTATAGGTACTGCTCTTAAGTCTGTGCGCTTTTTATCTTAAAAACCTTTCCTTATCCAGCTTTCACCCGATAAAAACAACACGGCAGACCGATCAAGCGATCTGCCGTGTTTTGATGCAGTTATCATGCCGGACAGAGTGTTTCACTGCGGCGCAGTTTTATCTCACTCCTCCTCTCCGTAGATACTCAGTCCTGCCTGCAAATTCGCGGTCTCGGTATCTGCGTAGGGGGCATCTGACCATATTTCCGCGGCTTTTGCAGTATTGGCTTCGGTAATTGGATAGTATTCCGCAGCGGTTTTTTCGCTTGCGCCGGGCGGGTTATAAATGGCAAGAAAATACCGCTCGCTTCCGGTGTATGCGGACTTTTCGGCGCAATATCCAAGAAGTTCCGTGAACTCCGGTGAATCGGGTGACAGTCTGTGAATTTCAGAGGATTTCAAATAATCACCTGCGTTATAGAGTCTGACTTCTGTGTTCCCTTTTATATCGTCTTCTCCCATTTTGACGATGAACGGACGGGAAGCAGAATAATCCTTCTCCGTAAACAGGTCGATACCGTGTTCCTCCATGAGTGCGACTGTTCTCTTAAAGAACGGATAAACAGGATAGTTCAGATCGCCTACGCTTGCGGAGCCGACCCCGGTATTGACATCATTCGGATACTTTATTTCACGGTAAATATGAATATAGGCAGGCTGACTGTACGAAGTGAGATACAGCGTTTCAAAGGTGACTTCCGCAGCGTCCGCCTGCATTGCCGAGTAAAGTTCATCGACATCAATGTCTGTTCTTATCCTTTCATCGCCGTTCCGGAATGCATACACATACTGGAATGACGGAGTAAGTTCGATCGTTTCCCAGCGGTAGTCCTTGTTAAGATATGTGTAGGAACTGCTTTCTTCGCGGTTGTATCTCCGCGAGAAACCGCCGCATTCAAAATACATATTGTACAGATTGCGGACGTAGCTGTCATCAACATTATACACGCGCTCGGTAACGTATTTATCGCCGTTCTGATACATTATCGACAAGCGGACACCGTCCTCCCTTGTGAGCGGGCTGTTCTTGTCCGCAAAGGGGCGCTCTTCGAGTATTCGTTTGTGTAATTCCGCCGCTTTATCATAAGGGACATCGAAATACAGCCAGTCATAACCGTTACTGAGATTTATATTGGCACGGTCAGATTCGATCGGCGACGGGATATAGGTCACATAGCCGTAGCCCTCGGTAATCAGCGCTCCGGCGCATATTCCGAAGCTGAGGGCTGTCGTTATGACATATCTTGCCGCCGTGAGCGGTATCTGTTTCGGCTTTCCTCCGCCGATCAGCTCCGCAACGATCAGTATTGTCAGTGTTACGGCTAACCACAGGACTATGAATATTCCGGAATCCATATTTGTGCCGGAACCGCCCAATAACTGATAGAATCCGTAATTGAATGCGAGTTCGGGGAGCATTATGCGAACGCTGAAAAATGCTGTCGCGGCGAGAATATACAGCGCTGTGAAACCGTGGCGGGCATACTTATAGACGAACGGCTCGCCGGTACGCTCGGCACGGCGGTGTTTCTGCAAAAAGTATGCTCCGGCGCAGAGTGCCGCGAGATATACGGCAATGAACAGATAACCCCAGGGCGAACGGTTGAGCAGATAGTGCATATCCCCGTAACCCGCTGCCATAAGATAACCGAACGGAGACAGCAGACCGAATAACGAAAAGTCCATGCCGAATGAACCGCCTGTCGCGCCGTACGCGTTGCAGGACGAAATGTACCACAGCGTGAATGTGATGACAGGCACCGCGATCTGCACGAAAACTGTCATCATCACCGCAATCGGAGTTCGCCCGCAGAAGCTTATGACAAACAGCGATATGAAAAGCAGCATAAGCGCAGCAACGATGAACTGCGGTATCATAGTCTCCATACGTTCACACAGCCGTACAGGGGGCGGTACCTCCAATGTCTGATAATACTGTGAATAGTTGAACGAACGCACATGGGCAGCGGCGATCTTTCCTATCCCACACATTGCCAGAAGCGGGACGAACTGTGCCGTAATTACCGCAAGAAGGTCACCGAAAAACCGCTCGGTGTGCGTCAGCGGGAGTGCCATATCCATATTGACGAACTTCTTCCTGTGCAGATACCGGAAGCCTTCAAGGAGTATCAGAAGCATCACCACGACACCGCACAGCACTCCGGCATAGAATAATTTCCAGCCGAGATCTTCGCACAGGTTCTTATAGGTCAGATATGATCCGTTTTCGAGATCGACCGGGCTTGTAACTGCTGCCGCGTATCGTTCGAGCAGAAGCGAATACAGCGGGAATGTCAGCAGACCGAAAAACGAAAGTATTATCATCAGATTTTTAAGTTTGCCTAACCGGTACATATAGTATTGAATAAATCTATTCTTCGTCGAGCTTTGAGCCGTCATAACCCACACCCTCCATTTCATACACAAATATCTCTTTGAGCGACAGCTTCATAAGGTCGCAGATCTTCGGAGCAAGCTTCTCTGCGGCTGCCCTTGCTTTTTCGGCTCCGCCCCTTGCGATTATCTCCGTCAGGCTTCCCTGTCTGCCTATGTGCAGGACTTCGAGCTCCGGAAGATCGTCTGCGGTGATCTCGCGGTCAAATGCCGCGCGCACTTTGACGAGATCGCTCTTTACGCTGTCGAGTTCGCGGTCGAACAGCACCTTTCCCGCGTGAAGCAGTCCCACACGGTCGCAGAATTCGTCTATCTCGGTCAGATTGTGTGACGAGAATATCACGGTGAGGCGGTTGTCGAGCATCTCGTCTATCAGTATGTTCTTGATTATCGTGCGCATTGTCTGGTCAAGCCCGTCAAACGCCTCGTCAATGAACAGATAGTCCGCCCTGCATGCCGCGCCGCATATCACAACAGCCTGACGCTTCATACCCTTTGAGAATGTGTGAGTCTTTTTCCCCTCCGGCAGTCCTACTGTCTTTACCAGCTTATCGAACATCGCACCGTCGAATTTCGGATAAAATCTCCCGAAATAATGTTTCATATCTCTGAGCGTCATATCCGAATACTGCACCGTTTCGTCATCTACAAAGAACAGGCGCTCCTTGACCGACGGTTCATCGTAAACGTTCTTTCCGTCAATAAGTATGCTTCCTTCTGTGGGGCGGTAAATGCCGTTCATCAGCTTCAGCAGTGTTGATTTTCCTGCCGCGTTTGACCCGAGCAGTCCGTAGGAGCAGCCCTCCGGTATCGTGAGCGACACATGATCGACAGCGATCTTGTCGCCGTAATCCATTACGCAGTCTTTTATCTCTATCATAGTTTTATCCCTTCTTTCCCCATATATCGTTCATGATCTCCTCCGCGGTTTCGCGGGAAACTCCCGTCAGCGCCGCCTTTTCCATTGCCGTTCTCAGTGCCTCGGAAGCCTCTTTCTTTACCGCTTCCGCAGCCATACCGCCGGGCGCGACATAGCTGCCCTTAGCGGGAACGGAATAGATAAGTCCGTTCTTTTCGAGGGCTGCGTATGCTTTCTGAACGGTATTCGGATTTACGCCGAGAGCTTTTGCGGTCTCACGCACCGCCGGAAGCTTCTCGTCGGGGGCAAGGACTCCCACGGATATCAGTCTCGAGATCTCGCTGCATATCTGATCGTGTATGCTCGCGGTCCCGTCAAGCTCTATCTTAAACAAACCGGCACCTCCTTATATTTTCACTGTTACAACTGTATTACTCCGGATAATACAGTTGTAGTATAACACAAAACTGTACCATTGTCAATAGTACAGTTTGAATTTTTTCATTTTTTTCGCAGGAAGATTTTCCTGTACGGACCTGACCTGCATTTCAGAACAGCATATATCTATCACTGAAAGGCAATATGACAATTATCTCTGAAAATAGTAAAAATCTATTTACTTTTTAACGATATTGATTTATTAGTATAAGTGTGATACGATAATAACAGATATTGTCTGATCTGAAGCTTTACATTACGGAGGAATGATATAATGGAAAATTTCAATACAACAGCCGTGTGCGGAATTTCCATACACGGCTTATACATACGACTTATCCTTGTGATATTGTGAATAACCATTGCAAAAGTAAATGAAGTGGATACCAAATGTAAAAGAAGTACTTTGAGAACTTTGGGAAATGTCCTTTTTTTCCATTGTATAGAAATGTTATGACAATTCCTGCGAGCCACATAGGAAGAAGAATCTGCAAATAGATGTTTGGAGTTGGAAAATGACCAGCTGTTACACTCATAATGATGAATACCAACGGTATATATATTGCGAGCCTCAGCAGCGGCTTGTCACGAAGAAGATCAAACAGCAGCATAAGTATGATACCGCTGATTGCCCATTCTGCTTGCAACAGCCAACTTACAGCCATAAGTGCCGCGATAGTCAGGAGCCGGAGCGGGAGCTTCCACGAGCAGTGTAGCACAATCAGTGCCAGCAGTCCCAGAAACAGCGTCATAAGCACGCTCCACTGCAAAAACAGTGAATACAACGTAAATCCGCCGGGGTTTGTCAAAGAATGAGGTATCTGAGTTATAACCGCAAAGATAAAAAGTCGAACAGCATATTTTGCTTTTGACTTAGTGTAATGATATCCCTCGGCGATAAAGAAGAAGAATACCGGAGGCGCGAAGAATTCAGCGGCTACCGAAAACTGAAAGAATGGCTTAACCGGAAAGATCTTGTAAATATTAACTGCCCAGTGACCGAGGGTCATTAAAAGCAGTGCAATATATTTGATGAGGTCGCGATTGATGAACTGAAACGCAAAATCCCTGTTAAGCAGTTTATGGTCAAAAGCCGAAAAACAATTGTCTTTTTTTATTGATTCTGTTTTCATAAAGCACCCTACGATTATGTTTTAGTCTTTTATATAATCATATCACCTATAAAGCCGTAAGTCAATACATAATTCTGCCGAGAAAGGAGGTGCATATATGGCAGGAAAAGCATTGAAAGCAAGCGGAAAGCGTGTAATGAAATATCCCCGTGAGGGTGCTGTGAACTGTTCTGTGCCGAAACTCGGGAATATGTAAACAATCTGAAAAATGGCAGGTTTTAAGTTTCCCGTTTGTATTATAATTGAAAGGTCCTTTCAGACAGAAAAGGTGGTGATGTGCTTATGGACGACAGCGAGCTGGAAAGGTGTATAAAACTGTACCGCAGGAGCGTACTCGGCGCGGCGCTGTGCTATGTGCATAATACGAGCGACGCGGAAGACATCGCGCAGGAGGTTTTCATAAAGCTGTACACTTACGATGGCAGTTTCGAGAGCGACGAGCACATCAAAGCATGGCTGCTGCGCTGTACCGTGAACAGATGCAAGAACCTGCTGCGTTCTTACTGGTACAGAAACTCCGAGCCGCTGGAAGCTGCCGGAGACAAGGCTCATTATGACACGAGAGAGGGCGGTGGACTGGCGGAAGCCATGAGCAGGCTGAAACCGAAAACGCATATTGTGCTGGAGCTGTACTATTACGAAGGATATACTGCAAAAGAGATAGCACAGATCACGCACACTTCCGAAAATTCGGTGCTGCACCGGCTCAGCCGCGGCAGAAAGCAGCTGAAAGATATTCTTACAGATGAAAGGAATGGTTCAGATGATTGATTACAGGAATATTTTTGAGGATACATTATCCGAGATATGCGAAAAAGCCCCTTTTTCTGACGATGAAAAAATGTTTGACATTGTTAAAGAAAGGGCGGTTAATATGGAAAAGAAAAAGTTAAGATCAAAGAAGCCGGCTGTTATTGCGGCTTCGATAGCGGCTGCGGCAGCACTGACGGTTTCGGTGGGGGCAATAGGTTACGGTTGGCTGTCAGAGATGTTCACTAAGTATTTCGATGACAGTGCGACAAAAACGCTTGCCGATGAGGGTTACATCTATACTGCCGGAAACTATTCGGATGACAATGCTTTGAGTGACGCAGAAGGGCAGTATCCCACAATGGGCGGGATAATCGAAAAGGATATTTTTACCGCGCAGATACTCGGAATAGCAGGCGACACGCAGGATCCGATGATGCTTGTTGACATCACGATAAATGACCCCGGTATCGTAAATAACAACAGTACTATCGGCGTTTATACCCAGCTGATAGGAACCGAAGAATTTGAAAAAAAACGTGACCAATATGGTATAACATACAGCAAAGGCGTTAAGGACGAGACTGAGCCTTCCCTTTATCATGTAAGCGCCCGCGTTCCTCCGTATTGGATAACAGGCGGCGAGGAATTCGTTTTTGATATTGTGAGCATTCACACACTTGCCGATGACAGCAATACTTCGGGATTAAGCCTTGAAGACCGCACCAGATTAGGAATACCTACGGAGGGAGAGATCATAGAGTCGTATATCCTTGATGAAGAAATTTCCGATTTCGGTCTTTACGGGATAACATACAACAATTTCTTCAGCAAGGTACAGGCTTATAATGTTGATATGCAATTCCGTTTCGCTATCCCCGAAAATGTCCTAAAGGAAGCACCGGAGAACTGGTATGACCTGTCTGATGATCTTGTATATGAAGCAGACGATATAGAATTCCGGCTTTGTTACAGTGAATTTGGCGCACATCATTCATATTTCAGCCTTGCCTGCGGGATACGCGAAAGTATGGAAGACTATTTACAGATATCCGGAAGAAATAATGCTCAGAAGTTCGCCGGGCAGTTTGTGCTTACCGTTGACGGCGTTGAATATACGCCGGATATTGAGCGTGCAAACACCTTCCGGGATACCAAAGGCGGGTGCAGTACTATGATAGAAAATATGTGCTATCTTAATTTGGAATTCCCGCCGGTTGACTACGAAAATGCGCAGAGTATCACTCTTACGGCAAACGGAGTTTCATATGAGTTGAAGCCGACAGATTAAGAGCTGTCCCGAACTGTAAATATTATATAAGATAAAAACAACACGGCAGACCGATCAAGCGGCCTGCCGTGTTTTCCTGCACTTATCATGCCGGACAGTATGAATTATGATACACCGACAGAAGTTGAACCGGTATTTGAGTACGCGGGTCAGAAATACAGAGTAAAGCTCTATTGAACTCCCGGCACAGCCGGGGGTTTTCCGATTACAATAAAATCAGCACTCCGCATAACGCGAAATGCTGATCTTACCATTTTCAATTGTTATCCTATAACGGGCGTTATAGTTTCGCCCTCTGTTTTGCCCATATCCATGTATTCTTTCAGCTCAATTATCCACTCTGGGGTGTAGTCACCCTTAATGATCAGCGAACCATTCCTGTACTCTGCGACATCGACAAAGCCATTTTCGTTATCGTAGAACCTGACTTCATTGCAATAAGGAAGTATCTTTATAAGATCTTCAAAGCGTTTTTCAAACCTTCGCTCTACATCGTCATCGGCAATATTATGACCGCCCTTGCGAACGCGGTTTTTGATACGCTCAATACTCTCATCGGCAGTATTGATGCCGATATAGTAAAGCCTGATAGTATAATCAAGATCACGGGCACGTTGTATGGTTTTCAGCGTTCTCGCGCCAGAAAGCGTAGTTTCCTGAGTAAAATTCACACCTTTTTCCAGACAGGAATCTATCTTTTCTATTGCTTTCTTGCCGCCTGATATACGGTCACCGCCAAGCTCTGCTGTCATTTTATCGGTATCAATGATTATACCCAGGTCAAGGTTCTCCGCGGAAAGAACACCGGAAAGGCTGCTCTTGCCGACTCCATTGACGCCGCCGATTATAGTGTATAACTTCATGCCGTTTTCTCCATTCTCACAGGCTTCGTTCCATTGCTTTATAGTTTACCACATCCTTTGTAAAAAGTCAACCATTAGATTTATTTGTGTCAATAAACCGTGATCTCCAAATCTGCATCTGATCACGGATAATGCTATTCATAACCGGCAGCAGATATTTCGTGCTGTTCTTGGCTGTGATGTACCCGAGATATAATTTTGTCGCTTCTACGATAAATTCCGATCGGGAACGGCAGCCGCTCTCGGCATACTTTTCTCCGACTTCTGCAAGCGTGTCCTCGTCAATGTAAAGTGCGGATTTTCGCCTGTCTGACCCCTCGGAATTTGGCTTTGTTATGCCATTTTCTTTTGGAATATCGGGGGTTGACCCCAACTTTTCTTGTTTTTCATATTTTGGCTACTTTTTCTGAATTTTACAACTCGCTCAACGGCGGGCTTTGCCCGCCGAAGGCGGACATGTTGGCATCAAAAAGATGCCAACTGTTTTTCCTGCATTTTTTTCGTACACCGAATTTGCCTGTTTTTTTGAGCGCCCTGTGCATAATGCCGAAGCCCTGCAAATCCGAAACCTTGTCTTATCACAGGCTGCATCTCCTGCTCCGAGCATTGCTTGCTCACACGGGCGCAGGAACGGCTCAAATTTGCGCGAATACCCCTCGGTGGTACGTTTACTCTACCTGCCCCGCAAAACGGCGGAAATCGCTCGAATATTCGATCAATTTCCACTGCTGAACGGTTTTGCGAAAATCCCTCGTGCAAGAAGATTATTTCTTGTTCTTTCAGCCACCATTCTTATGAAACTGTTGCCTACCGATTCTTCAACAGGGTCAGTAGGTTCATCGACAGGGTCAGTAACTTCGATGACAGGGACAGTAACTTTTGACTGCGTATCGTTTACCTCCGCTGCCTTCTTTTCAATCAGTGAGAGGGTTTGCGGACTTTCGGCCGCCACAACAGTGACAGTAGGGTCAGTAGAATTCAAGTCATCCCTCATCAAGATTTTACCGTCACTCTCTGGTCGGTATGTGAGCGTCATGATCCTCAGTCCGTTGCTCCGGCTGTGACTGAACTCAACTCCGTAACGATCACACGATGAACAGCTTTTTCCTCTTTCGCAACTCCGTTGCACGCTCCTGCCACACACAGCACTGCGATGCACGCCGCTGCTGCACCTATTGCCAGACCTGTCCTTCTTTTCTTCGTCATAGCCTACTTTGACAAGAACGATAAATCATACGGTGAAGCGCTGTTCAAGCTGATGAAAAAGAAGAACATCGAAAAGATAACCGTGGACGAGCTGTGCGAGGAAGGCGGCATCGGCAGAGCGACCTATTTTCGCAATTTCAAATCAAAGGACGAGATCATCACCGCCTACATCATCATGAAGTGGCGTGAATATGAGCGTGAACACAGGCTCAAGGAGCATCAGTTGGGTGACAGCTACCGTGTCAGGCGATATTTTGATTTCTGCTATTCGCTGCGGAAAAAGAACGATCTTATCATCGGGCAGGGGCATCACGGTGCGATCTTGTCTGCCTATGAGGTCATCATGACCG
>JAFVBZ010000187.1 GCA_017479645.1 Ruminiclostridium sp. | reverse complement strand
CTCATAGCCGGGAGCGATGACACCGTCGGAGACTTCGCGCTGTATCATCTTGGCTGTGGGAACATCGCAGACGTCAGACAGCGAGATGAAGTCGCCGTAGGAGGACATTCTGTCCGCGCCTCTTGCTCTTGCGTAAGCGCATGCAAGGGGAGAGAGCTTTCCGAGATCATCGACCCAGTAGATCTTTTTGAGGGTGTCGGTAAGCTCGATACCTACCGCTGCTCCGGCAGGAGAAACGTGCTTGAAGGAAGCGGCTGCGGGAAGTCCGGTAGCCTTTTTCAGCTCCTTTACGAGCTGCCAGCCGTTGAATGCGTCCATGAAATTGATATAGCCGGGCTTGCCGTTGAGAACCTCTATCGGCAGCTCGCCGTTTTCCATAAATATCCTTGATGGCTTCTGATTAGGGTTGCAGCCGTACTTTAATTCAAGTTCTTTCATTCTGTGATACCTCCATATTCTGCGTCTGCGCCTTCGCGCTTGTCCTACGCGGACGGCGGCAGCGTGGTCTGTCGGTCAGCCCCTCTGTCACTTCGTGACACCTCCCCTGCAGGGGAGATCACGCTGCACCCGACAGTATAATTAATTGTTTTTGTTCACTATACGGGAATCAAATTTACCCGTTTCTATGTCGATGTATCTTGTGAAGAGGGATACCTTGTTGTCCTTGTTGAGGTTGTCCCAGACGAGCTTTGTGAAATCGTCAAGGGAAAGATCGGGGATAATAACGCGCTTGGGTTCACCCTCATAGCTCGGAAGCGGGTCTCCCGCACCCTTGTAAGTGTGAATGAAGCGTCCCTCGCCTGCTTTCGGGCAGCTGTACGCGTATGTATTGCGGACTGTGCATGCCGGATCTCCGTCAAGGCTCTTGATTATATGCATAGCGTAGTTCATATTGCCGCCGTCGGCATGAACAATACCGGAGATACGGGGCGTATAATTGGGCTTGTCGTCCTCAAACTCGCGGAAGCGCAGGGACTGTTCAAATGTCTGCTGCTTGTCCATCTGCTCATATATCGTATCGGTCTGATCGCCGTTTGTAACTATCGTCTTTGTGCCGAGCACCTTTACGGGAGCGTAGATGATGAGGTGGGGATCAACCATTTTCGACGGGTCGAACGCCTGTGTGCGGATACCGTTTCCGTCCTCAACGAAAACGCGGTTTCGGCTGTTTTCGCTTCTGCCCATGATGAAGTAAGCTATGACAGCCTTTTTGTCATCGGGAGACTTGCCGAGGATAATTCCTCTGCCGTGATATTCGAGACTGTTAAGCTCTTTTTCGATGCTGATAAGTTCCATATATGACTTCCTTTCGTCAGCGGTCAACAACGGTTACGCCGTTTTCGACCCTTATCTTTCCGTCGCAGAAGAGTCTTACCGCTTCCGGCAGTATCTTCCACTCTGCTTCTTCCATAACGCGCTTCTGGAGCACTTCCGGCGTATCGCCGTTCCGCACTTCGACCGCTTTCTGCAATATTATCGGACCGCCGTCGCACTCCTCGGTGACGAAATGAACGGTAGCTCCGGTTATCTTCACGCCCTTTTTCAGCGCTTCCTCATGCACTTTCAGCCCGTAGTAGCCCTTCCCGCAGAACGAGGGGATAAGAGCCGGGTGAACATTTATCATCTTATAGGGGAAAGCCTTGCAGACCTGCTCGTCGAGTATGGTCATAAATCCCGCGTAAACAACGAGATCAGCTTCCGCTTCCGTGAGCGTCTCGGTCATAGCCTTGCTGTAAGAAGCGATGTCGGGGTAGGCTTTTCTCTCCAGCACCTTCGTCTTTATGAAGTTGTCCTTTGCGCGTTTGAGGGCGTAGGCGTCCGGCTTCGATGATATAACGCACGTTATCCTGCCGTCGCCGAGTTCGCCGCGCTTTTCCGCGTCTATGAGCGCCTGGAGATTGGTTCCGCCGCCCGAGACGAGTACCGCTATCTTTTTCACCGCTTTGTTCTCCTTTGAAGTCCGTCACTTTATGATTATAGCCTTGTCCGACTTGTCGATAGTACCGATCCTGCAAGCCTTGCAGCCGTCAGCATTCAGCACTTCGAGAGCCTTGCCGGCTTCATCGGCGGGAACGACTATCGACATACCGATACCCATATTGAAGGTATTGAACATATCGTGCTCATCAATGCCGCCGCGCTCCTGGAGGAGCTTGAAGATATACGGCACTTCCCAGCTTCCCTTGTCGATAACGGCGGTAAATCCGTCGGGTATCGAGCGCGGGATATTCTCATAGAAACCGCCGCCGGTGATATGGCTTATTGCCTTTACCTGTACCTTGCTTATAAGGTCAAGAACAGGCTTTACATACAGGTTAGTAGGCGTAAGGAGAGTCTCGCCGAGAGTTTTTCCGTCCGGGAGCTTCTCGTCAAGCACTTCCCTCTTGTCTATGCCGAAGACTTTGCGTACAAGGGAGAAGCCGTTGGAATGAACGCCGGAGGACGCAAGTCCTATGATAGCGTCGCCGGTCTGTACCTTGCTGCCGTCGATTATAGCCTTCTTGCTAACGATACCCACGGAGAAGCCGCCCACATCATACTCGTCCTCGGGCATAAGACCCGGGTGCTCGGCAGTCTCGCCGCCGATAAGCGCACAGCCGGATTCAACACAGCCGTCCGCGATGCCCTTTACGATAGATGCGATCTTTGCCGGCTCGTTCTTTCCGCAGGCGATATAGTCGAGGAAGAAGAGGGGCTTTGCACCGCAGCAGATAATATCGTTAACGCACATTGCCACGGCATCGATGCCTATGGTGTCGTGCCTGTCAAGCAGGAATGCCAGCTTTATCTTCGTGCCGACTCCGTCTGTGCCGGAAACGAGCACCGGATCATCATACTCTTTCGGGTCGAGCTCAAAAAGCCCGCCGAAGCCGCCGATGCTGTCAATAGCACCCTTGATGCGGGTACGCTCAACGTGCTCCTTCATCAGCCTTACCGCCTCATATCCCGCGGTAACGTCAACACCTGCTGCCTTATAGCTTTCGGAATGACTGTCTTTCATATCGTTATTCCTTTCGTCAATGTTCATCTGTTTTCCTGCCGCATTTTTAAAAAGCGGCACGGGTCAAGGAGTCTGAGGACGGGGCAGCGCCCAGTCCTCATGCGACGCCGGGAACTGTTACTCTTTTCCGTTCCAGCAGTAAGTGCAGAGCCTGCACTCGTCAAGTCCGACTGCGCGGACTGTGCCGGGAAGGGACTGGAACTCCAGCGAAGTAAGCTTTAATCTCCGGCAGATCTCATCCCGGAGATACCTTCCGCGCTCGGTGGAAGAGTCGCTGTACTCGGATATGTACTTAACGCCCTCATTTCCCTCTTTTTCCTGGATTATCTGCCTTGCGATAAGGTCAAGCTCCGAGTTGCTGCGGGAGAAGTTGAGGTACTTGCAGCCGTACATTATCGGAGGACATGCCGAGCGCATGTGAACTTCCTTCGCGCCGTTCTCATAGAGGAACTCTACTGTCTCGCGCATCTGTGTTCCGCGCACTATGCTGTCGTCCACGAAAAGCAGCTTCTTGCCTTCGATAAGCTCATGCACCGGCACAAGCTTCATCTTCGCCACGCGGTTTCTCATCGCCTGTGTCTGAGGCATGAAGCTGCGGGGCCAGGTGGGTGTGTATTTTATAAAAGGTCTTGCGAAAGGAATGCCGCTCTTGTTGGCATAGCCTATCGCGTGAGGAATGCCGGAATCCGGAACGCCGCAGACGTAGTCAACGTCCGGCAGCCTGCCGTTCTTGATGTCGGTCTCCGCCATTATCTCGCCGTTCCTTGCACGCATCACTTCGACATTAACGCCTTCGTAAACTGCGTTCGGATAACCGTAATAAGTCCAGAGGAACGTGCATATCCTCATATCAGAGGTCCCTGGTTCGAGTGTCTCGCAGCCGTCGGCTGTAAGCTTTACGATCTCTCCCGGCGCAAGCTCCTTGTGCGTGGTATAGCCGAGCTTCTGGAACGCGAAAGACTCGAATGAGAGGCAGTACCCGTCACTGCGCTTTCCTATGACGATCGGGAGTCTGCCGCGCTTGTCCCTTGCGGCGATTATGCAGTCCTTCGTCATTATCAGCAGCGTCAGCGTGCCGTCGATCTTATCCTGCGCATACCTGATGCCGTCGGTGAAGTTGTCCTTCTGAGCTATTAGCGCACCGATAAGGGCGCTGGAATTGATGTTTCCGCTGCTCATTGCCTCAAAATTGGCACAGCCGTTATCCAGCAGTTCATTATACAGCGCGGCGGCATTGTTGATGATGCCCACATTGCAGATAGCATAAAGTCCGAGCTTTGATGTTACGAGGATAGGCTGCGGATCGGAATCGCTTATGCAGCCGATGCAGAGCTTCCCGTGAATGCCCGCAGCATCACTCTCGAACTTTGTTCTGAACGGAGAGTTCTCAATGCTGTGAATGCTTCTCTGGAAGCCGAGCTCGGGAGAGTACGCAGCCATACCGCCGCGTCTCGTGCCGAGGTGAGAGTGATAATCCGTGCCGAAAAAAACATCGGAAATACAGTCGTTATGCGAGATCGCACCGAAAAATCCACCCATTTGATTATCCAAACCTTTCGTAAAACGGCTGTTATTCGCCGAAAATTCTTCTTCTGATCTCCTTGTAAGCGTCCTCTACGCCGCCCATATCTCTGCGGAAGCGGTCCTTGTCCAGCTTCTCATGTGTCTTGGAATCCCAGAAACGGCAGGTATCGGGCGAGATCTCGTCTGCAAGAAGGATCTGACCTTTGAAGCGGCCGAATTCGATCTTGAAGTCGATAAGATCAATGCCGATCTCCTTGAAGTATTTGAGCATGAACTCGTTTACCTTGAACGCGTACTTTGCGATAGTGTCAAGCTCTTCCTTGGTTGCGATGCCGAGTGCGAGCGCATAGTAGTCGTTGATGAAAGGATCGCCGAGATCATCATTCTTGTAGCTGTATTCGAGGATAGGTGTAAGAAGAGCCTTGCCCTCTTCAACGCCCATTCTCTTGGAGAAGCTTCCGGCAGCAACGTTTCTGATGATGACTTCGAGCTGTACGATCTCAACCTTCTTTACAAGGGTCTCACGATCGCTGAGTTCCTGTACAAGGTGAGTGGGAACGCCTTCCTTTTCGAGAAGGCCGAACATATAATTGGTCATCTTGTTGTTGATAACGCCCTTGCCCTCGATAGTTCCCTTCTTAAGACCGTTGAACGCAGTTGCGTCGTCCTTGTAGGATACGATAACGAGATCGGGATCGTCGGTAGCGAATACCTTCTTTGCTTTTCCTTCGTAAAGCTGTTCTTTCTTTTCCATAGTAATGCCCTTCCTTTTGATTATATTTCCTTTGCAGTTTCCTGCATTTTCTTATCGGCTTCAAGATTCTTGCGGTGCTGTTCCGCCTTGAATTCTTCGTATTTCGCAGAAAGCTCGTCGTCGTTTACGGCAAGTATCTGCACAGCGAGGTATCCGGCATTCGCCGCGCAGTCTATCCCGACTGTCGCAACCGGAACTCCGGGCGGCATCATTACCGATGAAAGCAGCGAATCAATGCCCTCCAGCGCCTTCGCCTTAACCGGGAGCGCTATCACCGGCAGAGTCGTATTTGCGGCAAGAGCACCGGCAAGGTGCGCAGCCATTCCTGCTGCTCCTATCAGCACGCCGAAGCCGTTGTCCCTCGCACTTCTTGCGAACTCGGCAGCTTCAACGGGCGAGCGGTGCGCCGAGAAAACGTGCATCTCGAACGGTACGCCGAACTGCTTCAGTGCTTCGGCAGCCTTTCTTACAACGGGAAGATCGCTGTCGCTTCCCATGATTATCGCAGCTTTTTTCATAATATCCATTCCTTTCAAAAAACAAAAAAGCCGTACTTTAGACTACAGCTTGAGGTCTCCGGAATTATCCCGCAACAAGAACACGAGGCTTGAATAGCGCATTTATCGGCAGCCAGGCACCGTTCGTGCATGAGTGACCACTCCATTCCGGAATATACCATTAAAATATAAATACAATAGGCAGGTTTTGGATCTGACCCTGCGAAATGTATCATGCGGGAAAAACTACAAATCTATTTTACAATATTTTATGACTAAATTCAAGCGTTTTCGGAAAATAATTTCAACATTTTTTCATTTCAGTCCGGTTACAAAACAGTGATATTGCACAATGTCCACCTGTTGAAAACTGTGTAAGTACAAAATTTAAGGATCCAATTAAGTAATATCAACGTTTTAGAGTTGCTGTTTTACTTAAAATAAAGGATAAAAGCGGTTACAAAGGTATTACAATTTAGCGCGAAAATTGCCAGTAAACGTTTACAATAACGATGTTAAATTTTTCGTTGTTTTGCACATTTCAGCCTGTTGAAAAATGTGATGAATAAAAAGTGAAAATTCATGTGAAAAGATCGACAGAAAAATGTCAGGAATGTGACAGCCCTGTTTTAAAGCGATTTTCCGCATATAGCATCAGATCTGTCAGACTCTTTCCGGCTGTTTAAAACCTGTGTGGCAAAATGAACAAAATTATTGCAGGAATTAATGAGCTGTAAACGATTTCGAGTTTTTACGGCGAAAAATTTTGAAAAAAGGACTTGCAAAATCCAAAATTTTGTGATATAGTTACAAATGAAATCACGGGAAACGCATTTAACGGATCCGCGTGATGGAAAAAATCAAACGCTCCGGATCAACCGGACGCAAATTCTTTGGAGGAAAGAACTATGAAGAAAAGAATAACTTCCGCACTTCTCGCTTCCGCAGTTATCCTGTCGGTTGCTGGCTGTGGCGGAAACACAACACCCGCTTCGACAACTGCTGCTCCCGCTGCTACAGATGCTGCTGCTACAGAAGCTGCTGCAACTGAGGCTGCTGCTACAGAGGCTGCTGCTGCTGACACAGAGGCTGCTGCTCCCGCTGCTGCTGACGAAGGCGACACATTCAACATCTATGCTTGGAACGAAGAGTTCAAGGGCTTCTTCGAGAAGTACATGCCCGGCTACGATGCATCCGCTCAGACTCTTGACGGCGTTAAGGTAGTTTGGACAATCAATCCTTCCGATGACGGTGTTTACCAGGATAAGCTCGACCAGGCTCTCCAGGCTAACGCTTCCGCATCTGCTGCTGACAAGGTAGATATGTTCCTTGCAGAAGCTGACTACATCCTCAAGTACACAGATTCCGACTACACAATGGATATCGCTAACCTCGGCGTAAACCAGGTTGACACTGAGTACCAGTACACAGTATCCGCTGCTTCCGACAGCAACGGCAAGATCAAGGGCGTATCCTTCCAGTGCTGCCCGTCCGCTCTTATCTACAGAAGATCTATAGCTAAGGACGTTCTCGGTACAGACGATCCCGCTGAAGTTCAGGCTCAGCTCGATTCTTGGGATAAGTACGAGGCAGTTGCTAAGACAGCTAAGGACAAGGGTTACTACATCCAGTCTTCTTTCGCTGATAACTACCGTGTATTCTCCAACAACGCTGACAGCGCTTGGGTAACAGGCGGCCAGCTCACAATCCCTGCTGTTGTTGATCAGTGGACAGAGCAGATGAAGAGCTTCTATGACAACGGCTACATCCTCGATACACTTCCCGGTGTTTGGGATGACGGTAAGACAGCTGAAATGTTCGCTACAGGTAAGACAATGTGCTTCTTCGGTCCTGCATGGTACTTCAACTTCTGCATGGGCAATGCACAGGATCCCGATAAGGGCTGCTACGGCGACTGGGCTATCTGCGAAGGACCTATGGCTCACTTCTGGGGCGGTACTTGGATGCTCGCAGCTACAGGTACAGACAACGGTTCCCTCGTTGCTAAGGTTATGAAGGCATTCACAGAGGACGAGACAGTTTGCGAGAACCTCATCAAGAACGAAGGTCAGTTCACAAACAACAAGACTGTTAACGAGAAGTTCGCTAACGATCCTGACTTCGGTAACGCATTCCTCGGCAATCAGAATGATACAGCTGTATTCTGCGGCATGACTGATAACATCAAGTTCCAGAACAACACGATCTATGATCAGCTCTGCAACGAAGGTTACCAGGATTACATCAAGCAGTACATAAGCGGTGCTGTTGATAAGGATACTGCACTCCAGAACTTCTACGGCTACATCAACGAGAAGTACCCGGCAGTTCAGACTCCGTAAGTTATCTTACAAAATCAATTAATTGCTGATTAATGAGGCGAGGCAAGCAACTTGCTTCGCCTCTTAATTAACAAAAATAAAAATTTATGAGAGGATAACGGCTTATGAGTTCGACAACAAATGCACCGGTAAAGCACAAGTCAATAAGCTACGCTGGCTGGGGTTATTTCTTTATAGCTCCTTTTGTTATAGTTTATGTACTATGCTCGCTTATCCCGCTGCTCTCCACTTTTTATAATTCGCTTTTTGAAAACTACATGGACGGTCTTAAACAGGTCGGCCCTAATTTCATAGGCCTTGACAACTTTGTCACGCTGTTCACTCCCCGTGCAGACGGAAGACTTGAGATCCTTAACTACACCGGAAACACTATGATCATGTGGATCATGGGCGCTGTTCCCCAGATAGTTTTCGCTCTCCTTCTTGCCGTAATCTTCACAAGCGAGAGAATGAAGATAAAGGGTCAGGGCTTCTTTAAAACCGTAATCTATATGCCTAACCTGATAATGGCTTCGGCATTTGCGATGCTGTTCTTCCAGATCTTCTCCTCTGTCGGTCCTATCAACCAGATAATTATGTCCGGCGGCGGCAGCGCTTATCTGTTCTTCGACAATGAGTGGTCTGCAAGATCAATAATAGCATTTATAAACTTCCTTATGTGGTTCGGTAATACCACTATCCTCCTTATGGCAGGTATCATGGGTATCGATCAGAGCCTGTTCGAAGCTGCATCTATCGACGGTGCGAACTCCACTCAGGTATTCTTCAAGATCACTATCCCGCTCCTTATGCCTATCATAATCTACGTTGTAATCACAGCCCTCATAGGCGGTCTCCAGATGTTCGATGTACCGCAGATCATCACAGCAGGACGCGGTGCTCCGAATAACACTACAAAGACGCTTGTTATGGCACTTAACAGCTATATCGGTACAAGTAAGAACTACGGTATGGCAGGTGCGGTATCCTTCATTCTTTTCGTTGTAACGGGTATCCTCAGCTTCATCGTATTCAGATCTACAGAACCGAAAAAGGAGGGTAAGAAGAAATAATGGGAAAAGAAAGAATGGATTTTATAGATAAGGGCAGCAAAACTTCGCTCTTTATCTCAAGACTTTTGTCTTATATCTTCCTTGCCTTTGTTACCGTACTCAGCTTGTTCTCGTTCTATCTGCTGATAATCAACGCGACAAGAAGCAACGCTCAGCTGCAGGCAGGTTTTGAAATTCTCCCTAAGGAGCATTTCTTCGACAACCTCGTTACCGCCTGGAACGATACAAGCATCTTCTTCCTCCCCCAGGGTATGCTCAACAGCTTTATAGTTGCAGCATGCACATGTATCCTCACATCGTACTTCTCTGCTATGACAGCTTACGGCGTGTGCGTATATGACTTCAGAGGAAGAAACTTCGTACATAAGGCTATAATCCTTGTAATGATGATCCCGACTCAGGTATCTGCACTCGGTTTCGTACAGCTCGTAAACCAGGTCGGTCTTACCAACACATACTGGCCGCTCATCATACCCGCTATCGCGGCTCCGGCAACCTACTTCTACATGAAGCAGTACATCGACAGTACCCTTCCCCTTGAAATAGTTGAGGCTGCGCGTGTTGACGGCTCCAATGAGTTCAGGACCTACAACTTCATCTGCATGCCTATCCTTAAGCCGGCTCTGGCAGTTCAGATGATATTCGCATTCGTCGCATCCTGGAACAACTTCTTTACTCCTGCCCTCCTGCTCGATAAGAAGGAAATGTACACCCTTCCTATCATGCTTTCCATCGTCCGTTCTCGTATCAACTCCCAGGCGGGCGATATGGGTGAGGTTTATATGATAATCCTCCTTGCGATCGTTCCTGTCGTTATCGTTTATCTCTTCCTCTCGAAGTTCATCATCGGCGGTGTAACTCTCGGAAGTGTAAAGGGCTGATATCACAGACTCAAATCCCTGCGGAAAAATCCGCAGGGATTTTTTTTGCGCGCACGGCGCGCGAGAACCGGGGGCACCCCTTTTGTGAACAAAAGGGGCTTCCCCCGGACCCCCTCCTCAAAAAACTTTGACCGCTTCGCGCCGAAATGAAGAGATTTTTGTGCATTTTTTCATAGAAAGTATTGAAATTGATAACAAAATGTGGTAGAATAGTAGAGAGATTATAAACTATAATACTCACCAAATAATGGGTGCAGCGTCACGCTGCCGCAGGTCAAGGGCGCGCAGCCCTTGTGCCGTCTGCAAAGACAGCGCGCAAGCGCCCCGGTAAGTTATCCGGGAAGTCGAAAATAAAAAACGGAGGTGCGCACAATGAAACGATCTGATTATATCTCCTGGGACGAGTACTTTATGGGAATTGCAGTTCTCTCCGCTCAGAGAAGCAAGGACAGCAATACACAGGTCGGTGCGTGCATCGTAAATTCAGATAAAAAGATCGTATCGGTAGGATATAACGGTATGCCCACAGGCTGTGATGATGATGAAATGCCCTGGGAGCGCAGCGCCGACAGTACCCTCGATACAAAATACCCCTTTGTATGCCACGCGGAACTTAATGCAATACTCAACAGCAATATCCCGTCCCTTGCAGGCTCCACACTTTATGTGACGCTGTTTCCCTGCAACGAATGCGCAAAGGCTATAATCCAGTGCGGGATAAAGCGTGTAGTATATATGGATAATAAGTACGCCGATACCGACGGAGTACGCGCCTCGGCTATCATGTTCAGGAAGTGCGGTATTGCTGCCGAACAGTATCAGCCTTCCGGAAGAAACCTTACTATTGACCTGTAAAGAGAGCATGAAATGACTGACAGAAAAACTATTGCTGTGATCGTCGGCACAACCGACGGATTTTTCCAGGGCAAGTGTTTATCCGGCATCATAAAACAGGCAAAAAAGCTTGATTATAATGTTGCAGTTGTCTCGGTGTTTACGATGACCGATAACCGGACAAAGCACCAGCTCGGCGAAGAGAATATATATGAACTTCTGCGTTCGGAGTGCATTGCAGGGGCTGTTATTGTTGACTACTCTTTCTGGGCGGATGCGGTAAAGAACAAAATATATGATCTTATAGCCTCTATTCCCGGTTTCAGAGCCGTAATTCTCGATCAGGAGGAAAGAAACGGGTTCAAGGGTATTATCCCCGATGACAGAAAAGGCTTCTCACAGGTCATGGATCACCTCATCGAGGATCATGGTTATAAGAAGATATACTGTCTCACAGGTGCCGCAGAGTTCCCTGTCTCTCATATAAGAGCGGACGGTTATCGTGATTCTATGCGCAAGCACGGGCTTGAGTTCAGCGAAGACTATATTATCTTCGGCGATTTCTGGACTATGGCAGCAACCGCTCTTGCCGAAAAGATCGCAAACGGCGAGATCGAAAAGCCGGAAGCTGTTGTCTGTGCAAACGACAAATCCGCGTCAACGCTCGTCAATGAGCTGATCTCCCGCGGAGTCAGAGTTCCCGATGATGTGGCGGTTGCAGGTTATGATCTCGGTGCGGATTCTATAATCAATGACCCGTCCGTAACTTCCTGCACGCGTCCCGATCTGTACACCGGCGAACTTTGCATCTGTGAGCTTCACAGACAGATCACCGGAGAATCCGTTGAGCCGGAAGACGAGAATATTGGTATTTTCGTCCAGGGCGAGAGCTGCGGCTGCCGGAGAGATGTGGCATTTGCACACTCCTTCCATGAAGTGGAGAGACTTGAAAACGAGTCGGAGAGCACTTTCCGCTTCAGCTGTATGCAGGAATCGCTCATGGCTTCGGAAACACTGGAAGAGCTTATTATCAATATTTATTCAAGAATTTATATCATACGGAATGTTTCGGCATTCGTCCTTTGTCTGAACAAGGACTGGAACCTGTTCCGGGAGAACGACGACGATTATATCCGGGAAGGCTACTCGGAAGATATGATCGAAGTCATGTTCTGGTCCTGGGAAAGCGAAAAGAGGAATGTTCCGTTCAACTCAAAAGACCTGTTCCCTCCCGATATTCTGAAAGATGACAGACCTGTTGCCTGCTTTTTCAACGCTGTGCATTTCGAGGACAGATGCTTCGGTTATCAGGTGGTTCGTTTTGCTGACGAAGAGAACAATGCCCCGGAGGACATCTACCATTCATGGGCGTCAGCAGTAAGCATTTCCCTTGAATACCGCCGTATGAGTGACCGTATGAAGCTGATGTACAACCGCGCGTTTGCAAATTCGATCCGTGACGGAATGACAGGTCTCTACAACAGGCAGGGCTATGAGCTTTACAGCAAAGAGATATTCGAGCTTGCAAAGGAGCGCAAAACCAAGCTGCTTGTAGTGGTTGCCGATCTCGACGATCTTAAAAAGATCAACGATACCTACGGTCACGATGAGGGAGACAATGCGATAACCGTTGCCGCCCGCGCATTGCAGACCTGCTGCGGAAACGGCGAGTACTGCGTCCGCTCCGGCGGAGACGAGTTCATAATAATCGGCACATACGACTACGACAACGCTATCCCCATATT
>JAFVBZ010000186.1 GCA_017479645.1 Ruminiclostridium sp. | reverse complement strand
TTATCAGAAAAACCTAAAGATTTCTTTATGTTCTGAAAACAGTTCAGCCCCGCATTCCTTAAAGGGGACAACATAAACGCGGAGACCATTACGAATAATATGCTGCGACAAGGCAAGAAAGACGGGAAAGACAATGGTAAGCAGGCGGGATAAGACACCATAACAAAATCAGCCGCCCGAAGCTCTTTAAGAGCCTCGGGCGGCTGATTTGAAAATTACTACACGATGCTTGAAAAGAATATACAACTTTACCTTTTGAACATACGAGATAATTAAACGCAACTGAAACCATAATTGTCATTCCACCTTGTTGTTTACATCATTTTCTTTTAAGACGTTTTTTGACAGGCTGGTAAGCTGACCAGGCAGAAAAGTACAGTGTTGGAATTTTGATTTTTAATTCAGTCTTGAAGTTATGCTTGTAGTGTATATCTTTCATTCGGGCAGCTACTTTCATAACCGTAGGGCAGGCTTTTTTCCGTTCTTCATGGTCAAGGTGATAATAAGTGAGCATCATTGTATGGATATGCGAATCTGCAAGTGCAATAAGAAGTTTTCTCTTCTTGCGATGACGAACAGCGAAACGCTCTTTGAGGAGCTTATGCGGACAACTTCTGCCAGCACCAGCTTCTTCCATACGAACTTCATCAGCAGCGCCAGCAGATCAACAACAAGAAAGTCGATGTGCCGCAGCCAGGGATATTTGTTTTTGTGTTCACGGCTCTGACACCACATTTTCTTTGTTTTCTACAAGACCATTCCTATCGCGTCCAGCAGCTTTATCCGTTCGGTCGACAGCTTGCCTTCGCGCTTGGCATTACTCTGCCCGCGAATAATCATACCTATCTTTTATTATACCAATAAAAGACTTCGTTTTTAATTCGCAGATTTGATTAAATTGCACAAATATCATTGGCTGATTTGTGCAATCATATGTTTTATCATGAAATTATATAATATTACATTCATAGTTGCATTTTTGCGTGCAACAAAACCCCCTTTTTCACCTATTAGTGAAGGGGGTTATTTTTTCGGGTAGTGCGACTCTCTCCGCGCGTCCCGAAACATTCGCTAAACAATACAAGAAACAGGAGGTAAAAATGAACTATTCAATTTTCAATGAAAGGCTTTCGGAGCTTTCAAACGGTACCGCCTCGGTCATTGCCGTGCTTGTGGCAGCTTCAAGTGAGGATATTCCGAGCCCCGACGCCGTCAGCGGCAGGCTGCTCAATCCAGGCTCGACTGCAATCGTTCCGTCCGAGATGAAGGTCTATATTCTCGACGCAGATGGACTTTGGACAGACTGGAGCACAGGCGAAAAGCTGACAGATGAGGAGACACAAAATGCTTGATTTGATGCAGGTGCTGAAGGCAAGCGCGGGGCTGCCTGTCAAGGATAACGATTCAAGGCTTATCGGGGAGCTTTTGAGAAATCGCCCCACCGTCTATGGCTTCCATATCGACCCCTCCATCTCCGACCCCGCACAGGCTGTGACCTACCTCGCAGATGCTGTGGGCAAGACCCCGGCAGCGATGGGTGCAAGTACATTCAGCTACGGCGACTGGGCGGACGCTTTCTTTATGCCGAAGCCCTGTATGCTCCGCTCGGACGGAACGGTGGCTTACTACCTCGACCCGAATGATTACACACAAAAACTCGGAACTGCGGCGGAAAAGACTTCTGCCGTCGTTCCGATCGTTCAGGGCAACGTATACTGGAATAATGGCACAGCAGGAGAAGAGCCGACATACAATTCTGCGGATATAAGATGCCGTATGTCTGCACCGCAGCCTGTTCCGCCGCATACGGCTGTTGAGATCACGCTTGATCGATCCGACGCAGTGCTTTCGTGCGCCGTAACCGACAGCGCGGGACGTTATGAGAAGAGAGTAATGTATGGCTGGTCGAAAGTAGCAGTATACAGAAATTCAACAGACACCGTAAAATACATATTCGGGTCGTTTGCATTTGATGATACATCAAAAGTCATCAAGCCTTCGGATCTTTCCGTGACAATGACTGCCGGACCGTTGAACACAGATATTGCAAACGCCTCCTTCGACGGCAATGCCATGATGGAGTGGCCGCTGATATGGTACAAGTTCGAGGCAGGCGAAAAGGACGGAGAAGGGTATTTCTACTGCTCCGATCAGCAGGTCGATGACAGCTACAAATGCTGGTGCAACATTGATGCGAACAACAATATGATCCCGCATTTCTATACTGCGATCTATAATACAACAGGGACAAGCAAGACCCGCAGCCTTTCAGGAGCCTTACTTTATTCAAGCGGCAACGGAGGGACAGTACAAAGTCAGGAGGCTTCAAGGGCTGATGCCAATAATACGACCTCTGCCGTCGAGTGGAACACGGAAATATATGCAGACAGAATGCTTATTTCGGCTCTGCTGATACTTATAAGCAAGTCCTTGAGCAACAGGAACTCTTTTGGCAGAGGGATAGATTCCGGCGAACTTGAAAAAAAGGAAGGATATATTACCGGAACGTTAGACAGTAAAGGTCTTTTTTGGGGCGACACATCAGCAGGAGATGCGGCTGTCAAGGTCTTCGGAATGGAAAATTATTATGGCTGTGTCTGGCGCAGAGTTGCAGGATTGGTCGGAGACGCTGACGGAACATACAAATACAAGCTGACATACAGCACCGCTGACGGAAGTGAAGCAGTCGGATACAACAGCAGCGGAAATAACTATTTAACAGCAGGAGTCCTCCGCCCCGACAAACTCGGAGGGTATCTGAGTAAAATGTCATTCGGAAAACACGGCTTGCTTCCGAAAGAACTCGGCGGTTCCTCATCTGAATACTATACTGCATTTTACACAAACGGTGCGAAATATGCGCTGTTTGGAGGGATGTCCAACGAGCCGTTACACACATCTTCGCTCTATATCAATCTTGGTACAGACATAAGCACTGCAAGCCCCTATATTGAAGGCGGCCTTTCCTGCAAGCCGACAGCGGATCGCTGAAAGCTGCGGCTGCTTAAAAACATAAAGGACATTTAGTATTATTTTTTGTTATAAAAAAGCGACTGTACCTTGTCAAAGTAACAAAAAATAAGGCGTTAAACAAAGCCGGCTCCGCTCGAATTGCGAAGCCGGCTCTTTGCCTGACAAGATCATCATGCTTAAACGCATAGTTTATCTATCCTGTTTTTTTATTTCAAGCGATCCCATTTCCGATCCTTTTCACTCATTATCAGCGGAGTCCCGTCAGTCAGCGAATAACCCTCGCTGTCAGCCGTCCCTTTATACTCTCCGATCACATTGATCCATTCTATCCCGATCTTCGGATCATTCCAAGCCAGACCGCCCTCGTCGTTCGGGTGATAGAAGTCATCGCATTTGTAGCAGAACTCTGCGGCATCGGAGAGTACAAGAAAGCCGTGAGCAAATCCCTTCGGAATAAGGAACTGCTTCTTGTTCTCATCGCTAAGCTCCGAACCGTACCACTTTCCGTATGTATCGCTGTCGGTGCGAAGGTCAACCGCAACATCGAAGACCCTGCCTTTGATAACACGGACGAGCTTTGTCTGCGGATACTGCTTCTGAAAATGCAGTCCCCGTAAAACGCCCTTTGTGCTCATGCTCTGATTGTCCTGCACAAAAGTTATGTTTATACCGGCCTCTTCCATATCACGACGGTTGTAGGTCTCCATAAAATATCCGCGGCTGTCACCGTGAACGGCGGGAGTTATCAGGCACAGCCCCTCAATACCGCCGACATTCTTTTCAACTTTTATCTGTCCCATCAGATCTCAATCTCCTTTAAACAACAACTGATACATTTTCCCCGATATATCCCATGAAATCAGCCATGCTTATCGGTCAGCAGCTATTGGCGGGGGATCATCTTTTTCCCGAGAAGCCCTGATCAAAAAAGCATTTTTGCATCAGATCTCATATCATTTTTCACAGACAGCGGAAAATATATTAAAAGAAATGCTGAAGAATTTCCGGACTGTTCTTGTGACATTATAAAATATCTTGACCATGATCTTCTCTGCAAGACATAAATCACTGTATGAGACGATATGATAAACAATACCTTTATTCTTTTTAAGCAGCCGCAGATATTTATGATATTTATTTTCGCTAAGCTTATCAGAGTTTTTTATACAGATTCCTATAGGACTTGAAAATCTCGACATACTGCTCAAAAGCATTCTCTTTTTCTTAAAAATATCCTGCATCAGTATAAGCTCGATCAGCGCCAGCTCTAACTCGTCCGCATTGCTCATTATGCTGCCGCTTCGCTGAAAATAAGCAAAAGTGAATCTGTTTATACAGTGCCATTTTCCCGAAACTGCAATACTGTATATAAGACCCGTATCATCACAAAGCCGATCAAGAAGCTTCCCACTGTCATATATATAACGCCTGAAAGTAAAGCATGATATATGAGTATATTGTCCGCTCCAGAAAAAGGATCTGTTGTCCGAGGACCGATCCATCCTCACAAGCTTCTTTGTATCTCCGTAATACTTACTGTACCGTGAAAATACAGAAGAATAGTTCAAGTGAGAATCAAGAAAAGAGCAATGATCTCTGAACCTGTTTTTATCGGTAAAGAAATCGTCACCTGACAAACAGCAGATGTATTCTCCCTTTGATATAGAGATCCCTTTCTTTATTATTCTTGAAACTCTTATCGAAGGAACGATCTCGGTCTCGTTCCTTTCCATCACAAAAAATTTTACCTTATCACCGTATCTTTTTATAATATCGATTGAGCCGTCGTCCGAACCGTCATCGCCTATAATGATCTCATAGCTGTCAAAGTTCTGCTGCAGGCAGGAATCGATTGCCCGCTTTAGATATTCAGCTTCATTATAAGATACTATAATAACCGAAAGCTTCATTTGTGATCCTCCTTTGAGCATCAAACAGAATCCCGCATCTGTTATTTTCTGCTTATCAGTTTAGAGACGAGCGCTGTAAGGGCACTCGTAAAGCAGCAATACGACTTAAACTGATTATTCACAGTATGCCGTCTTCTTTTAAATATCTTGCAAGCGCATCTTTCCAATCAGGCAGCGGTTCAAATCCGCTGTCCAACAATTTGGACTTATCGAGCCTTGAATTGAACGGCCTCGCCGCTTTGCTCAAGCCGTACTCAGCTGTTGTTACGGGCGTTACTTTCGTATTATATCCCGCCTGCTTGAATATCTCGCAGGTGAAGTCATACCAGCTGATATACCCGCCTTCGTTCGTCGCATGATAGTAACCGTACTTGTCTGTTTCGATCATATCAACAAGCAGCCTTGCAAGGTCAAAGGTGTAAGTCGGAGTACCTATCTGGTCGTTGACAACTCTGACCTCGGGATAATTTTTACCCACGTTCAGCATGGTCCTGATGAAATTCTTGCCGTTCTTGCCAAACGCCCATGCAATACGCACGATGAAGTACCTGTCCAAAATTTCGGACACTATTAGTTCGCCGTCAAGCTTGGACTTTCCGTACACACAAGGGGGCGCATAGTTCTTATCGTCGGGCTGCCAAGGACGGTCTCCCTGACCGTCAAAAACATAGTCGGTGGAAATGTAGATCATTTTGCAGTCAACAGCCTTGCAAGCCTCGGCGATATTTCTTGTTCCGTCGCGGTTGATAGCGAAAACCTTCGGCTGATTCTCCTCGTCCTCGGCTGCGTCAACGGCTGTCCATGCGGCGCAGTGAATGACCGCATCGGGCTTGATGTCCGCTATTGCTTTTGTGACAGTCTGTTTATCGGTAATGTCCAATTTTATGTACTCAAATTCCTGCGGTGCATTATCAAGAATATCGCTGCCGACAGCATCGTGTCCTCGCTTGATAAGCTCGTTCATCACATCAAAGCCCAGCTGA
>JAFVBZ010000185.1 GCA_017479645.1 Ruminiclostridium sp. | reverse complement strand
TTTCAGCCATTGTATTTTCCTCCTTCGATAAATCTCGGTCATTCGCCGGTCCTTTACTGGCATCTTTCATTTTCCTCAGAACGGATAATCATCATCCGCGGCGCCGGATGCCGCAAAATCCTGAGCCGTATAGCTTCCGTTTGAAGCGGACGGCGCGGAATTGGCTGCCTCAGCAGGGTGCTGGGGCGGGGGCTCCGGGAAACCGGCATTCTGCTGATAACCGCCGTTACCGTCGGGTCTCTTGTCACCTGTGAACGACGCACGGTCAACGATGATCTCGGTGATGTAGCGTGTTATGTTGTTCTTATCGACATAGCTTCTGTTCTGAAGCTCGCCCTCGATAAGGATCGGGCGACCCTTTGTCCAGAATCTTGAAATAAACTCCGCTTCGTTTCTCCATGCAACGCAGTTGAAGAAGTCAGCCTTCTTCTCCTCGCCCTTTGTCTGGAAGCGTCTGTCCACAGCAATGCTGAATGAGAGGACCGGAACGCCGGACGGAGTGGTCTTGAGCTCAAGATCCTGAGTTATGCGGCCAAGCATTATTACCTTGTTGTACATGATCTTTCCCCCTGTTCCCTGAATGTTTTACTTGCGTAAAACTACGATATAGCGCAGAACGCCGTCAGTAATGTTGATGACGCGCTCAAGCTCATCGGGGAATTCGGGCTTGCTGTCAAAGTGGTAAACCACATAGTAACCCTCGGACTCGTAGTTGATGTCGTATGCGAGCTTTCTCTTGCCCCATTCGTCAACGTCAACAAGCTCGGCATGCTCCTTGATAAGATCGGAGAACTTTGCCACGAGAGTCTTGACAGCATCTTCACCGTTCTTTAACGAGAAGACAACGACTGCCTCGTACTTTTCACCTGTTTTAGCCATATTGTACCTCCTTATAGACTGTCGGCCCGCGGTCTTTCCGCGAGCAAGGATCGTTGAACTTACAGCTCAACTATGATATTATAGCAGGTTTTGTCAGGTTTGTCAAGGATTTTTCTTTTTATTCCGGGATTTTTTCTAAAGATTCTGCTACTGCAAATATAAGCTCATTCTGAGACTTTATAACATCGTCGGTAAGCTCCTCATCATCACAAGAGTAGACATAAAAATTCAGATAGCAGTATCTGTCGTCATCTGTATATTTGGCAGCGTTTATTTCGGCATAATTCTTGTGATTCAGAGACTCAACAAGCACTAATTCCGAACCATTCAATTTATAATCATACAAATATTCGCCGTCATCATAGCTGAAGCTGTTCAGATATTCTGTTACCGAGCTGTCGGTGAATTCGCCGATATCCGGTCTTTTATCATCTTTAACATAACCGGTGCTGAATCCGAGCACATATTTCTTTCCGTTATACTCAAACATCATATTACGGTCAGTAAGTCTCTTCGGAATAGAATATTTTACCTTTCCTGCCCTTAATGTGTTTTCTTCGATCTCTATAAGTTCGTCGGTATCCTCTCTTATATCGCGCATTATACCGGAAACTACCCCGTTGTCAAGATCAAGGAAGACCGTGTATGAACAGCCCGAAACATTTACATAATCGCCGAAGTAGTTTATATAAACATAGTCCTTAATATATTTTCTCGAATTAAGCTCATCGATTTGCGGCTCACCCCATTTTTCGTCAAGCTCGGCTATTGTCGAGCCTATCCTGATACCGCCGGGACAGATAACGTTCTCCTTAATAGGCACATCATCAATATCTAAATCTGTGAGGAACTTGTTCTCATTTTTGTCATAATTGTGGATTGTTTTTTGGAACGTATATCCATCGACATCAAATTTTATATCCGAGAAATAACCCTTACTGATGACCCTCGCTGCAGGATCCTTTCCGTCCGAGAGAACCGCACCATTTTCAAAAAACTCTTTCGCGCTTATCGGGAATGTGAATACGGTATTTCCGAGTTGGAGCTTTCCGGAATACATATCGGCATTAAGTATCTCGTCCGTAGGAACGATCTCTTTTATCGTTTCCTCTGCAGCCTCCGTTTCCTTTGCCTCATCTTTCGCAAGCTCGTCCTTTATTGCGCTTGCCGCTTCGTTAAAGTCCTTGTCTCCCATTTCCTCTTTGAGAGCATTCGCAGCCTGTGCGATCTCGTTGTCTTCCGTACTTTTGGTACTGCTGCCGGAGCCGCAGGCGGAAACGCCTATAACGACTGCAAGAAGTGCCGCCAGTGCGGAAAGCTTTGTTTTGGTTGTTTTCATGGTTTGTACCTCCGTTAAATGTACTTTTTCGGCTGAAACAAAAAGTGCGCAGCAATAAGCCGCGCACCTGTAAACGATACGGGTCAAATTGCTGCTACACAAATGAATCAACCTACCAATAATAAAATGGTCAAGAAAGCCCGTACATTTACCGAAAGGTATGGTACGACCCGATAGATAAAGGTATTCATTTGATGTAGCAGACATATTATAGCATATCTGTCAAAAAAATGCAAGCATAAAAAAGGATCCCGCCGAAATAAGCGGGATCCCGGATATTATTCTGTCAAATCACTTTGTCAGCGCCAGCGCGGAGATCAATACTACCGCCTTTTCGCCGGTATGCACGGAAATCTCTACGGTGTGGGTGCCGCACTCGTCGAAATCTATGATCTCTTCCGCTTCGACATAGCTGCCCCAGCCGCCCTTGAAATCGCTGTTTATAGTCTTTACTGTCTCGCCGTCAACGATAACATCGAATGTACCGCCGTTTGAGGTCATCTTTCCGTAGAACAGACCGATAGACTTTGCTTCGACCTCGAATTTCAGCGGCTCAACTCCCTCGAATGAACCGTCCTTGGATATTGCTCTCCAGAATCCTCCGAAGTTGCCGAACAGCTCGTCCTGCTTATCCTCCCAGCCGGTCTCATTCACATTCTGCGGGTCTCCCGGTACGACGATGTACGCGGTGGAGAACTTATCGCTCTTATATACTTCCGAAATATCGCTTTCGTGCTGGGTATCTATCGTGTCAAGCTCGTCAAGCACTTTCTGGAGATAAGAAGTGATTATCTCGGTTAAAACGGAATGTCCGACTGTATTCGGGTGAATGTTGTCGTCCGAGATATCCGTCCACTTGATGTGACCGTTGTCGATAGCATCGAGTATCGCGTCGTGATACGAGATCATCGGGATATCGTAAGCCTTGCACACCTCGCTGTGGTAATTCTGGAAGCTGGTTCCGTCGTCCATTGTCATTGCCACGGTAACTATTGCCGGCGCACAATCCGCTGACCACAGCTTTCTTATAACGCCGTCATAGGAAGCTATATTTCTCTCGGTATGCTCAACGGTGTCGTTGACGGAGAAGTCGATGAATACGAGATCGGGGTTCTGCGAAAGAACATCACGGTCAGTTCTGAACACGCCTATGTATGAGCCTGTCGCACCTATACCTGCGTTAACGTAGGTGATCTTGGAATCCGGGAACTTCTCCTCCAGCCACTTGGTGGTGAGGTAAGCGTAGCAGGTTGTCGGACCTGCGGAGGAACCCTGTGTAATGGAACCGCCGAGGTAAGCGACTGTGATAGGCTCACCTGCCTGTGCTTTTTTGAACACCTTTGCAAGACGCGCTCTGTTGCCGTCGATGTAATCGGCAAGAGCCTTCATTCTGTCGGTTATGCCGCCCTCGATAGTATAGGGCGTATCATCGGGAATAACCTTTTCTTCTGCCGCGGGAGCAGCTTCGGTCTGCTCTGGTTCTGCCGATGTCTCATCTTCCTTTGAGGCTTCCGTCGCTGCTGTCTCTGCTGCAGCCGGTTCTGTTGCTGCCGATTCGGTTTGGGCTGCGGCAGTTGTGGAAGCGGGAGCGGTATTTCCGCCGCATGATGCCGCAGAAACGATCAGCGCGCATATCGTAATTACCGATAATATTCTTTTCTTCATAATTTCATTTCCTTTCTATACCGCCGTGTAATCGGTATCATATCAGAATATATTATACCATTTTTCACACAAAAAGTCAATAAGCTGTATTAAAAAGGTTCTACTCCGAAAATCGTAACGGATTAGGACAAGCAAGCTTAAGTTTTGCAGCAATCAAATAAATCATTGAAGAAAACCCTTCGAAAGTGTGATAACCGCGAGCTTTACGTTTAGCAGCCTGAATCATACTGTTAATGCCTTCGCAGATAGCATTGGTCATTTTTGAGCGGAAAATGTTCAGAATTTCTTC
>JAFVBZ010000184.1 GCA_017479645.1 Ruminiclostridium sp. | reverse complement strand
AGCGCGAGAAGCTGCGCCTTATATATCCGGCAACAAATGTAACGCAGGATATGATCGACTATGCATTAAGAGGTGGCAGCGGAAAGCCGCAGAGCCTTGAACGTATCGCGTATCAGTTTCAGCTTGGCAAGACAGATGCAGAAAATGCTGAATTTCTCCGCAAGGAGTTTGGAACAGACGGACGCGGCTTCTATCTGCCGGACGAAACGCAGTTGTCGGTATGGTTCGATAAAGACGGAATAACGCTCGGCGCGGGAGTTACAGCTTTTAACATTGTTACCAAAGAGCATATCACTTGGGAAGATGCCGCAAAACATATAGGTGAAATGCTTGCAAACGGTGAGTATTGTTCGCAGGACATCATCGACAGGTCGTCACAGAACGAAATAAACGACTTGGCGGCAAACCTGTGGTATATTCATCAGGACATTGACCGCGATTCCGGTATAGAATATTTCATACCCGAAGAAATGTTCAGGGGCGGTTATCCCGACTCTCACAATCGCATTATGGCTGACATCGCAGACCCCGAAATGCTGTCAAAATATATCACCGGCATGGAGGACTTTATCCGGAAATATGAGGAAAATCCGGATATTATGCGGTTTCGCTTTCACAAGCCGAAAGAATCGCTTTTCCGACTGAAAGACTTGCAAAGGCAGCGCACAGAATTTCTTACAAATTCAAACTTTGAGTATGTACCGAAGCTCTTTATTACAGAAGATGAAAAAGACAAACTCTTGCTTGAGCACTACGGTTACAGTCACGGCAAATTTAATATTGCGAAATTCTTTGAACAGCATGAGGACGAAAAGGAGCGTATAGCTTTTCTTAAAAAGGCATACGGTGACGGTGGTTCAAATAGAATGGGCTATGACGAATGGCACGATTCAAAAGGAATCCGCTACACCAAAACCGATTATTCGCTGGACAAGGTAAAATGCAGTATTCTGATGAAGTGGAATGAAGTGGCAGAGCACATAGATCGTCTTATAGCCGAAGGTAAGTATATATCGCAGGCTGAAATAGACGAACGCATAAAGGACGCAAAGCGTGACCTTGAAAGATGTGACCCGACGGGTTTCCTTGAACAGTACGCCTTTGAGCAGGCAAAGAAAGTTCTCGATGAGTACGGTATCGACTATTCGGATATTCTTGCTAAAAAGGGGCTTGCGGCTGGAAATGACGAGCTTGAGCAGGAAGTCACGGAAACATCTGAAATAAAGCAGGAAGAAGAACCGACGGATCCCGATACCGCCGAAATTGAGCAGGAGCCGGAAATGCCTGTCCCCGTGCAGACTGCGGCTGCCGAAACACAGCAGCGCTCTGCTATCTTTATGGATATAAACGACGAGAGCTTTGTCTATGTGGCGAATACCGTGGACGGAGTGGAATACGCAATGTACGCTCCCGACCTTATGGTCATAGACGGCGGTATTATGGAAAATATGAATACTGCCGATCTTCGTTTCGCTGCGTCACAGGTCATTGGCACAGAGCAGAAAAATCTTGCAGAGATACGCGATACAGAGCTGTTTTCGGAGCTTACAGAAATGGAGTATGAGGGCGAAGTTCCTGCAAAGCTCGCGGAACTGAAAGCGGACGCTCTCAACAATATGCACGACAGCATTGAGACACCGGAATCGGTATTCCCTGCGGAAGTCGAGGAAGAAGCCGCCGTATTCATGGATATTCGTGACGAGACCTTTGTTTCCGTAATGCAGGTCGATGAGGGCATAGAGTACACGGTTTATGCTTCTGACTTAACGCCCATTGACGGCGGTGTGTGGGAAATGGACGAGGCTATGGAGCTTTCCGAAGCAGTCGCACAGCTTTCGGGTTCGGAAATATCGAACTATGTTGAAATAACCGACTATGATATGTTTTTTGAAATAGCGGATATGAATACTGAGCTCGATGTTCCGGCGGAGCTTGCAAAATTGAAGGCTGCGGCTTTTGAGAGCATTTCGCAGCAGAACGACGCACCTGTGCAGGAAAAAATGATAAATCCCGCTGACAAAGCGGTATTCATGGACGCAAAAGATGAAACATTCATTGTTCTCGAACGCAAGGACGGCGGCATAGAGTACACCGCTTACGAACGTGATCTCACGGCTGTAGATGGTGGCTTATGGGAAACTTACGGCGAAACACCGGAGCTGAAAGCTGTTGCTGCCGAGTTTATGGCTACTACTACAAATGCGGTCATACAGATAAAGGATACAGAGGAGTTCCTAAAACTGTGCAATGCTGAAAGCATAGACGAGATCGTGGGTGATCTTGAACGCTTGAAGCTGAATTCCATGCCCAGCCTTTTGGATAATGAGGAACAGACCGAAACAAGGGATAATACGGTTGAAGCTCCTGCGGCAGAGGACGTATCACAACCGGAGATTGATACTCCCGCTGCGGATATTCCGTCTGAACCGGCGGCAGAGGTGGAGGTGCAGAAGCCTAAACAGCTTACTGAACCGACTGCTGAAGAACAGGTCATAGAACCTGCGGCAGGAGTTAAGAAGCAGGAAAAGCCTGTCGCTGCTGCACCTACGGTCAATGCTCCCGAAATAATGATTACGCCGAAGAAAGAGCCTAAAACCGGCATTCCGGTCACATATCACTACCATGAGGGCAGCGAAGTTAAGGGTGCAAAGGCAAAGTTCCGCGCTAATGTCGCGGCTATCGAAACGCTGCGCAAGGTCGAAGCCGAGAACAGGTTCGCTACTCCCGAAGAACAGGCTGTAATGGCGAAATACTCCGACTGGGGCGGCATACCGCAGGCGTTTACTACGGATTTGGTAGCGGACAGAGCGGGCGGCAGTCTGGGTGAAGCGGCTCCCGATAGCTGGGCGGCAGAACAGGCGCAGTTAAGGGCTTTGCTTACTCCTGATGAATACAGCGCGGCGCGTGAATCTACGCTTACGAGCTTCTATACACCTCCGGAGGTCACAGACTGCATATATCAGGCGCTCGGACAATTCGGCTTTGAGGACGGAAACATTCTCGAACCGTCAATGGGTGTCGGAAATTTCTTCTCGAAGATGCCGGAGGAAATGCACGAACATTCCAAACTGTACGGTGTGGAGCTTGACAGCATTTCGGGCAGGATAGCACAAATGCTGTACCCCGAAGATCGCATACAGATCAAGGGCTTTGAGCAGACACGGTTCAATAACAACAGCTTTGATGTGGTTATCGGAAATATCCCATTCGGAGATTACCGTGTAAGTGATAAGGCTTATGACAAGCTCGGCTTTAAGATACACGACTACTTTGCGGCAAAATCCGTGGATAAGGTAAAACCCGGCGGCGTGGTCGCACTTGTAACAAGCAAGTTCACTATGGATAAGTTCCACGAAGCCGCTCGAAGATACCTTGCGGAGCGCTGTGACCTGCTTGGTGCGGTGCGTATGCCGGCAGGAACATTCAAGGACGCTGACGGTATCACTACCGATATTATTTTCCTCAAAAAGCGCGATACCCTAACCGTGGAAGTCCCGGATTGGGTACACATGGGGCAGACCGAGGACGGAGTTCCATGTAATCAGTATTTTGTCAATAATCCCGATATGGTGCTCGGCACTATGGAATGGGACGAGAGAATGAGAGGTAAGTATGGTCCGGACAGTAAGGTGACGGTTTGTACCGCTGACAGCGATATTCCGCTTGCGGAGCAGCTCAAAGCGGCTGTTGCGAAGATAAAGGGAAGTATCGAGACGGTAAGAAGCGAAGAACAGGAGCAGGGAACCGTAAATATGATACCAGCCGACCCGTCCGTGAGAAACTTCACACATACTATTGTTGACGGAAAGCTCTATTACCGCGAAAATGAGGTAATGCTTGAGGTGCAGGAGACCGGCAAGGCTCTTGAGCGTATGATCGGTATGCACAATATACGGCTTGCGGCTATGGCAGTCATTGACGCTCAGGCGGCTGGGTGTACCGATGAAGAATTACACACATTGCAGGCAGAGCTGAACAGGGTTTATGACCGGTTCAGAAAGAACTTCGGTAATATAACGGACAGCGCAAATGAGCGCGTTTTCCGGCACGATGATGATTACAATACCCTTGCGGCATTGGAGATAATCGACGCTGAGAAGAAAACAGTTGAAAAGTCCGAAATATTCACGAAAAGAACAATACTGCCGGAAATGGAGATAACATCGGTCGGGACGGCGCAGGAGGCATTGCAGGTGTCGCTTGACCGCAAAGGCAAGGTCGATATTGAGTACATGGCTGCGCTTGTGGGGGACGCTCCCGAAAAAGTGATAGCTGATCTCGGCAGCGAGATATTCCGCGATCCTGCAAAAACAAATGATGATGCTCCGTATTCGGGCTATGTAGATGCTTCGGAGTATCTTTCGGGCAATGTCCGCGAGAAGCTGAAAATAGCACAGCAGTTTGCTGACCACATAGACGAGAGCTTTAAACGGAATGTGACGGCATTGCAGAAGGTCATACCGAAAGACCTTGAAGCGAGTGAAATTTCCGTTCGTATCGGTGCTAACTGGATAGATATTGATGACTACTGCCGTTTTCTCCGTGATTATGCAGGTGCGAGGGTAGGAAAGTTCGATCACCCTATAACGCGCACGAAAACCGGTGAATACAAGATAGAGGGCAAGGGACAAGACCGCTCTGTTGCGGCTACTGAAAGCTACGGCACGGCGCGCATGAACAGCTATCAGATATTCGAGAACCTGCTTAACCAGCGCGATATTGTCATAAAGGACAGAGTTGAGGACGATGAAGGAAAGGTGTCATACGTCATAAATCCCGAAGCAACACAGCTTGCAAAGGAAAAAGCTCGTCTGATGAAGGAAGCCTTTAAAAAGTGGATATGGGACGATCCGGCTCGGCGTGAGAAATATGTTGAACGCTACAATTATCTTTTCAATGCTATACGCGGGCGCGAGTATGATGGTTCGCATCAGTCGTTCCCCGGTATGAATCCGGCGATAAAGCTGCGTCCGCATCAGGAAAATGCGGTGCTTCGTGCAAAGTTAGGCGGTAATACGCTGCTTGCGCATTGCGTAGGTGCAGGAAAGAGCTTTGAAATGATCGCGTCGGCTATGGAGAAGAAACGTCTGGGACTGATAAACAAAGCCTGTGTGGTTGTCCCGAAGCACTTAACATTACAGACGGCAAGCGAATGGATGCGCTTGTATCCGAATGCAAAGCTGCTTGTGGCGCGTCCGGAGGATTTCACGAAAGACAACAGACAGCAGTTCATAGCAAGGTGCGTAACCGGTGACTATGACGCGGTAATAATGTCATTTCAGCAGTTTGAGCGAATCCCGATGTCGAACGAGTATTGCAAGATGTTTATGCAGAAAGAGCTTGACACGATACTTGAAGCATTGCAGGACGCGGACAAATCCGACAGAGTTTCTGTCAAGGCGCTGGAGCGGCAGAGGAAAAAGACAGAAGAACGGCTTGCAAAGCTGATGTCCTCAAAAAAGGATAATTCGCTGTGTTTTGAAAAGCTCGGTTTTGACTATCTTGTTTGCGACGAAGCCCACTATTACAAAAACTGCTTTGTGGCAACAAAAATGTCGAATGTCGCAGGAGTGCAGACAACGGCGGCGCAAAAATCGGAAGATATGCTGATGAAAACACAGTATCTCAATGAGAAATACGGCTGCAGCAACATCTTATTCGCTACCGGAACGCCCATATTCACACCTTAACAATGATTTTACCTATCCCCCGAAAGGGGATTTTTTATAACCTCGGCACTTGAAAACGGTCAAGCGCCGAGGGCTTTTTGTTTTAGATGCTAAACGAAATATCAACTCCGGTTTCGTCCGAAACTTTGATATTGTCGATTATCGTGACAGCCACATCGTGCTTTTCATCGACGGTCAATTCGTCCCAATGCGCTAACGGCTCCGCAAGCGGAGAAGTGTCGATAGCTTTCTTTTTACGCTCGCGGGTATTCAGCTTGTCCTCGGTTTCGGACTTCCTTGCGTGAAGCTCCTTGACACGCTTCTGAATATAATCGAATAAGACTTCATCAGCGTCGGCGAGCTTGTCCATT
>JAFVBZ010000183.1 GCA_017479645.1 Ruminiclostridium sp. | reverse complement strand
TCTCCGTATCATTCATCAACTGTTATATCCGCCGTGAAAGTGAACGGCGAGCAGTCGTCCGGTTTTTCAAGTGTGAAATCAATAACTACGCTGTGTCCGTCATATTCGTAAGAAGCCGTATATACTGCGCTGCGCCCGCCCTCATAGCTGACATACCCGCCGATTTCATCGCGGCAGTTTTTCAGCGCATTCGCAAACGCACGTCTTGTATCAAGATAGTATCTGAATTCGTATGGCAGCAGCTCTGCGCTTTCAAGCACGGCGTCCGTATCCAGACGGAAGACATCTTTCGGCGAGACCGAAAAGCATACGCTTTCAAGCTTCTGCGCCTCAAAATAAAGCGCACTGTCGGTCAGAAGTTCATCATATTCGTCCTCATCATAGATATCCGGACCGTCCTCATCTTTCAGCCAGCCGAAAAGCCCCATACGCTCACGCTCCTTATCCAAGATTATAACACAGGCTGCCGGGATTTGTAAATAGTTTTTATATTTTTTGTTTTCGCGGTAAAATTACGGTTTGGTATTGAAAAACGATATCAAATGTGTTATAATAGTATAATAATGTTTTTCTGAAAGGACATGCACCATGGCAAAAATCAGGATAGCCGTTCTGTTTGGCGGCGCAACAAAAGATCACAAGGTCTCGCTGATATCCGCGTACTCGCTTCTCAACGGACTTTCGCCGGAAAAGTACGATGTCACCCCGATCGGCATTACCCGGGCGGGCAGGTGGCTCTATTTCCCCGGAAGCTACGAGGATATAAAGGACGGGACATGGGAAATGTCCAGCGACTGCTGTTCGGCGATAATAAGCCCGGATCCGCTTCATGCGGGCATAATAACCATAATGTCCGACGGCTCCACAGCCATAAAGCGCGTTGACGCGGTAATGTCCGCACTTCACGGGAAGTACGGCGAGGGCGGAAGAATACAGGCGCTCCTCAAGCTTTCAAAGATACCGTACGTTGACTGCAGCCCGGAAACTGCCGTGTTCTGCATGGACAAGATAATGACACATCTGATACTGTCGTCTTTCGGCGTTGACGTACCGAACTATGCTATCCTTGAACGCGGAGATATGAACATCATCAACGAGCGTATAAAGGAGATCGAGAGCCGTCTCAGATATCCGCTGTATGTGTCGGCATCGAGCTGTTCCTCCTCTATCGGCGCGAACAAGGTGCATAACGCAGAGGAAATGAAAGCGGCGGCAAAGATCGCGTTCTCGCATCACCACACCGCGATCGTGGAAGAAGACCTTACCGGAAGGACAATAGAAATCGCTGTAATGGGAAGTTCCTACGATGTGGAGACTACAGTTCTCGGCGAGATCGTGAAGAAGCACAGAATAAACTCCGCTGCGGCATATACCGCGGAATTTGTAGCAAATCCTGTTCTTACGGACGAACAGCGTGAAAAGATAGTAAGTACCGCGAAGAAAGTGTTCAGCTGTTTAAGCTTCAAGGGCTGCGCGAAGATGTCGTTCCGGCTTGCGGACGAAGGAAGAGTCCTGCTGCGACGCATAACCCCTATCCCCGGATTCACACCGGAAAGCTCGCTTATGATACTTATGCGGGAAAGCGGATTCAGCTATGCCGGGGCTGTTGACAAGCTCATAAGCCTTGCGATAGAAACTGACGCCTGATAAGGAGAGGAAACCAGCATTTATGATACCGGTTGATCTGAATATAACGAGCATCATCAAAAGCGATGACGACGAAGAGAAGATCGAATTCTTCACCGTCGGAGAATACAGCTTCAAGAAGCAGAACGCGGTGCTTTCCTACGAAGAGACCGACGGAATAGGCTACGAGCAGTGCCGGGTAAGCGTGACAGTCGAAGGGAACTGCATCACCATAGAGCGCACCGGACCTGCCGCATCGACAATGTGCGTGGAAAAGAACGTGAAGCATCACAGCATCTACGGCACTCCATTCGGAGATTTCACCATGGGGATAAACACCTACGACATACAGAATACGCTGAGTGAAGTCGGCGGGCGGCTGTGGTTCAAATACAGCATAGATATCAACTCGGACTTCGTATCCGAGAACGAAATGGAGATCCTCGTCACGCCCTCGGGAGAGGAAGAAATGAAGAATGAATATTGAACAGTGAATAATGAATAATTGTGGTGCCGCCTGCGGCGGCATATCCGAATCGTGACGAAGCGGATAGGTCAGTTTAATTTTAAAGACACCGGAAAGGGAATACAAATAATGAACATCAACATGACAGAAAAAGCAAAATCGGAAGTAAAAGAGATAGTTATGAATGCGCTGGGACAGCTCATCGCCGACGGAAAGCTCCCTGCCGAGCCGCTGCCGCCGTTTTCGGTGGAACAGCCCGCCGACAGCTCCCACGGCGACTTCTCCTGCAACGCGGCACTCGCTTCCGCAAAGACATTCAGAAAGAATCCGCGTGAGACTGCCGGACTTATAGCAGAGTCCGCTGTGCTTGACGGGACGCTTTTTGACCGCATCGAGGTCGCGGGACCCGGATTTATCAACTTCTTCTTAAAGCCGCTGTGGTTCGGCGAGACCGTTACGGCAGCGATAAATGAGGGTGCGGATTACGGAAAGACAGATCTCGGCGGCGGCAAGCGC
>JAFVBZ010000182.1 GCA_017479645.1 Ruminiclostridium sp. | reverse complement strand
CGTTCACCGGTATCAGACTTTTCCATCATTGAGACCGCCGCGTCTGCGGACGCGGACGAGAGAGGAGCGCTGCCCCTCTCTCGAGCTCTTACTCTGCTTCTTTTCGGACGCGAAAAGAAGCAAAAGCGGATGAAAGGAGAGTATTATGTCAAAGACAGAACACCTTCCCGCTCTCCTTCTGCCGACACTCACACCGGGCTTGATATGCGGCGGGATATATCTCTGCAGCACGGGCGGCGCTTTCCTCATATTTATCGGCATTGCGCTCGTGCTCGCCGGGATCCTCTCGATCTTGTTTTACGCAAAGAAGCTGCACGGGCTGCCCGAAGCAAGGCTCATAAACTCGCCCGAGACAGACATGATAAAGCGGTATATGCGGGGCGGGCTTATCGCGTCGTTCATACCGCAAGCGGTAACGACCGCTGTGTTTATCGGGACTTATACGCTGGTGCCGAATGACGGGGTCTCGATACTTGGCTTTATCGGGATGTTTATCGCGTTCGTCCTGTTCCCGTTCTTCTGGTATCCCGTAATAACATACATTTGCCTGATCGGACCGGGCGTAGGTATGGACGAGTACCGGATATGGGGAATACTGCTTATCGTGTGTATGGTGACCCGAACGCTAATGCAGTCGATGTGCTTTTTGGCGACAAACAAACGGATAGATTACTGCAACAGCCGTGTCAACGGCATAGTCGGTTCGATGTTCGGAACGATAAACATAATTTTCTGGCTCGACAGTCTTTCCAAAGTTAAGAAATTCGCAAAGATCGAGCTTGAGAAAGGAATAACGGCATAATGAGCTACTGCAAAGACATTTACCCCGAGCTGTACGACTATCTTATCAACAAGAAGGGCGTGGAGACGGACTATCAGCAGCAGTGGGGCTGGACGAGATTCATGCTCCGCGGGAAGATGTTCGCGGCGATATGCGCGGACGGAACGGACGACGCTCTGCTGAACATCAAGGCTCCGCCGGACTACAACGACACGATACGCCGGCTGCACGAGGACATAAACGAAGGCTACTACATGAACAAGCAGCACTGGAACAGCGTGAAGCTGACCGGCACTGTGCCGTATGAGGTAGTGCGTGATATGTGCGACAGGGGCTACAATGAAGTTCTCCGGCATTTCTCCAAAAAGGTGCAGCACGAAATTCTCGAAGATATCTGGCAATAACAAAAACGGCAATCCGTAATAATAACGGACTGCCGTTTTTGTTATCATGTAATCTTTGCCAACCCCACTGCATTTCTATGAGAGTTGCCCATTGAAGCGGCTCTGAAATACAGCTGTCGCCCGCGCCAGCTTCGGCGCGTCTCACGCGGTGACTTTTCTGACGATCGAGATAGGGGTCTGCTGGGAGCACTGGTCATGCGGGTTGTCGCGGAAGACCTGTTCGCCGAAAGCGTTGGGGAGATCGGGACGGCTCTTGCCGAGTACGGTTGCGGCAATGTCGTTTGCGTCAATTATGATAACATCACAGCCGCAGTGCTTAGCGAGAGCAGCAGCTGCTTCATCGGGCTTGTCCGGCGCCATTTTAGCGTAGTGGTTGTAGGGCGGGAGCGTGTAGTCGCAGGGACCGTCAATAGCGCGCGCCTTCATACCGCAGATGTTGTAGAAAACGCCCTTTTTGCCGAAAAGCTTGCCGATAGCGGCACAGAAAGCTGCCCAGAGTACCTTCGGTCGTCCGACTTCGCGTATGCAGAGTTCCATTGTCTGCGGCATACCGAGACCTATGCCGTAATTCGTCTTTACTACAAACTTGCTGAGGAAGTTCGCGAGACGGGATACCTTTATCTCATCTATCGGGAAAGCACGTCCCTGTGTTATCGCAATTATCTTTTCGGAAATAATTACAGTATCGCCCTTTTCGAGATAGGGACATACATATTTGTCGAGTACATCGGTCATCACGTCTTCCTTCATTATAACGTGAGTTCTGATCGGGTAGCGTGCGAATGTGCCGAAATCAGTGTCTATCGTGAGATTTTTACCTTCGTTCGGTTCAAACGGCATTTCCATTTCTTTATCATTCCTTTTCTTCATATTTCCGTGAATACCGTATATTATACCACATTGCGGCGGATTAGTCAACCTTTTGTTGAAAATCCGCAGATATTTTGTTTGATTTTTTATACAGTCGAGCGTTAAAGTATTCACAAATTCCCGCCGCTCCGCATTCTACTGTGCATTATTGCCACCGCACGGATTTACATTACTGATTTTTTGTACAAAAAGCCTATGTTAAAAACTCTTAAAATGTGGTATAATAAATAAAAGATATTGTACCGTATTATGCTTTGAAAGGGAGGCGTGTGAAATGGATACGGCAGATTTTAATGTAAATGAGTACGTTTTTTACAAAGGTGTAGGCGTCTGCCGCATCGAAGCCGTCGAGAACAAGACTTTCGACGGCGAAAGATATGAGGACTACTTAAAGCTCGTTCCCTTCGGTTCGGCAGGCTCATCGTCCTACTTTATACCGGTAGGAGCCGCCAATGCAAGACTTCGCAAGCCTATGACAGAAGATGAAGTGAATGATGCAATTGACCGCTCTGTCTCGGACGAGATACAGCTCACACCCAATACCAAAGAGCGCAGAAACGCAATAGATACCATATTGAAGGGCGGGGACTGCACACAGATATTGTCGCTGATAAAGACCATATACCTGCATACCCAGTCCT
>JAFVBZ010000020.1 GCA_017479645.1 Ruminiclostridium sp. | reverse complement strand
TAGCGAGCGCGGCGGCAAGCCCCTTTCTCCATTCGTCGCTACGCTCCGCACTTCAAAAGGGGCTTGCCAATTGATAACAACAAAGCAGCCTGCATAAATTGCACAGACTGCTTTTAGTCACAACGTAGATTGTTTTTGTTTTTTGCGCTGTCTACTTGACAGGGGGCGGGTCAGTAAACAGGCTCTTTTTTCACTTTAATACTGAATCAGTATCTATCCTCAGACAAAATCATTTATTTTCGTCACGATTCAGATATGCGCGCAGAGCGCGCTCCATAATTGTGCATTGTGAATTGTGCATTGTGCATTTGTCTATATTTCGATAGAAATATAGTATAAGACCGGTTTTACTGTCCGGAAGCGCTTATCGTTTTCGTTTTCTTCTTCCCGTAGATCACAACTGCCGCAGCAAAGCCGAGAGTCAGGACTGCCGAAACAATGTAAGCCGCAGTCCACGGAAGATTGAAGCCTATTTTTGCGTTCAGAATGTAGCTTGTCACGATATACATATAGAACATTCCGGGTATAAGTGCCATAAGATACGGCATCTTGTGCTGCATCATATACACACTTATCATCGCAAACGCAAATACCGCAGTGCTCTCATTAGCCCATGAGAAATATCTCCACAGCACATTGAATCCGCTCGTGTCCGCTTTCGCCCAGACAAGTATAGCGGCAACTATCGAGAATATAACCAGCGCAAGTATCAGATTGTTGCGTTTCTTCTTGGTGTCTATATGCAGAGCGTCGGATATCATTATTCTCAGAGAACGCAGTGCCGTATCGCCGGAGGTTATCGGAAGCACTATAACGCCGATAATAGCAATAATTCCACCGATACTGCCGAGCATATTCTTTGCAACTACGCCGACTACCGTAGTTGCCTGATCGTGCAGCATATCGCTGGTAGCAAGCCCGATGTTGACTGCTCCCATAGCTGCCGCTGCCCATACCATTGCGATAAATCCTTCAAGTATCATCATATTGTAGAAAGTCATGCGTCCTTCGCGCTCATCACCCATTGTACGGGAGATGAGGGTAGCCTGTGTGGAGTGGAAGCCCGACACGATACCGCATGCCACGGTCACAAAGAATATGGGGATAAAGTTGTCTCCATAGGCGTTCACGAATGAGAAGCCGCTTTCCCATATCTCGTTAAGCGGATAGCCGTTCAGGAACAGACCGATAAAAACACCGACTGCCGAAAGCAGAAGGATCGCGCCGAAAACGGGATATATCTTTCCGATTATCTTATCTATCGGGAGCAGTGTGGCTATTATGTAATAAACGAATATTGCGCCGTAAACTACCCAGACGACCGGGTTTTCAAAATTGCTCTCTCCGCCGAGTATCTGCGTCACGAACAGGTCTCCGGGAGTGTAGATGAACACGACTCCTACCAACAGCATGAGCAGGCACACAAAGATGTTGTATATCACATAAATATACTTTCCGAGGAAACGCTTGACGAGCGAGGGCATCTGTTCACCGTCATTGCGCACCGAGATCATTCCGCTCATATAGTCGTGGAACGCTCCGCCGATAACACACCCGATCGGTATCGTGATGAATGCTATCGGTCCGAAAAGTATGCCCTGTATCGGTCCGAGAATAGGTCCTGTACCCGCGATATTCAGCAGCTCGATAAGGCTGTTCTTCCATTTCTTCATGGGTACATAATCTACCCCGTCATACTTCTCAACAGCAGGTGTTTTACGGTCAGAAGGCTTTATTACTTTCTCGCACACCCTGCCGTAAACAGCAGCACCGACAATAAGTATAGCGATTCCTGCTATAAATGTTATCATCTGATTTTTGTCCTCTCTTTATACAAATTATACATATTATAATATCACTTTATATACAAAATGTCAATAGATTTTTCATATTGTTTTGATATGATATGAGGGATCCCCGTCATATTCGCGTTACACAAGTATTGTATTGATGATCGCATCAAAGCGCCGTTCTCGCTTACGAAAAATGTGAACAAGGCACATTTGTGACAAGTTATTCGTCAGCAGATGCCGTTCAGATCAGCACTCCGGCACAATGATCTATCTCATGCTGGATTATCTGTGCCGGATGGCCGGTAAAGGTCTTTATCCGCGTCTCAAATTTCTCGTTCTGCCAGCGGACCTTTATGCTCCCGAACCGCTTTACCGGGCGTGGCTCCCCTATCAGCGAAAGACAACCCTCACTGGTATTGTAGGGCTTGCCGCACTTGATGATCTCCGGGTTGAACATGGTCATATACTCGCCGTCGTTGTCGAAAACTATAATGCGCTTCAGCACTCCGATCATATTCGCCGCCATGCCCACACAGGTGTCCTTATTCGCTGTCAGCGTATCCAGCAGATCTGCGGCAGTCCCCAGATCATCGGCTGTTGCCGGCTCCGACTTCATTGCAAGGAACATCGGGTCATGCACTATCTCTCTTATCATATAAGCTTCTCCTTTGTTCATGTTTCTCTCTCTTTAAGAAATATATGTCTGTTCTATTATAATATAATCATGGAAAAATATCAATAAAAACTTTCGATAATTTTAAATTTGCTCAAAATCATTCATTTTTGAGCATCATCGAAATGAAATAATTCATTTTTGTTTTGAAAGTATAATTTGCACAAATAAAAAATATATTTTTGTTAATTTCGCGGAAAATGGTATAAACAAGCGATTTCTATTGAAAATAACAGAAAAATGGTATATAATTCTGATTAGTACATTAAAGCTTTCATTCAGGAGGAAAAGAAATATGAAATGGACTAAAAGACTCGGAACAAATATTCTGTTCATAACAGGTGTCGGTATAGTTGTAATGGTAGCATTGCTTCTGTCAACGACGCTTCTTACGATGCGCAGCTACAACGACGGTATCATGCTTGAAAGAGCAGTCGTAGGTATGCAGGTCCTCGAAGATAAGGTAGCCGGTGAGCTGGACGATCTCGAAGACGCGTATTCAATGTTCAAGGAAGATGGAGATTTCCGTGATGCCGCAGTTGCAGCAGATGCAGATACTCTTAAAGCGTATATGCAGAAACAGCTTCCCGGCGAAGACTTCTATATGATCGTCGGTGATAAGAGCGGTGCTATTACATACAAGAGCGACAACTACCCGCTCAAGTCTTTCGACTACGCTCCCGTATCAAACGGCAAGACCATTAAGGGTATCGCAAGATGCGATGAAGAGCTCGTTGCTATGTTCGCGTCCTACGTTAAGGATCAGGACGGTCAGGAATTCATGCTCTGCCTCGGTTTCACAATGGAAGCTACCGACTGGCTCGATGAGGTCATGAAGACATCGAACTGCGACGCTACTGTTTGGAACTGGAATATCAGATATGCAACAACGCTCAAGCGCGACAACGGTGAGCGTGCAACAGGCACAGACCTCAACGAAGACGTTGCGGAAGCTGTTCTCCAGAAAAACGGCAAGTACGAAGGTCAGCACGACGTTGTTGACAGACATTACTATGTATCCTACCAGACAATGACCGACTACGACGGAAACATCGTCGGCGCATACTGGGCAGGTGCAGACGCTCGTGACGCAGATGCCGAATTCGGTATCGTTACAGGTGTTGCTATCGCAATAGGCGTTGTCGGCACAATTATTCTCGGCATCATCATTTTCATTTTCTGCAGCAAGAGAGTTTCACAGCCTCTCGCACATGCGGAAGACTACGCAAAGGAAATGCTCGAAGGTCAGCTCGATACTACAAATGTTACATTCAAGTTTGCCGATGACGAAGTCGGCGCTTTCGTCGAGATACTCCGGAGCGCAAAGCACGGCATGAACGATGTTGTCGGAGATTCGTCAAGGATCCTTGCGGCTATGGCAAGCGGCGACTTTACCGAAACTCCCAATGTAAGATACCCCGGCGTATTTGAGGAGATCGAAAGAAATATACTTAAGATCGAGGACGATCTGGGCACAACTCTCAGCAATATGAACACCTCTTCTGACGAAGTCCTCACCGGCTCCAACCAGATGGCAGAGGGTTCTCAGTCTCTTGCAGACGGTACAACAAAGCAGGCTTCCGCTATCGAGGAAATTTCCGCTACTATCGCAGAAGTCTCCACACAGATCGCAAATACCGCACAGAATGCCGCACAGGCAGGAAACCTCTCCAAGCAGACTCAGGACAGAGTAAACGAGCAGGATCAGGAGATCCAGAACATGGTTCAGGCGATGAACGAGATAAGCTCTACATCGCAGGAGATCGAAAAGATCATCAAGACTATCGAGGATATCGCATTCCAGACCAATATACTTGCGCTGAATGCGGCGGTTGAGGCTGCCCGTGCAGGTGATGCCGGCAAGGGATTCGCTGTCGTAGCAGATGAAGTCCGCAACCTTGCAAGCAAGTCCGCTGAAGCGGCAAGCTCCACAACATCTCTCATCACAGCTTCTATCGAGGCTGTCGGAAAGGGCTCGAAGATCGCACTCTCGACTGCGGAATCCATGAAGGAAGTAAAGACAATGTCCTCCGAGACAGCAGATCTTATTACACAGATCGCAGCTGCAAGCGCAGAACAGAACGAGTCTATCAAGCAGATCACTTCCGGCGTAGAGCAGATCTCTCAGGTTATCCAGATGAACTCCGCAACTGCGGAAGAGACCGCAGCTTCCTGCGAGGAACTCTCCGGACAGTCCAAAATGCTCAAGGATCAAGTTGCAAGATTCAAGATCAATCAGTAACAGAAATAGAAGAGAGGCAGGCGTTTGTCTGCCTCTTTTTTGTTGTTCTAATGCAGTATCTACGAGTGTTCTGCAATGGACTGCTGCTGACTGAAACACAGTGTGATCTGCGGTATTTCATACTGAATACATCAAGGTTTAACTTTGCTTTAAAAGATTCTGATTACTTCCGGGTCTGAATGCGAAGCGATTAAAGTTTTTTGGAATGGGGTTTGGGGGATAACCTTTTGTTCACAAAAGGTTTCCCCCAAGTCTCGAGCGTAAGCGACCCGTCTCGAGCGCAGGCAGCAGTCTCTCATTTTCTCGAATCGATCACAGCGTTTTTCTTCCAGCGTCCGCTGAGATAGTAGATCCACGTTACCAAAAATCCTGTTCCGAAGCCAAACAGACCGTTCCACCAGATTATCGACTGACCGAAGAACTCGCTGTACCGAAACAGGTATGTAATAAGAACGCGCATCGTAAGCGCACATGTGGCAGTAAGCGTCGGAGCGGCAGGGTGGTTTGCGCCCTGAAATACGCCGAACAGCGGAACATACATCGACAGAATGACATTTATAAAGGCAACAGTATGCAGATGCTCACGGCAAAGCGCGGTAGCAGCTTCATTCAGCCCGAACAGCATTATTATATCGTCCGCCAAAAACCATACTGCAAGCGATACGATCAGCGTCATTACAAGCGTTATCAGCATCGTCTGACGCACGCCGAGCCTTACCCGGTCTATCTTTCCCGCGCCTATGTTCTGACCCGCATACGTTGCAAGCGTCGTCTGAAACGCATTGCACGGCAGGTTGAGATACATCTCTATTCGTGAGCCAACCGTAAACGAAGCGGTCATATTCTCGCCAAATTCGTTTACAGCGCGCTGTATGAACGTAAATCCGAATGACACGATAACCAGCTGCAATGCGATCGGTGAGCCGACTGTAAGGGTTTTGACAGCGGAATTCCTGTCCCATACGAATTCTTTCGGTCTGAACCGGAACACGGGATACTTCTTTATCATATAAATGTACGCGGCAATGAACGATGCAGCCTGTGCAATGTCGGTGGCAGCAGCCGCTCCCGCTGCTCCCCAGTCGAACACCGCCACAAATAACAGGTCAAGTCCCACATTCAGCACCGATGAGATCAGCAGGAAATACAGCGTCGCCGCGCTGTCCCCTACTGCCCTCAGTATCGACGAGAATATGTTGTAGCCGTACTGGAATATCAGACCCAGCGCATATATCTGAAAATATTGCAGAGTAAGATCCATCAGCTCCTCCGGGACTGCGACAAGGTAACGGAACGCGGGGTACGCCGCGGCAAACCCGACTGCCGCCGAGACCGCACCCATTATCATCAGCATTATAATGCCTGTTGACGCATCACGGCGCACCTGCTTTTCATCACATGCGCCGTAGTGCTGCGCAACAATGATCCCGTTTCCCGCAGAAAATCCCATTGCTATCGCAAGAAACAGGAACACAAAGCTGTTTGTCGTGCCTACCGCAGAGAGTGCGGACTGACCCGAGAACTGTCCAACAATTATTGAGTCGGCAGTATTATAAAGCTGCTGTAAAAGCGATCCCGCAAGCACCGGCATCGCAAAACGCAGAATGTGTTTCCACGGAGCGCCCTCCGTCATTGATCTTCCTACCATAGTTCAGCTTATCTCCATTTGTTCGTATCTTTTATATCTATGTACAATCAGCTGCTGCCGCTGCTGTCGTCTTCACAATACTCGCCGTATTCGCAGCCGGCTTTCTCAACGTGTATGCGGTCTATCAGCTCATCATTTCGGTACAGCTCAACCGTTCCTCTGCCGTTGCCGCCGTTCCACAGCCTGTTGTGTCTCTTTTCTCCGTCAGGCGATTCGTAATTTACCAGCAGCATATCTTCCTTTTCACAGGTAAGATCGGTTATCATGCGTTCATGCCGATTTTTCTGCTCAATATGCCATACTATCTGCGTATCTGTCTCATGGCATTCAAATTCCGTATGCGTATGTGTCCATACCTTCGAGAAATTGAACTCGTAAGGCGTGCCCTCATACCAGAATGCGCTGAGCAGTTTACGCGGCAATGCAAGATGACCGACTTTCGGTCTGCCTCCGCCGATATCAAATACGCTGTCTTCAAGCCTTTTCCCGGTTATCTCGCTGGTAAGATCGCAGGAGCTTATCCATACCCAGGGAGAGGTGAAATCCTTCCCCCAGTTCTTATCTGCATATCCGTAGGATCTTTCCGGGTCAACTATGTATTTCACCCCGTTCCAGACAACTTCGCCAGAATATGCGGTCTTCATTCCCTCCGCATGCCAGAACATCTCGAACGCCTGCATTTCCCGCATCGGTTCCGATGCCCCGTACCCGACATTAAAGGCGATCCGCTTGTCGATCTTAAGATCCCAGCTCATCTCGCCGCTCCCGCACATCCATTCCGGGTGCAGCCTGTTCTCATCAGCCCCGATCTTTATAGTTCCATGCGTTTCAGTCTCGGTAAGATAGCAGTCATCGGCTGTTATTTCAAAGGGAACTTCCCATTTAAGATCAATAGCCTTCCACCCGAAAAAGCGGTGAAGCTGTTCCGCATCTTTCCCCCAGGAGCCTGCCTTTACCATAAGATATGACGGCTTTATGCCGTTCCGTTTGTTCTCCGGCAATTGTCCGAATACCGGCTCATCTGCTCCGTAAGCGGGATTGCATACAAAAAACTCAATGAAAAACGGTCTTGCTTCACCCGTCTGTGAGTTATAGGCGGTGAATGAATGCCACCACCAGTCATACCCGCACTTCGCCTGCTCTCCGACAAGCTGACAGGCATCTCTCGCTATATCATGTCTGTTGAACATACTAACACCCTATCTCCATTTTTATTCTTTGAATACAGGTATATTATAACATATCCGGCACCAAAATTCAATCCACATCACGAAATCTATTGCAATTCATACGAAAATGTTGTATAATAATGAATGACCAGAATTATTATGGAAGGTCAAATGTTTAATTTAAATCAGGAGGAAATATGAAAAAATTGATCAGAATCGCGGCTGCAGGTACAGCTCTCGTGCTTGCTTCCGCCGCCGTACAGGTACCGGTTTATGCGGAAGACAGCGGCAAGAGTGACGATATAGTCATTCTGTACACAAACGACGTACACTGCGGTATTGATGTCAATATCGGATATGACGGACTTGCGCTGTATAAGCGCGAGATGCAGGCGCAGTATGAAAATGTGCTGGTAGTCGATGCCGGCGACGCTATCCAGGGAATGCCGGTCGGTACACTCTCGAAAGGAGCTTACATAACACGCCTTATGAATGCGGTCGGCTATGATGCCGCAACTCTCGGAAACCACGAATTTGATTACAGCCTGAAAACGCTTCAGGTAAGGGCGGAGGAGCTGGACTGCGGATATGTCAGTGCAAACTTCTACAATAAAGAGACGGGCAAACCGCTGTTTGACGCTTACAAGATTATAGAAGCGGGAGACAAGAAGATAGCTTTCGTGGGTGCTACCACTCCCGAAACGCTCTCAGGCTCAACTCCTATATATTTCCAGAACGATGCAGGCGAATATATCTATGGATTCGGCGAAGACGGCAGTATATATGAGCTTCTCCAGACAGCGGTTGATGATGCAAGAGACGATGGAGCGGATTATGTCATTCTCCTTGCTCATCTCGGAGAAAACTATGTCAGAGAGGGCTGGAGCGCACAGGAGGTCGTAGCCGAGCTTACCGGAGTAGATGCGGTCATAGACGGACATTCTCATGAGGTGACACCCGGAATTACCGTGAAGTCAAAGGACGGCAAAGACGTTGTCATCACACAGACCGGAACCAAATTTGCAAATATCGGAAAAATGACAATAACCACAGACGGCAGGATCTCAACCGAACTTATCAACAGCGTTCCCGCGCCCGATGAGAACTCCGGTATCGCCGAAGATACATGGCTGGAGCCCGACGGCAGAGAGGGCATATTTGTTGACGAGGCTGTCAACAGGGAGATGATGATGATAGAGTCTGAATACAGCGATATACTTGATGAAAAGATCGGAACTTCCGATTATGATCTTTTCACTAATGATCCCGAGACAGGCGACAGATTGGTAAGAAACCATGAAACAAACCTCGGCGACCTTTGCGCGGACGCATACAAGTATGTCCTCGAAGCCGATGTAGGAATAGTGAACGGCGGCGGTGTAAGAGCTCCGATCAAAGCCGGCGATATTACATACAAGGACGCAATGGCGGTATTCCCCTTCGCAAATATGGCACTTGTCGCGGAAGTCACCGGTCAGCAGATACTCGATATCCTGGAAGAAGGAGCAATGTATTATCCGGGCGAAACCGGCTCATTTATCCACGTTTCCGGCATTGAATACACCATAGATGAAGGAATACCGAGTTCCGTAAAGCTTGACGAGACCGCTACATTTCTCGGCGTTGACGGAGAGTACAGAGTAAAGAATGTGCTGATAAACGGTGAACCGCTGGACACTTCAAAAACATACACTCTCGCTTCTCACAACTACTACCTGAAAAACGGCGGTGACGGATATGTATTTACCGGCAAGTGCAATATAATCCGCGACAATGTAATGTCAGATTCCGATCTTATTGCGGTATATATCCGTGATAATCTCGGTGGCGTTATACCGGAACAGTACAGCGAACTTTACGGTGAAGGAAGGATCAAGTTCATCAACAGCTCGATCGAAGGCGCTGCGGACGAGGAAATTTCCGAGGAGCCCGATAATGCGGCTGCTGAGATCCCCGCAGAAGATACAGCGGAAGAAACCGCTCCCGAAACACCCGTGACCACAGAGCAGAATCCTACAACAGGCGTCGGCATAACAGTTATCGTACCTGCTGTATGCCTTATCGCGGCAGGTTTTGCAAGAAAGAGAAAGTAATTGTAAGACGGAAATTTTAAAAGGCTTATCCCGGTAATGGGGTAAGCCTTTTTTGCAGGTCTATGATCTATACTAAATCAGTATCTAACCGCAGACAAAACCAAGTAATTAATGTGTCCTCAATAACTGCCTTTTGGCAGTTATTGACTGATAATCTGCAAAACAGATTTTCAGATGTTGTTTAAATGCGCCTGCGGTGCATTTAAACAACGGACACATTCCTTGATGTCAAGCTCATTTCGTCCTTCGGACGAACAAAATTGCAAGGAAAATCCTAAAATATATAAATTTTCCTTGCACTTTTGCAGACATTAATTACGTCACGATTCAGATATGCGCGCAGAGCGCGCTCCAAAATTGTGCATTGTGAATTGTGCATTGTGAATTTGTCTAAAATCACCGGTCACAGATGTAAACGAGCCTGCTCTCCGGCTCGCATGCTCAATTATTCTTCGATATTGAACGCGGTGTCAAAACCCGTGAGATCAAAAACGACTCTTACCGGTTTGGTCACATTGCGGATAAGCATTTCACCTTCAACCTCGTCGATCTGCTGTGAAGCTCCGAGAAGCACGCGAAGTCCGGCACTGGAGAGATAATCCAGCTTTTCGAGATCGAATATGAGCTTTCTGATGCCATTCATCTCTTCATTGAGCCTGTCTTCAAGATCCGGCGAGGTTATGGTGTCAAGTCTTCCCCTGAGCTTTACGATAAGCTCTTCGCCGTTCTTTGAAGTATCGATCTTAAGTTCGGAAATAGCTTCTGACGCTTGCTTTGCTTTCTTTTTGCCGAATAATCCCATTAATATGTCCTCCGGTTTAAGTATTATTTTATTATCCCGTATCATTTCCGCTGCAAGGAAACAGTGCCGATACGAGCGTTTCCGATTGTTAATTGCATTTTATTTCATCTAACTGATTATACCAAAAATAGTCACAACTGTCAATAGCGGGAAATCACTGATAATTATTATTATATTGACTTTTTTTCAGTTTTACATTATAATAAAAAAGAAGTATATTACGCCGGAAAACGGGAAACGGAGAATCTTATGGTCAAGAAGCTTAAAGATAAAATTGTGATAATTGAACTGATCTTTACTATTGTGTCAGCCATTTTTATCATGATAGTCGGCACTATGTTCTTCAATGACGTGAGACTGGAGGAATATCTGTTCAATACAGGCGTTGACCAGCTTGGTTCGCTCATCTGCGCGGCGCTCATTTTCGGAAGCATGAGACAGAAAGGTGACGGAACAAAGTTCTTCCGTGTCCTTATCCTATGTTCGAGTGCCAGCTTCGCAGCCAATATAGCCATGTATTATACACTGCTGGTGCCGGAATACAGCACTGCTTGCTTCATACTCTGCATGATAAGCAAGATGATCGATCTTGTGATGATATTCTGCTTCTACCAATATGTAAACTCAACGCTCAATTTCAGCGGCATGCTTAAAAAGATTGCGGACAAGGGCATTCCGGTTCTGATGACACTTGAAACCGTTGTATTGCTGACCAATATCTTCGCTCCGGTAACATTCTATATAGACGCGAGCGGAATGTACCAGTCAACGGATCTCTCATGGCTGGAAGATATATACCTTATTGCCGTATCCGTCACTGCAACCGTACTGATAGTCAGGAGCAGCTGCCCCCGCTCCCAGAAAGCCGCCGCTCTCACGTTCATATTCTTCCCGATAGCCGAGTATCTCCTCACCGGAGCAATGTTCGGAAATGCGGGTCAGTACGGAGTTATTCTGGTATCGCTTGTCATCATGTACTGCATCATATTCAATGATAAGAGCAAAAAGCTTGCTTCCACGCAGATCGAGCTCAACCTTGCCACACAGATCCAGTCCAGCATGCTGCCCATTATATTCCCGGCATTCCCCGAACGCCGGGAGTTTGATATCCACGCTTCAATGACTCCTGCCAAAGAAGTCGGCGGTGACTTCTATGACCTGTTCATGGTCGATGATGACCACCTCGCAATGGTAATAGCCGATGTGTCCGGAAAGGGTATTCCGGCAGCCCTGTTTATGATGTCCTCGAAGATTCTCATAAATGACCATACCATTATGGGCGGTACTCCGGCAGAGATACTCGAAAGAGTAAACAAGCAGATCTATTCCACAAACAAGGCAAATATGTTCGTGACCGTATGGCTGGGAATACTTGAGATAAGCACAGGGAAGCTCACTACTGCAAACGCGGGACATGAATACCCTTTTCTGAACCTGAACGGAAACTATGAGATATTCAAAGATAAGCACGGACTTGCTGTCGGAGCTGCAATGAAGTCAAAATACAGGGATCACGAGATAATGCTGAAAAAGGGAGACAGCCTGTTCGTTTATACCGACGGTGTCGCAGAGGCTACAAATGCCAATAACGAGCTTTTCGGCACAGAACGTACTCTTGAAGCGCTGAACGCACTCCCTAAGGATAACTCGCAGGAAGAGATGCTAAAGGGCGTGCGTCAGTACGTTGACGCATTCGTAAAGGAAGCCCCGCAGTTTGACGATCTTACTATGTTGGGTCTTAAATATTACGGTCCGGAGGGAAAGTAAATGAAAGAACTTGAAATCGAAGCCGTAAGGAAGAATACATACAGTGTTCTCGCATTTGTCGATGAAGATCTGGAAGCTGCGGAATGTCCGATGCTGACGCAGACCGCAATAGATATCGCCGTAGAGGAAATTTTTGTAAACATCGCAAATTACGCTTACGGTGATGAGACCGGGACCGTCGTGATACAGGTGACCATGCACGAAGATCCGCCTTCTGCCGAAATAACATTCATTGACACCGGCGTGCAGTATGACCCGCTGGCGAACCCGGATCCCGATATCACCCTGCCCTCAAACAAGCGCAAGAAGGGCGGTATGGGCATCTTTATGGTAAAGAAGAGCATGGACGAAATGACGTATAAGTATGAGGGCGGAAAGAACATACTTACCATAAAGAAGGCGCTGAACTGAAGCACTTGCGACATAGACAAATTCACAATGCATAATGCACAATTCACAATTTTGGAGCGCGCTCTGCGCGCATATCTGAATCGTGACGGAATTACCTGGTTTTGTCTGCACATAGATACTGAATTAGTATAAAACGGGAATGTGAGCCGCAGAAGCTCCATTCCCGTTTGTTCATTTCAGCACCACAGCGGCAGGAGCTGCTGTGTCGCGACATCTACCAGACCGTGAGTTGACATCTTTATCTTCGGTATGACGGTAAGCGAAACAAATGCCATATTCATAAACGGAGATATATTATCCGGTACGCCCAATGCTCTTACAGCTTCATTCAGCTTCCGGTTCAGCTCCGCTACGGTATGCGCGTCCATATCGCTCATAAGCCCCGCTATCGGCAGAGGGAGTTCCGCAAGTACCTCTCCGTCCGCCACAGCCACGCTCCCGCCTTTAAGCTCACGGACACGGTTCGCAGCCGCGGCAATGTCCGCGTCATTCGTTCCGATCACTATCAGATTGTGGGAATCATGGGAAACGGAAGCCGCAATTGCTCCGCGCTTCAGACCGATACCTTTTATGTAGCCGATGCCGCGGTGTCCGGTGTTTTTATGACGCTCCACCACCGCAAGCTTGAGTACGTCTTTTCCTACATCTATGCCGTTGTTCACCGTGAGATCAAGCTTCATCACAAGCTCGTCCGTAAGCACCTGCCCCGGTATAACGCCTATTATCCGGCATTCCCCGTCTTTCGTATCGATATGGAAATCGCCGGCAGTCAGCGGATCGAGATCAAAGGAATCGAAGATCGTTTTCCATTCCGGCGAATGACAGTCCGGTTCATGGTCAAAGGGCTGGCATACCCCGCCAATCACCGCGGGTCTTCCGGCGCAGTAAACATCGCGCACAGATACGCTGTCAAGATCATCGAGTATGAGCAGATCGGCGCGGTAACCGGGTGCCACAGCTCCCATATTCTTTATGCCGAAGCACTGCGCCGCGTTCAGCGTTGCCATCTGTATGCAGGTGACAGCGCTCTTCCCTGCCCTTACAGCCCGCCTTATGATGTGGTCTATGTGACCGTCGCGGATAATATCCGCCGGGTGTCTGTCGTCAGTCACCAGCAGGCATCTGTGCCGGTACGGCTCCCCGATAAGCGGCAGAAGCGCATCAAGGTTGCGGCTTGCAGTACCCTCCCGTATCATGACCCACTGACCCTTGCGGATACGCTCGTAAGCCTCTTCCGCAGAAGTACATTCGTGATCGCTGCTGATGCCCGCAGTTATGTACTTGTCCAGGTCATGTCCGGAAAGAAGCGGCGCGTGACCGTCTATCACCTTTCCCGCTGCCTTTGCGGCGGCTATCTTGTCAAATACGGTCTTATCTCCCGCAAGGACTCCCGGATAGTTCATCATCTCCGCAAGTCCCGTCACACGGGGGTGCTTAAAATATTCCGTCATATCTGCCGCAAGTATCTCCGCTCCCGACTCGTCCAGCGGCATTGCCGGAACGCAGGAAGGAATGTTGATAAATACCGAGAGAGGAAGCCCCTCGCTCATGGCAAGCATGAAGTCTATTCCCTTTGTGCCGCACACATTCGCTATCTCATGTGGGTCGGCAACAACAGCCGTAGTGCCGTGAGGAAGCACTGCCTTCGCAAACTCCACCGGAGCCAGCATCGTGCTTTCGATATGGATATGCCCGTCGATAAATCCGGGCGTTACTGTGCAGCCGGTAATGTCCCTTACAATGTCCGCATCGCTGTCGGTGTAATCCCCGACGCCGATTATCGTGTTATCACCGATAAGTACATTTTCCCGGCGCACTTCGCCCGTGAAAACATTCACCACAGAACCGTTTTTCAACAATGTTTTCATATCAATGACCTCCGTATCAAAGGAAAATGTATTTGAGTATGAAAAGTACGCAGAGTATATATACTACAGGATTGATCTTCTTTGCCTTGCCGCAGAATATGTTTATGATGACATACGAAATGATGCCTATTGCGATACCCTCGGAGATGCTGTAAAAGAAAGGAATGCCGATGATGCAGAGATACGCGGGGATAGTTTCGGTGAGCGAATCTTCGGACAGCTTTATCTTCGTGATCGAGCTGAACATCAGAAATCCCACAAACACAAGAGCCGGAGCGGTGGCAAATGACGGGATCGCCGTGAATACAGGAGCCAGCAGCGTTGACAGTAAGAACAGTATTCCGGTGGTCACTGCGGTAAGACCGGTTCGTCCGCCTGCGCCTACGCCCGATGCAGACTCAACGAATGTGGTGGTGGTGCTTGTACCGAGGACTGCGCCCGCGGTAGTTGCGATAGCATCGGAAAGAAGAGCGGGACGTATGCCGGGAAGCTTCCCGTCTTTATCGAGCATATCCGCTTTTGTCGCAACGCCTATCAGCGTTCCGAGGGTATCGAAGATATCAACGAACAGGAATGAGAAGATAACAATGATAAAATTGAAAATGCCGAGAGTATGCTCGGATTGACCGCGAGTATGTATGCCATTGTCATAAACGTCGTTATGCCGGCGAGTACCTCGGTCCGCACATTTGTGTTGTTCTGTTTAAGCTTGAATAATTTTTCAAACATTTCTCTTTCTCACCTTGATACAGTTCTTTTTGTATGAGACCCGGACAGAATCCACTTGAATATTGTATCACAAACACGGACAAAATGCAAGTTAATTATGAAACGAATCCGGCACTGCGCTTCCGTAACAATTAAACAGCCCCGCCGGGTCTTTTTCCGTTAGCCTCGGCGGGTCTGATTATACTTGTGCAGCCTGTGAAAGACCCGGTAATTGCCCTCATAGGCCGCCTTGTTTGCGGTATCCGGACGATCCGATGAATCCCATATACATTCATCTTTATCCACTATGCTTTTCTCAGGACTTTGTAAAGCGTATCATATTCCTGTTATAACCGGTAGTAACAAGATAGGTCTTTTCTTTGTGGGATTCCAGAAGTCCGCTCAGGATAAATCCGCTTAGTCCCTTTATATGCATATCGGTGTCAGTAGCGTCAAATAATTCTCCGGAATCGCGTTCGACAATAAGCACCGAATCTTCCTCAAAGAAAAGCGAAAGCTCAAACAGAATCTGCTTCTTCGACTTCTTGTTCTTTTCAAGTATGGTAAGCCCGATCTCCTCTGTGAAAAGCGCCGCATGATTGACGGCTTTATCCGGAAAACCGCGGGATCTCATATTCTCCCCCACACGCTCCGACAGCGCAGATGCGTTTTCAGCCGTAAGTACATCGTCCATTACCACGATATCCGAGTCTATGTCTTTGAGCAGGAACGGGAAATTGTCCTTTCCGAACCGCAGATACACATAGCCGTACGCACAGATGAGTGTGATAAGCGGGGCTATGATAAATCCCGCCCACAGTCCGTTGATGCCGAAAATCAGCGAGCCGAGTATCGGCAGGAGTATGTATAATGCCCCGTTCTGCAGCATTGCAAAGAACAGAGCCATGCGTATACGGTCTATCAGCATATAGTAGGATGTCGTCAGCGATACCACGCTGCACAGCGTAAATCCGCAGCATACTATCCTTATCGCGGCAATGGAGGGCTCAAGCGTTTCGCCTTCACCGATACCGAAAAGACCGCAGAACTGCTTTGCAAAAACAAATATAAGTCCGGTTGCTATCAGACCTTCTAAAACTGCCGCTTTGAAGCCGGATTTCATCACTCTCTTGATAAGCACATGGTTCTTCTCGCCAAAATATGTACCGATAAGCGGCTGCATCGCCATTCCTACGCTGTCAAGCACAACGCTGAACTCGATAAGATTCACGACTACGGCAAGCGTTACAAGTGCCGGCTGTCCGTAATTTGCCGAAACAAAGCCTATCATGACATAATCCATGAGTGCCCAGCAGAGATATACCGATGAGTCAACGATGCTGTAGCGGGAGGTAAGCAGGAAGTCCTTGAAAGAAAGATGCCATACGAAGCGAAGCGAATTGCCCTTGCGGAAGTAATGCCAGATGCAGGTAAGTATGCCGAGACCGTTGCCGATGATAGAGCCGAGTATGATACCGGTCATACCCATGAAATTGGTCAGTATCACCGAGAAAAGAATGTTTCCGCCTATCTGGAAGCCGTAGCAGATATTGTTGCACAGCTCGTCTCCGTCGCTGTAAACCATCTGTTCAAGATAGAAAACAACTATCGTAAGGAACGCATTTATCGGTGTAAGGCGGTAGTACAGAAGCGCCTGATCCAGTATCTCTCCGGTGATGCCGTTCAGTCTGAAATAAATGCCCTGAATAAGCAGGATAGTCAGCGCGGATATCAGTCCGATCGAGACGCTTATTATAAGCCCCTGGCTGTAGATCTCGTCGGCGCGTTTCTTCTTCATCGCGCCTATCTCTCTTGTATAGACGATGCCGACGCCAGTCGAGACAAGGTCTCCGAAGAATGTCACAATGCCCGTTACCGGCGTGATCGCATTGATAGCGGCAACGCCTGTCTGTCCGATGAAATATCCGGCGATGATACTGTCGCTGAGAAGCATGAAGTACATGACCGCCTTGGTGAATGTGCCGGATATGAACATGGAACTGAATTTACGCTCACAAAATCCTTTCAATTTTCCCCTCCGGTTTTAACAGCTATACCCATTCATAGCTTTGATCTTAAGTCAGAATGCCTGCAGTCACCCGTTTTATAATACCGGAAGTAAAGGCATTCCAAAAATATCAACAAAAATATCTTTGTACATTATAGCACATTTTGGCTATTTTGTAAAGAGCTTGTAAAAAATTAATCGTTTACAAGCAGAATAATGCCACGCCTTTTATATCTCCCATACGGCACGATTGCCGTAATACAGCCTACCATGCGGTATTGTACAGAAATTCGGGGGCGCTGTGACAGGGCTTTGCCGGAACTATTGACAAATCGTAGAAAATCTGATATAATGACTCTATAGGTATAATTACTATATAATCAAAAACCTCATGCGTGCTGTATAATATCATCACAATCACGGCAGAACGGCAGACAAGAGCACGCAAATACTGAAAAGGAGGAGATATTATGAAAACGTTGATGAAAACGATAATGAAAATGAAAACGAAGAAAAAAAAGGGCTTCACTTTAGTTGAATTAATGGTCGTTATTGCGATCATCGGTGTTCTTGCGGCTGTTCTTATCCCGTCGGTGTCTCAGTATCTGACAAGAGCAAAGATAAATGCTGCGATCTCCGATGCAAGAACGGTCAAGACTTCTATCGAAAACGCACTGATACATCATATTGCACTTAACGGAGCTTCAAAGGCAGCTTTTAACAAAGTGATCTACCTTGACCAGGAAAAAAACAAAAAGCTCAAGGACAGAAGCTATGAAGTAGTAGGCGCTTTTACGAACGTAAGTTGGTATGCCTATAAGACCAAGACTGCTTCTAAAACCGGATCGGCTGCGCTGGACGCAGTCATCTGCAGCGCTATGGACAATTCATTCAGTGAAGAATGGAAAAAAGGCAAGAGTACAAATCCGATGAAATACAATACAGCCTCCAAAAACTGCGATTTGTATCTGAAAGAAAACAATACCAATTTCGGAATTGTCGTTGTGTATAACTGGAGCGGAAGTGTAAGAATGTTCCAGCTGTACCGAAACAACATACTGGTTTCGTTCGTCAACGGTGAATTCATTGCCAATATGTCACCCGATGCACACTTTGTCGGCACCGGTACATGGGACTCAATTTATTCGGACGCCGGCGAAGGCGCTCCTGTGGAGGTCTGCAAGGTCAGTCTCGCTAACGGTCAGTTAAACAACGGAAAACTCGGCGGCTGGTATTGATCGGTCAATGCTCTGTCGTATCATTGTTATTTCACAGATAATACTGTAGTCAAACACCACTCATTAAATCCATTATACCTGAATGCTTCACTGACAGCATTCAGGTATTTTTGTTTATGTTAGATGCACTTCTTTAAAAATAAATATCCGCCGATGCTAAAGTTCAGCATTTCTCTGCCGATATTATTTCGGGTATTAATTATTTCCGGCTGAAACAACAAGGAGGTGTGGATATGACAGGTGTATCATTCAATATTTCGCCGTATGTTCACAAGTA
>JAFVBZ010000181.1 GCA_017479645.1 Ruminiclostridium sp. | reverse complement strand
GAATGCGTATGCCGTATGGGCGGCGACAATTTCGTCATGTTCATTCGCAGGGAGAACTTTGACAGCGTGGTTGAAAAGCTAAGCATTGTAACACTTGATAAGCTTCAGAGCGTTCCCGGACGTTCATTCGAGATTTCCGCATGGATAGGCGTTTCCGGCAGTGTGCCGGACGATAAGCGCAGTTTCAATGCGCGGATAAATGAAGCGGCGATAGCCTGCAATATCGGCAAGACCCGGCTTAAGCAGAAACTTGTGTTTTATTCCGAAGAACTTAAAATTCTCATTAACCGCGGCAGAGAGATAATGTCCATGTTCTATCCCGCCGTTAAGAACCACGAGTTTCACCCGTTCTTCCAGGCGAAGGTGGATATGCACACCGGAAAGCTTGTGGGATTCGAGGCGCTGTGCCGCTGGATCCACGACGGCAGGTTCATTTTCCCGGATCAGTTCATACCGATCCTTGACAAGGAAGGACTTATTCACGAGCTTGATATAACGATCTTCCGTGAGACTTGCGCAGCGATCAAGCGCTGGAAAGATATGGGACTGAATCCGCCGAGAATATCATCAAACTTCTCCCGCAAGAACCTTTTCATATCGGACATTGAGGACAAGATAAGCCGTACCATAGAGGAAAACGGCATTTCAGTCGGCGATGTTGAGATAGAGATAACCGAAAGTGTACAGGAATCTGAGACAGCCCGTCTCATTTCATTCGTCCGCAATCTCAAGGAGCGCGGTTTGCATATTTCTATCGACGATTTCGGAACGGGTTATTCCTCACTTATGCTGATACATAACATTGACGCAGACGTCATAAAGATCGACAAGAGCTTTGTTGACGAGATACCGGGGGACAAGAAGTCCGAGGTGCTTATCGAGAGCATCATAAGCATTGCCCGCAACCTCAATATGTCTATCATCGCAGAGGGCGTTGAGACAGCGGAGCAGGGCAGATCGCTGTTAAATCTTGGCTGTGAGAACGCACAGGGCTATTATTACAGTAAGCCGGTCGATTTTGAAGCGGCAACCGAGATAATCCGCAAAGGCTTATTCGAGCCCATAGCCTGATCATAAACATAGATAAATTCACAATGCACAATTCACAATGCACAATTGTGGAGCGCGCTTTGCGCGCATATCTGAATCGTGACGAAATTACTTCATTATATCTATTTTAGTATAAAAATCCCGCTGAAATCATAAGTTTCGGCGGGATTCTCTTTATATCAGTACTCTCCACTCTGTGAAGAGTCTTGTCAAGTTCCGTTTTACGGTCATTCGGGTCCAGCGTCACGCTGGCGCGATCCAGCCGCGCAGGCTGGCGCCGTCCGCGTAGGACACAGCGCGTCAGCGCAGTAGCAGAGACTTGTCCGGAGCACCGATCTGCTGACGCTCAACGAGCTCGGCGAAAATGCCGCGCTTGGCGATAAGCTCCTCGTAGGTTCCGTCCTCGGCGATCCTGCCTTCGTCCATGACGATGATCCTGTCGCAGTTGCGTATCGTCGAAAGCCTGTGGGCGACCACGATCCTTGTGCAGTTCAGCCCGTCCAGTGATTCGGAGATCTTTTTCTGCGAGATGTTGTCGAGGGCGCTGGTGGCTTCATCAAATATCAGTATCTTCGGCTTCGGCGCGATCGCTCTTGCGATCATTATGCGCTGCTTCTGACCGCCGGAAATGCCGCCCTGTCCCTCGCTGATCACCGTGTTCATGCCCATAGGCATGGCGCATATGTCATCTGCTATGCCGGCTGTTTCGGCGGCTTCCCACGCTTCATCTACCGAAAGATGCGGCGCGGAGATCACTATATTCGAGTAGATGTCACCTTGGAACAGCGAACCGTCCTGTGTTACCGCACCTATCTTTTTGCGTAGTGAGCGCAGGTCTATTCGGCTGATATCCTTTCCGTCATAAAAGACAGAACCCTTTTCCGGCATCTCAAAACCGAGCAGCAGCCTTATCAGCGTACTCTTGCCGCAGCCGGTCCTTCCGACTATCGCCACATACTCGCCGGGCTTTATCCTGAGATTCATTCCGTTTATTATATACGGTGAACGCTCGTCATATCTGAAATAAACATTGTTAAGCTCTATGCTTCCGGAAAGAGAAGATACGCTCTCCTTTTCGCTGTCGGATTCCGGCAAAGTCTCAAGTATCGGTGCCGTGAGTTCAAGTATAGGACGTATCTCCGCACCCATTGTCAACACTTCCGCAAGTGCTTTGAAAGCGGCGGTGAGCATTCCGTATGATGCTGAAAATGCCATATAGTCGGAGGGGGATATGCCGGCTTTTACCGAAAGTGCATACATCACTATCATTCCTATCAATGATACCGCGAGATCAACGGCGCTGCTTATTTTAAGAAACAGCGGAGGGTCATATAAAAGCTCCGCCCCTTCCGCATAGTGTGCAGCCCATTTTGCAAATGCACGCTTTTCCGAGCCGGAAAGCTTGATCTTCTGCACGCCTGTTATAAGCGAATATGTAAGACCGCTGAGCTTGGCTGAATGCTCAACTTCGCGTCTCGTGATCTTCAGTCTCATATATGCGGTGATAAGCGAGACTGCCAGAGTCGCAGTCATTACGAGGACTGCCGGCAGCACAAGCTCCGGTGCAAACCGGAATATCTGCCCGATGAATATAAGCGAGAATACCGATGTTATACTTGTGGAGAAACTACCCTCCACTAAAAGGGAGCAAAGCCGTTTTACCGAACGGACACGGTTCGCAAGCTCACCGGCGGTGAATTTCCGGAAGAACTCCGCAGGGAGCCGCAGGAGTCTCATCATCATCGACGACTCCAATGCAAGCATCAGCTTATTTTCCGTACTTGTGACCGAAAGCTGCTTCACAGCCTTGAATATGTGCGAGGATATCGCGGTGCAAAGAAGAAAGAACGCTGTACCCCACAGTATATTGACATTTCCCTCCGTCAGAACGAATCCGGTCAGTATCTTTGTTATGATCGGTATGAAAGTTCCTGCCAATACCACCAGAAAATCCGACAGCAGATATACCGCCAGATCGTTTGTGGTGTAGTTCTGCCGCATGAACCGGAAAAGGTCACCGAAGCCGAGCTTCTTATCCGGCAGAGGACGGTAAAAGCATAATGCGTTCTTGGTGAAAAGACCGGCATTCCGTGAGCTGATCTTTTCTTCTCTGCCGGCGGATATGTATTTGTACCCGCCGGTGAATTCCGGGATTACTGCAACAGGAGCGCCGCTTTCCTTGAGATACAGTATCATTGGACCGAAGGAGTCCTTGTACCATTTTTCCGTCAGTTCAGCTTCTCTGTACATGACTCCGCTGTGCCGGAGCGCGTTTTCAAGCTGCTCCTGCGGAGGGAGCTTTTCGTCTTGGACAGACGAAGGCTTCATGTGGTAGTACCGGAGCACCTCGTCAACAGCGTCCTTTGTGATTATGCGGGAATCGTTAAGGCTGCCCGCACCGCGTTTCCCGATAACAGCGGACGCCATGCGGAATACCGAGTCTTCAAATATGTCCTGATCGCTTTGTTTGCGCAGTCTTATCTGTTCATCAAACCAGCCCAATTTATCTTACCTCTTTATTCTACGGAAACAAGCTTTGTGTAATATCCGCCCTTGGCGTAAAGCTCCTCGTGGGTGCCGCGCTCAACGACTTCGCCCTTGTCAAGCACCACTATCTCATCGCAGTCGCGGATCGTTGAAAGCCGGTGCGCGATCACTATGCAGGTTATGCCCCTGTCCTTGACTGCCTTTACAAGCTCATATTCCGTCTTGGCATCAAGGGCGCTTGTAGCCTCGTCCATTATGATGACGGAAGGATCCTGGGCAAGAACTCTTGCGATCTCAAGTCTCTGGCGCTGACCGCCGGAGAGATCCTTTCCGCCTTCGATTATCATTCCCCGGTATCCGCCCGGACGCTGCATTATATCGTCGTGTATCTGCGCATCTCTTGCCGCGAGTATCATTTCAAAATCCTCTATCGAGCTGTCCCACATCTTGATATTGTTTGCTACGGTATCTTCAAAGAGGATAATGTCCTGGTCAACGACAGCGACAGAGCTTGTGAATACCGAACGGTCTATCTCCCCGATCGGCTTTCCGTCGAAGAGTATCTCGCCGCTCCAGGGTTCATAAAGACCGGATATCAGCTTCGACAGCGTACTCTTTCCGCAGCCGGAAGCACCTACGAACGCGATCCGGCTTCCCTGACCGAGCTTCATTGAAAAATCCTTGATAAGCGGTTCGGCAAGCCGTGAATATCCGAAAGTCACGTTTTTAAGCTCTACCTCGCCGTGCAGTTTCGTATAGTCCGCTTCATCTGACAGCGGTCTGTCCGAATAGTACACATCGTCGGGGTACTGCATAACGTCCTCGACGAACTCCATCTGTGTCCGCATTTCCTGGATAGTCTGACCGGCGGATATCACGAGATCGGCAGGCTGCATGAACAGCAGCAGAAAGTTCTGGAACGCGAGTATAGCTCCGAGGGTGAACTGCCCGTTCATGGTAAGGTAGATGCCGATCACGAGCACCGAGTAGTTTACGATATCGGAGATAAGGGAGGGAATAAGTCCGAGATTTGCGTTCAGCTTATCGAATTTAGCAGACTGCGCGTTCACGGAAGCCTGATATCCTGACCATTTCTTGAAAAAGCCGGACTCGGCTCCGCTGGACTTTATCGTCTCGATCATCTGTATCCCGGAGACTGTCGAAGAAGCGAGATTGCCTTCTCCGCGCATCTGGACTCTTGTGATATTCACGCGCTTTGCAGAGATATAGTGGCATACGATAATGTTGATGACGATGCCCAGCAGTCCGACAAGTGTCAGTAGTACGCTGTATTTCAGCATTATCAGCAGATATACAAGCATCATCGCTATATCGAGCAGGAGCGGGGTGAGCGTATCCACGAGCGTTTCCGCGATAGAAGTGTTTGTCTCATGCCTTGTCTGGATATCTCCGGCATTTCTCTGCGTGAAGAACTCTATCGGCATTTTCAGTATCTTCCACATATATGTACTGCTGCCGATGACTGCCATTTTTCCGTTTATCTTCAGCGAATAAACGGCGTGGACTGCTTCTATCACGACATGAACCGTCACAACTGCCGACAGCAGGATAATGAACGGCACCAGCAGGTCGTCATTCTCCTTCGTGAGCATCCTGTCCAGGAAAAACCGTGAGAACAGGGGATATGTCGTATCCAGCAGATAACCGACGAGAGTCGTCAGCATAACGAATATGACAGCTCCGGCTGCGCCTTTGAGTCTTTTTGACGCGAAGGACAGCATGCTTTTCTTTTTGCCGCCCGGCTCGAAATTTTCCGTAGGCGTTATCATGATGCAGATGCCGGTAAAGCATCTGTCGAATTCCTCCATGCTGACTTTTATATTGCCTCTTGAGGGATCATTCAGCAGGACGCTTTTCCCTCTGAAACCGCAGCATACAACGAAATGGTTGAAGTTCCAGTGTATTATGCAGGGGAACACAGCTTTTTTTCTGAGTCCTGCCGGTTCGCACTTGAATCCCTTTGCGCTGAATCCATAGCTTCGTGCGGCGACTGCAATATTCTTTGCACTTGCTCCGTCGCGCGAAACGCCGCAGTCGAGCCTTACTTTTTCGAGCGGGAGCCACTTGCCGTAGTAAGCGGCGATCATGGAAAGGCAAGCCGCTCCGCATTCGAGCGCTTCCAGCTGTATTACCACCGGTACTTTAGCCACCCCGTTATGCACCGGTTTTCCGATCTTTCTAATGCCCATGATGGGTGCAGCCTCCGTCAGTCCAGAAGCAGGTCTATGACCTGCGTTACATCGTATCCTACCTTTGCGGAATAGGTTCCGTCCGGTATGTTTACCTTAGCGGAAGCTATGACATTTCCGTTCCCGTCTTTTCCTACCGATAATATAGACGCGGTCACACCGCCGATAGTCACAGTCTGACCCGCTTTAACGTTTTCCGATTTGTAGGCGTCGTCGAATGTCATCGTCATAACGCCGTTTCTGATCTCGGCGGTTCCGGCGGCATAGCTCTCGATCGCTGTGAAATTCGCCCATGTGATAAGTGCCGCGAGTATCAGTATCGCTCCGGCAAGAACAGCCCAGACTGACGGCTTCGTAACATGAAGATAGTCGTTGAGCTGATCGGGAGCAGAAAGGCGTTCAAGGCTTTTTTTTCTGAAAATGCTTTCTTCCATTTTATAGTACCTCTGTCGGCTTGACTCGATTTTTCTATAATGACATTATACCAAACAGACGCTAAAAAGTCAATAAATTTGACCTTTTTGCCGTTCAATTCCACTTCCGGAGCAGTGCCGGTCCTGTTTTTCCGCCTTGACACAGAACGGAAAAAAGTGTATAATTAATAAGTATCATTGTCATGTAAGGGACATAGTGAAAGGAAAGATAACAGTGCCGGCAAAACTTAAAGAACTGTTTGAAAACATAGATCTTGATCCCGCGGCAGGGGAGGGCGATGTTCTCTCCGCGGTGCATAAGGAATCCGATAATTCGCTGATACTCCAGCTCAGCCTGGCGCAGCGCGTTCCCTTTGATACGCTGTTCGGAGCGGCTGACGCGATACGCGCCGAGCTTGAAAGCGGCAGAGTCAGCATATATCCGAAGTATGCTCCGGAACTTTTCGATGAAGAAGCGGCTCTTGATATAACCCGGTTCTTAAAGCGCGAAGGGTACAACGTGAACGGCTTTTTCGATGATGCGAAGGCTGCTGTGAACGGCGGTTCCGTGGTTTATGAGCTGGAGCATTACGGTGAGCAGATGCTTTCCGCTCTCGGTATAGATACCCAGATCCGCAAGTTCATAAAGGGTTTCTACGGGCTCGATATGACCGTAGGTTTTTCCGGAAGGACTACCCTCGATCTTGAGGAATATTCCCGCAAGGTAGCCGAGGAAGATGCGGCATTGCCGATACCTGTTCCGGCACCTCCGCCCGAACAGTCCTCGTCCGGCTCCGGTCAGTACAAAGGTTCCGGTTACAGCGGCGGAAGCGGCTCCGGCAGCGGAAACGGCGAGAAGAAGCGCTATTCCCGCGGACCTGCGGTACACGAGCCGCCGGAAGCGATGAAGCTGATGTTTACGCACCCGATGCTGCGTGATGAGGCGGAGCTTGTTATCGGCAAGCCGATAAACGATGCGCCCATAAGAATGGTCGACCTTAACGGCGAGACGGACGACGTAACGCTCTGGGGAGAGGTCTTCTTCACGGAGGACAAGTCCGTAAAGGACGGTAAGTACAATGCCAAGACCGTCTATTTCACTGACCGCACCTCCTCGCATATACTTCGTGTATTCACCTCCGCGGACAAGGCAGCGGCATACTCCTTCCTTAAAAACGGCGCGACTGTGCTGGTGAACGGTTCCGCTAAAATTGACAAATACGCAGGCGGCTCCCTCGTTATTGAACCGCGCTCGATAATGACGGTAAAAACGCTGTCGAGATCGGATACTGCCGAGGAAAAGCGTGTCGAGCTGCACATGCATACGAATATGTCCGATCTCGACGCGATAACTCCGCCCGGCGAACTTGTGATGCAGGCATACAAGTGGGGACACCCGGCTGTCGCTATAACCGACCACGGCAATGTCCAGGCTTTCCCGGAAATTATGAACACCGTAGATAAGATACGCAAGAATGACCCGGAAACGGCATTCAAGCCTATTTACGGTATGGAAGCCTACTTTGTGAACAACGAGGCGCAGCTTGTTGAGGGCTGCACCTCCCGCAGCATAGATGACGATATCGTAATTTTCGATGTGGAGACCACCGGTCTGAGTCCGGCGTCCTGCCGGCTTACGGAAATAGGTGCGGTGAAGCTCCGCGGGCTTGAGATCGTGGATGAGTTCCAGACTTTCGTCAATCCCGGTCAGCCTATCCCGCAGGATATCACCGAACTTACCGGTATAACAGAGGAAATGGTAGCGGACGCGCCTTCGGACAAGGAAGCGGTTTCCGCATTTATGAAGTTCTGCGGTGATGCACCGGTAGCTGCGCACAATGCAAGCTTCGATATGTCATTCATACGGGCAGCGTCTGAGCGGCACAGGCTCGGATTCCGCGCCGACAGCATAGACACTCTCGCTATCTGCCGCGCCCTGTTCCCGAACAAGCGCAAGCATAAGCTGGACGCTATGGCGGAGCAGTTCGGTCTCGGCGATTTCAACCACCACCGCGCTATCGACGATGCCAAGATGCTCGCTCTGATATATCAGAAGCTTATCGCCGAGAGCAGAAAGGGCAGGGAGATAAAGAAGCTGGGAGATCTTAACTTGCTGACCGGCACAGATGTCCGCAATCTTCCGTATTACCACATGATAATACTCGTGAAGAACAACACGGGACTTAAAAATCTGTACAGGCTCATCGGTCTGTCGAACCTCAACTACTTCAAGAGCAGACCGCGCATACCGCTCTCCGAGCTTAAAAACAACCGCGAGGGTCTTATAATAGGAAGTGCCTGCGAAGCCGGAGAGCTTTACCGCGCTATCGAAGCCAAGAAGCCGGACGAGGCGATAGAAGAGATCGCGTCGTTCTACGATTACCTTGAAATACAGCCAATCACGAATAACCTGTTCCTTATCGAAAAGGGCATAGTGAATTCGGAACTTGAGCTGCGCAATATAAACAAGAGGATCTGTGACCTCGGAGACAAACTCGGAATACCGGTAGTCGCCACCTGCGACGCGCATTTCAAGAACAAGGAGGACAAGATCTTCCGCGATATCCTCAAAGCCGGACAGGGTTACGATGACGAGGGTGAACAGCCCGACCTCTATTTCCGCACTACCGACGAGATGCTGGAGGAGTTCAGCTACCTCGGCGAGGAGCGCGCAAAACAGGTAGTTATCGACAACCCGTGTATGATCGCGGAAATGATAGATAATATAAGACCGATACCGAAAGGCACATTTACCCCGTTCCTCGAAGGTGCGGAGGAAGAACTCCAGCGTCTTTGCTGGGACAGAGCAATGGACTGGTACGGCTACGAGGACAAGATCCCGGAGATCGTTTCAAAGCGTCTGCAGCGTGAGCTTGACGCTATCATAAAGTACGGATTCTCGGTGCTTTACATGATCGCGCAGAAGCTTGTCGCATTCTCCGAGAAGAACGGCTACCTTGTAGGCTCCAGAGGATCGGTAGGTTCCTCATTCGTTGCAATAATGTCCGGTATCTCGGAGGTAAACCCGCTCCCGCCGCATTACAGGTGCAGGAAGTGCAGATACAACGAGTTCATCACCGACGGGTCGGTAGGTTCGGGATTCGATCTTCCCGAAAAGAACTGCCCGAACTGCGGTGAGCCGATGTTCCGTGACGGGCACGATATCCCGTTCGAGACGTTCCTCGGATTCAAGGGCGACAAGGCGCCTGATATCGACCTTAACTTCTCCGGAGAAGTGCAGGGCAAAGTCCACCGCTACACGGAAGAGCTGTTCGGTACGGATCACGTTTTCAAGGCGGGTACTATCTCCGCTATCCAGGAGAAGTCCGCGATAGGATATGTCAAGAAGTATCTTGAACAGAAGCATATCATGGTCAATAACGCTGAGATGAGCCGTCTTGCAAAGGGCTTCACCGGCGTAAAGCGCACCACATCACAGCACCCCGGAGGAATGGTCGTTGTTCCGAACAACTACGACGTTTACGATTTCACCGCCGTTCAGCACCCGGCAGACAAGTCCGAGAGCGATATGATAACCACGCACTTCGACTTCCATGCGCTGCACGATACTATACTCAAGCTCGATGAGCTGGGACACGATGTTCCGACGCTCTATAAGCATCTCGAAGATATGACCGGCATAAAGATCGCAGATGTCTCGACCTCCGACCCGAAAGTGTACAGCCTGTTCACTTCGCCGGAAGCACTTGGTATAACCGAAGCCGAGACCGGCATACGCACCGGTACATTCGGACTTCCGGAATTCGGAACCAACTTCGTTATCGGAATGCTGCTGGAATCCAAGCCGCAGAACTTCTCCGACCTGCTTCAGATCTCCGGTCTGTCGCACGGTACGGACGTATGGCTCGGCAATGCACAGGAGCTTATCGCAAACGGGACCTGCACCATCAGTGAGGTTATCGGAACCCGTGACAACATCATGGTCTATCTGCTGCACAAGGGACTTGAACCGTCCCTTGCGTTCAAGATAATGGAGATCACCCGTAAGGGCAACGCGACCAAGCTGTTCACTGACGAGATCTATCAGGCATTCAAGGACAACAACGTGCCGGAATGGTATGTAGAGAGCTGCAAGAAGATCAAGTATATGTTCCCGAAAGCGCATGCTGCCGCCTATGTTACTGCGGCGGTTAAGCTGGGCTGGTACAAGGTATATTACCCCGAGGCATTCTATGCCGCTACTCTCACCAAGCACACCGAAAATATGGAAGTGGATACGGTAATAAAGGGCAAGGACGCTGTAAAGGCGCGTATGACCGCAATAAAGGCAAATCCCGACGCAACGCCGAAGGACGAGGCAGTTTACGAAGTGCTCCAGCTTGTGTATGAGATGCAGTGCCGCGGCATAAACTTCCTCCCGCCTCATTTCGAGAAGTCCCATGCTACCAAGTACAACATTGAGGACGGAGCGCTCCGTCTCCCGTTCATGGCAGTTGACGGCTGCGGCGAAAATGCCGCCGTAATGCTGTATGACGCGATACAGCAGGGCGGTTACATCAGCGTTGAGGATATTGCCGCAACTTCCGGTGTCAACGGCTCCGTCATCGAGAAGCTCAAGGAAAAAGGCGTTTTCGAGGGATTGCAGGACACAGCGCAGATGACATTTTTCTGATATCCCCGCTTATTCGCACGATAAAAGCAGAGGGAAATGTAAGTAAGTAAATGAATAAATAATGGAGGTAAACCGAAATGGAAAATGTACTGAAAGAGCTTTACGATACAGTCGTTGAGCGCAAGAGCGAAAAGCAGGAAGGTTCCTACACCTGCTACCTTTTTGAAAAGGGAATCGACAAGATACTCAAGAAGTGCGGCGAGGAATGCACGGAAATGGTTATCGCAGCAAAGAATGCCGATAACAACGAGCTCAAGAACGAGATCGCAGACCTTATGTACCATGTCATGGTAATGTGCGTTGAGCGCGGTCTTGCGTGGGAGGAAGTCGAGGCTGTACTTGCGGAACGCAGCAACAAGACCGGTAATCTCAAGCAGTTCCACACTGTCGATAAGAATACCTGACATCACAAAAAGCGCTGTGCAGTTTAAATTGCACAGCGTTTTATTTTTGTTATTTTCCGAATAATCGGATTAGTTGATATCCGCGATTATTGCGTTATACTAAATCAGTATCTGTCCGCAGACAAAATCATGTAATTTCGTCACGATTCAGATATGCGCGCAGAGCGCGCTCCATAATTGTGAATTGTGCATTGTGAATTGTGAATTTGTTATAGATTATGCTATATCTTTTGACTTTCTTACAAGAAACTTCAATGCAAACAGCGAAGCACAGAAAAGTGCCGCAGATACGGGAAGTACGATCATCGCTCTGCCGTATCCCGCAGATTTCACGAGATCTCCGAAAAGCGCGTTGAATCCGATATCGAAGAATGTGGCGATGCTGAGGATAAAACCGGTTGCGGAGCCTGCTTCCGACGTATCAAAGAACTTGCCGATCAGCATTACAAGCATAGGGTACACTATCGAAAGCGCAAGTCCCGACAGCCCGAACAGCACCATTCCGCTTTTCCCGAGCGCCATTCCCGCAATATAAACGACCGTTCCCGCAGATGACCATATCAGCAGACTTCTGAAAACTCCGATCTTTTCGATGAACGGGGCGAATATCAGTCTGCCGACTGTTATCCCGCCGAAGAACAGCGAGAGATAGAATGCCGAATTCTGTACGGAATAGCCGAGGTGCTCGCTTCCGTAGCTTGTGAGCCAGTTCATCAGCCCATGCTCTGCTATGAAATAACAGCCGCATATAAGTATCAGAAATATGCTTGCCGGATTTCGTATTATAGCGGAAGAACGCCCTTTTCTGCTGCTTTTTTCCGGATCCGGAAGCTTCATCGTCATCAGCAGGATAAAGCATATCCCGGCGATGACCAGCAGTCCGGCATTGGCAAAATGCCATGCTTCAAGACTGTCGGCGAAGCGTCCTATGATGTTCTGGGAGGCGGTTATCCCCACGCCCTGAACGAAGTTGAATATGCTCACAAGCATTGCCGGAGATGCGAACATAAGCGGTGTGAGCATATTCACCGATGTTGACAGCATGGTTGAGCCGCCCATCGAAACAGTCATACATATAAGAAGCAATATGTAATTTTCGGTGAATGTATAAACAGCGAGGGCAGCTGCCCATATTACCAGCAGACCGCCGATAAACAGCTTCCTCGGCAGTCTGTCCGAAAGCTTTCCGCCAAAAGACAGAAATATAAGGTTCCCGACATAGCTTATCATTATAATATGACCTGCCTGCGGTTCGCTCAGCGAGAATGTACTGCGGAATGCAGGGAGAAAAATGCCCCGGAGCGAATCGGAAGCTGCCGTTATCAGCATCAGCAGTCCGCAGAATATCATTACTTTCACATTGTATTTTTCTTTCATTTATGTTACCAAATAAAAGCAGGAAGATATCCCGTGGGATATCCGCCTGTTTTTTGTTATCTGTTATTAAGATTTACAAGCTTGCCCGTTTCCATATCAAGTTCGCGGTAGTAGCAGTTGTTCGGCTTGCCGTTGAAGCTTGTGTGGCAGATGCCGCCTTTATCCGGGGTTGCCTGAAACACGAGGGAGTTCTGTTCGCAGTTCACAAAGATATGATGCAGGGTGAAAGTATTGCCGCTCTCCGCGCCCTTGAACCAAAGCTTATTGCGGGATGTGCTCCAGAGTATCACCTTGCGCTGCTTTATGCTTTCTTTCAGCGCAAGCTCGTTTACATACGCGATCAGGATCACCTCTTTGGTGTCAAGGTTCTGAACTGCTACCGGTATGACTTTGTTTTCCGGCGCTATCTTTGCTATCTTCTCAAAATCGAGCATCAGCTCATCTGTTTCTTCAATCAGGCTCATATTTTCCTCCGGTTTCAATCAAAAGAAAGATTTTCTATAATGCGGTACAGGTATTCTCTGTCGGATCTGCGTGAGGTGTTGGTCAGTATGAACGAATATCCGAAGTGGTCTTTCATGACAGTGCAGATGCGTCCGTCCGTACCGTCGGCATACGACAGATACGAGTCAAGAAACATCAGACCGCCGCGTTCTGCGATTTGAGATGTGATATTGTTTCCGGGACCTGCCTGTTCCTGTGCATATTTGAGGGCGGCAGCATATTGTTTATAATTTTCTTCCGTGCCGAAACCCTCTATATCGTTGAATTCAGCAGCCTGTATGCACAGCATAGCTTCGGTGTTGCGAAGCACATAGAATATGCCGGGCGTACTGCGAATGTCCGCTTTTGTTTCCTCGTCTATCGGGTCTCCGCTGTTTTCTTTTCTCTCGATATACTCATCGAGGGTTTCCCACTTTGAAGTATCTATTCTGAAAGTCATACCCTCGAGTTTTACTTCCTCTTCCGCAGAAGATTCCGGTGCAGTTGTTTCGGGAGCTTCTGTTTCAGTCTCAGTTTCTGTCTCCGCAGTTGTGGTGACAGCTTCTGTGACCTGGGCGGTTATTTCCGGAGCATTGTTTTTCACTATCGCTTCATTTCCGGCGCATGAAGTAAGCAGCAATAAAGAAGCGATTACTATCACAACGATCTTTTTCATGATGACCTCCAATAGTTTCGGACAACTCTGAAATCCAACTGCGAAGCGATCAGGTTTAGGATCAAACCCTTTTTAAAGGGTTTGCGGGTCCGGGCAGCGCCCGGGTCTCTCATCTTTCTCTCGGGTCCGGGCGGAGCCCGGGTCTCATCATTCTCTCGGGTCCGGGCAGAGCCCGGGTCTCATCTTCTTACGGGCATTCCTTTTTCTTTCAGATGCTCTTTGACCTCACCGACGGTAAGCTCTCTGAAATGGAAGAGAGAGGCTGCGAGAGCGGCACTTGCCGGTGTCTTTTCAAAGACCTCGGAGAAGTCTGCGAGTTTGCCGCAGCCGCCGCTTGCGATGACCGGTATCTTAACTCTGCTGCAGACGAAGTTCAGCATCTCGATATCGAAACCTGCCTTTGTACCGTCCGTATCTATTGAGTTCAGACATATCTCGCCTGCTCCGCGCTCCTCGATCTCCTTTACCCAGTCGCCGAGATCAAGGTTCATATCCAGCCTTCCGCCGTTTATGAATACGCTGTATCCGCCTTTGCCGTTTCGCTTTGCGTCTATGCCTACCACTACACACTGGCTTCCGAAGATCTCCGCCGCGTCGCTTATCAGCTTCGGGTTCTTCACTGCCTGTGAGTTCACCGAGACCTTGTCGGCTCCCGCTCGCAGTGTGTCGCGGAAATCATCGACCGTGGCAATGCCGCCGCCGACGCACAGCGGAACGAATACCTTCTTCGCTGTCTCGCGCACAACGTCCAGCATTACTCCGCGCCCCTCATGGGAGGCTGTGATATCATAGAAAACGATCTCGTCCGCACCCTGCCTGTTGTACTCGTATGCACATTCAACCGGGTCGCCGACATCGCGTATTCCCTCAAAATTAACACCCTTGACAACCTTGCCGTTCCTCACGTCAAGGCAGGGGATTATTCGCTTTGCTAACATAGTCTCTCCTTATTCTTCAACATACCGCCATTGCAGCTTTTCCGCAATGACGTATGATGTTCCTTTTCTTCTTCCTGTAGTCCGGCTAAGCTGACCGGACAGCAATGCACGGTCTTCGTAGGTAAGCGGGTCAATAGGGGCGTCAGCCCAGAGTATCAGCCTTTCGTCCCGTGTCCTTTCGCGAAGATCGGTGCGAAACTCCAGTGTACATTCGAGCAGCGACGGAAGCTCCAGATCGTCAAGTCCGCAGAATGAGAACTTCCGCACGCCGGTGAATTTAAGCTCCAGCCTTTTGATCCAGTCACCGTCGAAGATCACCGAAAGTTCATGGAAATCGAAACCCTGCGCGAAAACAAGACCGTTTTCAACAGCGTGATCTCCGCTTGTGTAATTTGCCGTAACAACGACCGTATCGTGGAAATACCCCGTTTCCTTCATCAGAGCTTCAATGTCAGCATCGGTGTTTATATCGTGCCACATTACCTTTCAGCCTCCGCTATCGCTTCTTTCAGATCGAGCGTTCCGCTGTATATCGACTTCCCGCATATCGCACCGTAAAGTCCAAGTTCACGGCATTTCCGGATATCCTCTATGTTCTTCACACCGCCGCTTGCGATTATATTGGCAGAGCAGGCTTTGTTGATCTCGCCGAGCTGTTCCGCATTAACACCCGCAAGCGTACCGTCCTTCGAAATATCGGTGAAGATGATGTACTGCACGCCGATATCTGACATCGCCTTTGCAAGATCGGTGAAGCGGACATTCGATGTTTCCAGCCAGCCCTCGGTAGCGACCATGCCGTTTTTAGCGTCTATGCCGACTGCGATATGGGAGCCGTATTCCTTTACAAGAGTTTTTACAAGCGCAGGATCTTTTACTGCCGCCGAGCCTATTATAACGCGCTCAACGCCGCCGGACAGATACATCTCCGCGGCTTCGGGAGTGCGTATGCCGCCGCCCACTTCCACTTTCAGCTTCGTGTTCTTTGCAACATCGAGGAAGATATCGCGGTTCTGCTGTGTGGCGTCCTTTGCGCCGTCAAGATCGACCATGTGTATCCACCCGGCACCGCTCCGCTCGAACATTTTTGCTGTGTCCATGTAGCTTTCGGCTACCTTGTGGGCTGTGCCGTAGTCGCCTTTCACAAGGCGCACGCAGTTTCCGTCTTTTATGTCAATTGCCGGTAATATTATCATTATCTTTCTCCTTATTTTCTTTTGTTCTGTGTCCCCTTGCCGTTACGGCAATTTCTATCGCAGTAACCGGAAAAAGCGCAAGGAAGATGAACGTGATTATGCCGACAAACATCATCGGCAGCCCGGTCTGGCGGATCACGCAGTATGACCAGACCGAGAAAAAAGCCGCCCATATCAGTTTCAGACCGTCCAGAGCTTCGGTTATTATCATTCGTATGAGCTGTCCGCCCTGCTTGTCCGTACTCATTCCTATGTGCTTTATCTTCTTAACTGCGATCGTCAGCAGGCTGAATATCAGCAGCAGTCCGAATCCGGCAGCAAACGGGTAAAATCCGAATACCTTGTACGAATAAACATCGAAATTTCCTTCGCTCCCGAAATGTACACCTATGCGCTCCGGAAGTCCTCCGTACGAGAGCAGAAAGTAAACCAGCATTGTGCCGAGTGAGCCGAAAGCTATGATATTCGCGGCGGTATGCTGTATCTTTAACAGCTTCCTCTTCTTTTCCGGAAGCTCCGCGTCATCTGCATTACCGCTCTGCCGCGGTTCTGACCGGTATCTCACCTGTATCTCCGAAAAAATGACAGGCACCGACAGAAGCAGTATTATAAAGAATACGCGGAAGATATCGAGCGGTGTGCCGTCGCCCATTCCCGTCTGATGCACGATGCAGTACGTCCAGAATGAGAAGAACACTGACCACAGCAGCTTTATAAGATCGAGCAGCAGCACCGCCGTACAGCGGAATACGGTGTCTCCTTTTTCGGTGAGCTTCAGTCCCGGCTTTTTGATTTTCTTCACCGCAAGCGACAGAAGACTGAATATGCCGAGAAGTCCGAATCCCATAACAAACGGATAGAATCCGAATATCTTGTATGAATAAACATCAAGCTGTCCGTCAACAGCGCTGAAATGAACGCCGATACGCTCCGGAAGTCCCTCATACGAGAGCAGGAAATATATAAGCATCGCACCGAGAAGACCGAAAGCTGTGACATTGGCGATAATGTGAATAACGCGGTACGTCTTCATTTACTTTCTCCTGTAGTGTTTTGCCAAGTGATTAAGTATCTGCTTCCTTGTTCTGTAAATTTGAAGCTTCTGCTCACAGCGCAAGAAAATTACGGAGTATCTTAAGCCCGGTCTCGCCGCTTTTTTCGGGGTGGAACTGACAGCCGTAAACGTTCCCTTTGAATACGCAGGCAGGCACATTCCCGCCGTAATCGGTATAAGCCGCGACATTCTCACTGCCGCAGTGCGCCGCGTAGGAATGCACGAAATAGACATAGGGTTCGTCACCGAGCCCGTCTAAAACAGCGCACTTCTCGTTGTAAATGAGCCTGTTCCAGCCTATCTGCGGTATCAGCAGCCCGGGCGGTGTCATAAGCTCAACGGTGCCGGGGATCAGTCCGAGTCCCTCTGTCTCACCGAACTCAAAACTTTTGTCGAATAACATCTGCATACCGAGGCAGATGCCGAGCAGCGGCTTTTTCTTCGCCTGTTCCTTTATGGTGTCAATAAGTCCGGTCTCGCCGAGCTTTTTCATAGCGTCCGCAAAAGCTCCGACACCGGGAAGTATTATCTTGTCCGCGCGTTCAAGTTCAGCCGGGTCTTTCGTAACGACGCTGTCCGCGCCGATGTAGTCGAGGGCGTTCTTTACGCTGAACAGGTTTCCTGCGCCGTAATCAATGATTGCTGTTGTCATAGTTTATCCTTTTCCCGCTCAGAGAGTTCCCTTGGTGGAAAGCGCTTTCCCGTCCGCGTTTACGCTTACCGCCTGTTTCAGTGCATGAGCGAGAGCCTTGAACAGTGCTTCGGTGATGTGGTGATCGTTCTTGCCGTACTCACAGCGCAGGTGCAGGGTAATGCCGGCATTGAAAGCGAACGCGCGCATGAATTCCTCGGTGAGGCAGGCGTCGTATTCGCCTATGCGCTCGTTTGTGAACTCCGCGTTGAAAACGAGGAACGGTCTTGCGCTGATGTCGAGAGCACAAAAACCCAGCGCCTCGTCCATGGGAATGAAAGAGGAGCCGTAGCGCATTATCCCGGACTTGTCACCGAGCGCTTCCGCGAAAGCCTTGCCCAGCGTGATGCCGGTGTCCTCCACGGAGTGGTGACCGTCAACATTAAGGTCGCCCTTGCACTTTACGGTCATATCGAATCCGCCGTGAACGCAGAGGGCAGTCAGCATGTGGTCAAAGAAGCCTATGCCGGTGTCGATGTCGGGTGTTCCGGAGCCGTCGATATTCAGCTTTACGGTGATGTCGGTCTCCTTAGTTTTTCTTGTGATCTCAGCTGTCCTGCTCATTTCGCAGCCTCCTTCAGTATGTCGTCAAGCGCCTTGTACAGCGCATTCATTTCGTCGTCCGTACCGACTGTTATGCGCAGATAATCGCAGATAACAGGCTTGTTCCAGTGGCGGACGAATATCCTGCGCTTCTTGAGTTCGTTGAATATCATCTGCGCGGAAGCGGTCCTGTGCTTTGCGAAGATGAAGTTGCTCATGGAGTCAGGGAAGGTGAATCCGCGCTTTGTGAGTTCCTTTTTAGCGTTCTCGCGGGTGTTTATTATCTTTGTGCAGGTCTCTTCAAAGTATGCCTTATCGCGGACTGCCGCAGCCCCGCATTTAATGGTGACGCGGTTCATGGTGTAGGAGTTTACGGAGAACTTCACGTCGTTCATGTACTTAATGAGCTTTTCGCTGCCGACAGCGAAGCCGATCCTCATACCCGCCATACTGCGCGATTTGGAGAAGGTCTGCACTACCAGCAGGTTCTCATACTTGCTTACAAGCGGGAGCACGCTCACACCGCCGAAGTCGATATACGCTTCGTCAATGATGACAACGGAATCGGGATTTGCTTTTATGATCTGTTCGACAGTATCAACGGATTCAAGCACTCCGGTTGGAGCATTGGGGTTGGGGAAGATGATACCGCCGTTGGGCTGTGAGTAGTCCTGGGGAGCGATGCGAAAATCCGGGGCAAGGGGGATCTGCTTGTATGGTATGCCGTAAACATCTGCCCACACGTCGTAGAAGGAGTAGGTGATATCGGGGAAGAGCACCGGTTTATCGGAGTTGAAGAAGGTCATGAATGCCATTGAAATGACATCGTCCGAGCCTACACCCACAAAGACCTGTTCCGGCTCCACGGAGTAGGTTTCTGCGATTGCGTCAACGAGTTCCGCGGCATCGGGAGCCGGGTACAGCCGCATATCATCGTATGAGAACCCGTCAAGGGCCGCTTTCACAGCGGGAGCCGGCGGGTATGGGTTTTCGTTTGTGTTGAGTTTTATGATGTTCTTTTCCTTCGGCTGTTCGCCGGGGGTGTAAGGTACTACCTTACGAACATTGTTTTCCCATTGAGACATTTTAAGAGATCCTTTCAGAGAGTTAAGAGATTTTGAGAGAGTTTAGAGACGGGGCTCTGAGTCTGTCGGAGTCAGCTTTGCCCGCTTTAGGGCGTGCATCAATGCACGCCTTTGGGCGGTCAATCGCTGCATCGTGCAGCGACCCTCTGTCACCTAAAGGTGACACCTCCCCTCTGAAGGGGAGACACCCCTGTGACCCCGCCAGCCCCCTTTGAAAAAGGGGGCTGGACACCCTAAATAAATGCAGTATTTCAGGGTGTACTGCTGTGGGCGGCTGTTGCTTGAAATGCAGTGGGGTTGGCAAAGACTCCGGTGTTGAAACGGCAGAGAATAGCTAATCGAGGTGCTGCGGCTTTCATTAGAAGAATGTCGCTGCGGATCCGGAGCGGTGCGTTCACCGTCGCAGGTCTTCCAGCCTTACCTTGATAGAATTTGCGTGTGCTGTAAGGCGTTCGCGCTCGGCAACGCGGATAATATCGTCACCTGCCGCATTCAGCGCATCGGGAGTGTAGTAGATATAGCTGGACTTCTTGATGAAGCTGTCAACGGACAGCGGCGAGAAGAAACGCGCCGTACCGCTTGTGGGGAGAACGTGGTTCGGACCTGCGTAGTAGTCGCCAAGTGGCTCCGGAGCGTAATCTCCGAGGAACAGCGAGCCGACATTCACGATCTTTCCGATGAATTCGAGCGGATTGCGTGCAACGACTTCACAGTGCTCCGGCGCAAGCGCGTTCGCAATGTCGCAGGCATCGTAAATGCTGTCTGTTACGATGATCTTGCCGTAGTTCGTGAGGGAGTAGTCGATGATCTCTTTTCTTTCGAGACCCTGCATCTGCCGTTCGATCTCGGCTGTGGTCTTTTCGGCAATCTCCTTGCTGGTCGTGATGAGGATAGCGCTTGCGAGCTTGTCATGTTCAGCCTGTGACATAAGGTCTGCGGCGAGGTACTTCGGATTTGCGGTGTCGTCCGCAACAACGAGGATCTCACTCGGACCCGCGATCATATCTATATCAACCGTTCCGTAGAGCAGTTTCTTTGCAGTTGCCACGAAGATATTTCCGGGTCCCACTATCTTTGAGACTTTCGGTATCTCGTCAGTACCGTAAGCGAGAGCAGCAACAGCCTGCGCTCCACCGCACATGAAAATGCTGTCAACACCGCAGAGGGCTGCGGCAACGAGGATATCCTTGTTGGGAGTACCGTCTTTCAGCGGAGGTGTGACCATAACTATCTCGCCCACGCCGGCTATCTTTGCGGGGATAGCGTTCATAAGCACAGATGAGGGGTATGCCGCGGTACCGCCGGGGACATACAGACCCACCTTGTCAAGACCGCGGACTCTCTGACCGAGGATAACGCCGGTCTCGTCCGTCATCATATAGCCGTTCTGCTTCTGACGCTCGTGGAATGCGGTTATCTTTTCCACGCAGTTGAGCAGCGAATCCACGAAATCCTTGTCTGCTTCTGTGAGCGCGTCCTGGATCACTTCCTGCGGCACTCTGTAATACTTCACATCGGGGCAGTCGAACTTTGCGGTATATTCCTTTACTGCCTTATCGCCGTTTTCCTTGACATCGGCAATAATTGCTCTTACCGTTTTTTCGACATCTGCGTTTATCTCGCCGCTTCTTTTTTCAACTTCTTTGAGAAATGCCTTTTCGCTTCCGTCGGCAAAAATCGTTCCTATCATTTTGTATCTTTCCTTTCATATCTTGCATTGTTTTCCCTCCGCTTTTTAAAAAAGCGGAGCGGGGAGGGAGTTCTGAGGGAGGGGCGGTGCCCCTCTCTCAACCGCGTCCGCAGACGCGGCGGTCACAGTGCAGCTTTCATCATTTCTGTCAGCTGTTCGATGCGCTCTTTTTTGAGCTTCATGCTTACCGTGTTCACGATAAGGCGGGCGGAGATCGGAACAACGTCCTCGATCACCGCAAGCCCGTTCTCTTTCAGTGTTGTGCCTGTCTCGACGATATCAACTATACCGTCTGCGATACGCAGAAGCGGAGCGAGTTCCACGGAACCTTCTATCTTCACGATATCTACGTCCATACGCTTGCTCTCAAAGAAACGGCGTGTAACATTCGGGTACTTCGTCGCTACCGTCTTTACGCCGACGCCGCCGTAGAAATCCAGTCCCTTTTTTGTCGCAAGCGCAAATCTGCATCTTCCGAATCCAAGGTCAGCGATCTCAAAATACTCTCCCCCGTGCTCAAGTATCGTATCTTTCCCGACAACGCCGATATCGCAGGCACCGAGCTCCACATAAGTTATAACGTCCGCTGCCTTTGCGAGCACTACTTCCATGTTCTGTCCGGGAATGTTCAGTATCAGCCTGCGCCCTTTTTCCTTAAGTTCGGTAACGTCGAACCCCATTTTCTCGAACAGTCCGACTGTATCTTTTTCAAGCCTTCCCTTTGTAAGAGCGACTCTTATTGCCTTGTTTTCACTCATTGCACCTGCTCCTCCGTAATGCCGTTCTTTGTGACGATATGAAGCTTTGCGACACCACGCGCCTTTGCGTAAGCTTCTGCCTCCGACTTGTCCGCGAGATCGGCGTATTCCGCTTTCAAGCCCTTTCCGATAAGTTCGCGGCAATGCTTTATTGCTTCCACGACACAGCCGTCCTCGGCATATATCATCACGTCCGATGCCGGAAGCAGAATTCCTCCGGAGCGCTTCAGAAGAGCGTTTGCAACAGCATTCTCATTAACTGCGAAACCGGTTGCCGGCGTATCTACTCCGAAATCTGCTATAAGCTTGTCGTAGCGTCCGCCCGTAAGAACCGGCATTCCGTAGCCCTCTATATAGCCCTTGAAAACTATTCCTGTGTAGTAGTCCTCCGTCTTGCTGACGAATCCGAGATCAACCGTTACTTCTCCTCCCATTCCGAGAGCGCAGAGGTTGTCATAGACTTCCTCAAGCCTTTTCAGTACCGGCATTGCTTCTTCCGGCAGTATCTTTTCGGCTTCCGGGAAAACCTCTCTGCCGCCGAAAAGCCTTGTGAGCTTTGATAATGCGGCTGCATATATATTGTCCGGGTACTGTGCAAGCATACTGTCAAGAGCGGGGTAGTTCTTCGACAGCGCGTATTCGCGGAGATCATCAAGCTCCTGCTCTTTCATTCCAAGCTTTGACGACAGGAGTGTAAAGAATCCGCTGTCTCCGATCTCGAAGCGGTATTCGTCGACTCCGAGCGAGCCCATTACTTCCGCCGCTACAGAAAGGGCTTCCATATCCGATCTCATAACATCGCCGCCGATTATCTCGACACCGCTCTGGTAGAATTCATCGTCTCTGCCGCTTTCCTTGGGATTTGCGCGGTAAATGGTCTGGTTGTAGAACAGCTTCAGCGGTATTGCGGCAGTCCGCAGTCTTGTTCCCATAAGCCTTGCTATCGGCATTGTCGAATCCGGGCGCATTACCACAAGTCTGCCCTTTCCGTCGGTGAGCTTATAGAGCACTTCCTGGGAGTAATGTCGGGACTTGTTGTTGAACACGTCGAAGAATTCGAGTCCCGGAGTTATGACCTCCGAGTAGCCGTGGCTCGTGTAGATGCCGCGGAGTGTCTCACCTACGCTTCTCAGCGCGGCGCACTCGTCGAATATCAGATCTCTTGTTCCCTCGGGAGTGAGCAGATCGTACTTTTTCATTGCTGTTCTCCTTTTCCTGTTTGTATATTTGATCTAATCAGCCTTACTTTAGTTTACTACTACGCTAATCAATTATCATAGTAGCATGATAACATTAATTATCTGATTTGTCAAGCGGTACGGATATTTTCAACATTTTACACAAATATTGTTTCCGCCAACAGCTCTCAATACTGCAATACATACAGCTTTTTACTGCTCTGCCGGTACGGGCTGCTCTTCATGGTCCTCATCGGCTTTCGGCTCGCCTCGGTACAGAAGTTTCAGCACTATCGGCGTTGTTACCGAGGAAACGATTATCAGCAGGATAACCGAGGTAAAATAAACCGGATCCATCATGCCCACCGACAGACCTTTCTGCGAAACGATCAGAGCGACTTCACCGCGGGTCATCATGCCGACACCGACTTTCAGGCTGTCCTTACCGCTGTAGCCGAGGGCGCGCGCGGTAAGTCCGCAGCCTATCACCTTTGTCAGCAGCGCAGTCAGCACGAATGCAGCCGAGAACAGCAGCAGTTCCGGCGTAAATCCGTCAAACTGGGTTTTAAGACCGATACTTGCAAAGAACACGGGACCGAACATCATGTACGAGCTGATATCCATTTTTTCCGCAATGTACTCGGAATCGCGGAGGTTGCAGAGGATAAGTCCGGCAACGTAAGCGCCGGTGATGTCGGCGATACCGAAGAACTTTTCGGCGGAGTATGCCATTATCATACACAGCGCAAGTCCGAGTATCGGTATCCTTCTTTTGTGCGGATAGCGCTTGTCGATGAACTTGAACAGGTAATATGTCACTATTCCGACACCGAAGCTGAACAGGATAAAGAGTCCTGTGCGGATAACAACATCTGCCGGCGCGGAATTCGGGTCTTTGAAGCCGATAACGAATGTCAGCACGATAATTCCTAGAATATCATCTATAATCGCGGAGCTTAATATAAGTGTGCCGATATGCCCTTTAAGATGCCCCAGCTCTTTTAGAGTCTGAACGGTAATGCCGACAGATGTTGCGGTCATTATGGTGCCTATAAAGACTGCGCGCATAAACTCTTCGCTGCCGAACTCGCTGAAACCGAAAATGAGCATGTAGGTCAGCGCTCCGCCGATAAGCGGCACGACAACGCCGACTGTTGCGACAAGCAGAGCTTTCGGACCTGTTTTGAGCAGATCTTTCATATTCGTTTCAAGACCCGCGCCGAACATTATCAGCACAACGCCGATCTCTGCCATACGCGAAAGGAACTCTGTCTGTTCAACCCAACCGAGAACGCACGGACCTATGAGCAGTCCCGCTATTATCTCGCCTACGACTTGCGGTGCTTTAAGTTTGTTTGCGATAAGACCGAAAACCTTTGCCGTAACTATTATTATTGCAAGGTTTTTCAGAAATTCAAAGCTTTCCATTTTATCTCCCTCTTTCTTTTGTTTAGACAAATGCACAATTCACAATGCACAATGCACAATTATGGAGCGCGCTCTGCGCGCATATCTGAATCGTGACGAAATTACATGATTTTGTTTGCTGATAGATACTGATTTAGTGTTACACATACTTTATTATTATAATACTTTTTCTCTTAAATTGCAACATTTTTTGGCAAAGAAAAAAGCCTGCTGATAACTAACACATTCAGCAGTTGTTATACTGTTCTGATAGTCATCTCCCTTAACTGCGGAGCGAATAAAGTTTTTTGAGGAGGGGGTCTGGGGGTACCCCTTTTGTTCACAAAAGGGGTGCCTCCAGTCTCGAGCGCAAGCGACCTTCTCAAGCGCAAGCGACCACTCTCGAGCGAAAGCGACTTCTTTGCCGGTCTCTTACTGTTTCTCTACAAGTTCCGAGAGCTCCGAAAGATCCTGCGGGTCAGGGGAGAGCGAGCCGTAGCGCACTTCCTCGTATGTGCCTGCAACAGAAGCAAGAGCCTCGCGTCCGAAGAATTCCGCACCCCGTTCCGCCTGCACCGATGTGGTATCCGCAGGGGAAAGGCGCTGGTTCACCGACTTTATCCGGTACAGCAGTACCCGATATCCGAGCCTGTATTTTTTCACCGGGTCATTTTCCGCTTTGTATCTGCGTTTTACAGCGTAAACATTTTCGCCCTGTTCATGCCGGTTTCCGCGTGCGGTATAGTATTCGAATACATCTTTGAACTCCGGCTTTGCCGATTCTTCAAGCTTACCGCCGAAAAGCGCTCCGAGCCGTTCAAAAAATCCCTTTATAGCCTCATATATCCGCTTTCTGAATACTACCACAAATACTATGAGCGCAACAAGACCGAGAGCTTCGAGAAGATATGATTTCTCTGACATGGCAGCCCAGCCGTATCCGATCTCGCCCTCTTCTCCGGGCTGTATCTCCATCGGCTCTGCGCGGAACAGGCTTGCAAGCGCCACCAGCGCCTTTATCAGTATTATTCCCGCCTGTTCGAGCAGCCACGCTATCTGCTTCCGGAATACGCACAGCACAAGTCCCGTCACCGTAAACCCCAGTATAAGCGCCGCATTGTATCCCGTAAGCCCTTTCGGCAGCGAGGTCTTTGTCTCCTTGCGCATATTCGCACGGTCAAATATACCGCTTTGGTTTATAAGCAGCGCAGCCGCGGCAAATTCGGCGGCGAACGCTCCCGATACGATGTCCGCAGCAGCCGTGTTGATCTCCTCCGGCGCTGTTACGCGCACAAAAATATAACACCCGATAGTAAGCACTATATACACTGCGAACGCTGTCAGCGGGAACATATCCGCAAAGTTCTTGTAACCGCTGCGCTCTCCTGCAAAGAATGCGAATACCGAGCATACGCCGAGAGCAAATACCGTTGATGCATCGCCGGAGATGATAAGTGCGGCAAAGCCTGCTCCGAACATCAGAAAACCGAATATCCTTACCGGTATCCGAAGTTTCCGGTGAGCCTTTGTAAGCTCCGCACCCGCATAGCCGATACCGAATATCACCGCCCCCACGCCGTAGTAAAACAGCATTCGCAGCGCGCTCATATTCCCGTACCTGTTTACATCGCAGCCGAACATAAACGGAAAGACGACTGCCGCAAACGCAAGCACCGATAATATTTTCAGAAGTGTTCCTTTCATACGGCACCCCGCCTGTCAATCATTCATATAGTAAAACCTGCCGACTCTGCCTATGCGGATTATCCTGCTGTCGTTCACACTGTCGTCGTTGCAGCAGAAGATCACGTTCTTGCCGCGCCTTCTCATCATTCGTGCAAACCCCATCATATAATCGTCGATGTAAGCCGTGATTATGAAGATATCCGTCCTGTCGCGGAAGTATAAGCCGGACATATCCATTTGTTCGATAAAATCGCGGAAATCTATGCTGCATTCGTTTCGTATATCCGACATTACCCGCAGCAGCTTCATATAGTCTTCCTTTCCGGAGCCGCCTGTCTCGTGAATGCCGCCGGAGCCGTTGCTGTAGAAGCTTGTCTCCGCTCCGTTCGCAGCCAGCATATTAAGGATAAACACAGCCGCCTTGATGTATGTCTCGGTGTCCCCGACAATTATCGGGCGCGGATCACCTATCGGACTTTTTTGCATATTTATTATAACTGCCGCCCGGTTGAGAGTAGCGTAGTCGTTGTTGAACACCATAAGCTGTGCGCAGCGAGCCGTGCTGTTCCAGTGGATGCGGTTCATAGGCTCTCTTCCGGTATATTCGCGCGCCCCGGAGATAAGGAACGGATCATCGCAGATGAAGCGTCTTGCGGTGATCTCGCCGTAGAGTTCCTCCTGCGAAAGTTCTCCCTCGCCGATCTCATACGGTGAAGGCAGGATCCTTATGCTCTCGTCTATGTTCAGCGCGCGGGAAACGGAAACAAGTCCGAGAAGATCGCTGCCGACTATCGAAACGCTCTCAGGCTTGAAATTTCCGCGTTTGAGAGCAACTACCTGCCTTGTGCGGGTGCATTTCTGTTTCGGGCGCAGCGAAAAGACGCTCGGCACGAACCTTGTGTCGGACGCACGCGCAGCCTGTGTCCCCGCAAATTCCAGCCACCGGCTGGTGCTGAGCTCGGTCTTTACCCACGGAACAGGCAGGCGCTTGTTATTTACGATCTCTTCGACGATCTCAACAGTGTCGCCTTCCATTGCCTCGCTTGTGCTGAAATGCACAGTATAGGTCAGATCCCGGAGAACGTACCGCGCGAAGATCACACGCTCAAGTATTATAGCGGCTCCCGCGATCAGGAGTATCGCAATTATTTCCATGCTGTACATTCACCTCCGCGAAAATGCCGGTGACAGGTGTCATTCAAACTTCTCCGTCGGAACGGGAACATCTTCAAGAAGCTGTTTTACCACTTCTTCCGCCGTGCTGCCGGTCCTGCTTACGGCATATTCCTTGCAGATAAGGCGGTGCGGGATAACATAGGGAGCAACAGCTTTTATGTGATCCGGAGTAACGAATGTACTGCCGGAAAGTGCAGCGTAAGCCTGGGACATTTTCTTGAGTGCCAGAAGTCCGCGGGGGCTTAGTCCGAGACGCACCTTCTCGCTTCTGCGGGTAGCGTCTCCGAGTTCGCAGATATACTCCGCGGAAGCTTCTCCGAGCTTCACATTCAGCGCCTCCGACGATGCGGCGGCAAGATCTCCGGCTGTGAGCATGGCTCCGAGGCTGTCGATCGGGTGAGTCTCACCGATAGCGGCGAGCATCTCAAGTTCGCTCTTTCTGGAGCTGTAACCGAGGTGGAGACGCACAATAAAGCGGTCAAGCTGTGCTTCGGGAAGGGGATAAGTGCCTGCTGTCTCCACCGGATTCTGTGTTGCGAGAACGAAGAACGGCGCTGCCATTTTGTAAGTCTCGCCGTCAACTGTGGTCTGCTTTTCTTCCATACATTCGAGGAGCGCGGATTGGGTGCGCGGGGTTGCGCGGTTTATCTCGTCGGCAAGCAGAATGTTCGTGAAAACGGCGCCTTTTCGGAATACGAATTCCTGTGTCTTCATGTTGAAGAAGTTTATGCCGGTGATGTCGGACGGGAGCAGATCGGGCGTGAACTGGATACGCTTGAAATCGCAGTCGAGCGACTTTGCAGCAGCCCTTGCGAGCATGGTCTTACCGGTGCCGGGAACGTCCTCGAGCAGCACATGACCGCCGGCGAGAAGAGCCGCGGTTATAATGCGGATCTCGTTCTCCTTGCCGATAATTACCTTTGAGATATTGTCGTTCAGCTTTTTTCCGAATTCCTGAGCAGTCATATTTTCCTCCGAAACAGGTGTAATACACTTTTTCCCCCGGGCGGACGTCGTTTCCGGTGCCGGCGGGGGAAATTGCTT
>JAFVBZ010000019.1 GCA_017479645.1 Ruminiclostridium sp. | reverse complement strand
CACGGAGATAGTGGTGAACTGTGCGGCGCTGACACCGGAGACCGAGAGCGTTATCGCGGCTCTCCGGATAATGGACAGCCAGATGACTGTAATAAAAGATGACGAATCCTTCATAATCGATATTGCAGGGATAGCGTACATCGAATCCGTTGACCGCAGGACATTCGTTTATACGGAAAGCGAGTGCTACGAAACGAAGCTGAAGCTTTACGAAATGGAAGAACGGCTGTGCGGGAGCGGATTTCTCCGGATAAGCAGATCCTGTCTTGTGCATCTGCGGTTTGTCCGCTCGATAAAGGCGGAGTTTGACAGGAGGCTGCGGCTCACGCTTGAGAACGGCGAGCAGATGATAGTTTCAAGGCAGTACGCCGACGAGCTGAAAAAACGACTGGGGGTAAAGTGAGATGGACAAGAGATTTACGGTATTCGGATTTCTTTCGCAGGTGTTTATGATCTACGGGATAACAACGGGACTTCTGAATGTTTTCTGTATTCTGTTCGGCAATGAAGCGACGGGCTATTCGACGATATTCTCGCTTGCGGGAGCAGGCGTCAGCATAGCGACAAGCTTTCAGTTCCTTGCCGCGGTAACGCTGGTGATAATACTCCGCGTGGTGTTCATGACGGATATGCTGATAAAGAATATGCCGCTTCCCGCAAGGATCGCCGCTATGTTCGTCAGCGTGTTTGCGGTGATAGTCACATTCGTGTTCATATTCGGCTGGTTCCCGGCAGACGATCCGCTCGCATGGGTAATGTTCATCGTTTGCTTTGCGGTGAGCTGCGGTGTGAGCGTGACGGTATCCACGATAGCGGAAAAGCAGGAGAACAGACGGCTTGACGAAGCATTGAAGCGGGTAAAGGAGGAGAGCTGAAATGAGCAGTTCGATAACAGCGGAGAAGATCACAAAATCCTTCGGAAACAGGGCAGTGCTTGACGGAATTGATCTCGATATACAGAGCGGTGAGATATTCGGACTTCTCGGACCCTCCGGAGCGGGCAAGACCACGCTTATCCGCATACTTACCGGACAGCTTCCGCAGGACAGCGGGACTGCCCTCATCACCGGCACGGATACGCGCAGGCTTTCCGGAAATGACCGCAGGCGCTTCGGGATAACAATGGACGATTTCGGCGTATATGAAAGGCTGAGCTGCTATGAGAACCTAAAAATATTCGCCGGGATATACGGGGCAGGGAAGCGGGAGATAAACGAAGTCCTTGCGAAAGTGGGGCTTTCCGGCGCGGCGAAAACGCCTGCGGGAAAGCTGTCCAAGGGAATGACGGGACGGCTGAAGCTTGCGAGGGCATTCATGACAGATCCGGATATACTGTTCCTCGACGAGCCGACGAGCGGACTTGATCCCGTATCTGCGGCGGAGATACACAAGATGATACTTGACGAGAAGAAGCGGGGAAAGACTGTATTCCTCACGACTCACACCATGACCGAGGCGGAAAAGCTCTGCGGCAATATCGCTCTTCTGAACGAGGGCAGGATAGTCGAATACGGCAGCCCGGAAGATATCTGCCGCAGATACGATCATCAGCGCAGGCTGAAAATACATCTTAAAGACGGGAGCGATATCGAGATACCGCATAACGTAAGCGCAGCCGGAACGATAGCGGAACTTATCGGGAGCGGGAAAGCGGAAACGATACATACTACCGAGCCGGATCTTGAGACGGTATTTATGGAACTTACGGGAAAGGAGCTGTCGGCATGAAAAATACGGCGGTGATATTCAAAAAGCAGCTGAGCGACACGCTCAAAAACAAGACGATACTGATACAGTTCCTCATGTTTCCGGTGCTTGTGATAATTATGGAGAATCTGGTCAGAATAGAGGATATGCCGGAGCATTTCTTTGTGAAACTGTTTGCGGTGATGTTTGTGGGAATGGCGCCGCTCACCTGTATGTCCGCGATCATCTCCGAAGAAAAGGAAAAGAACACGCTCCGTGTACTTATGATGAGCAATGTTAGACCGGCGGAATACCTTATCGGAGTGGGTGCGTATGTATTTGTGATGTGCTCCGCGGGAATGGCTGTATTTGCCGCAGTCGGCGGGTACAGCGGCACTGATCTTGTGCAGTTCATCGCGGTGATGTCGGCGGGGATAGTACTGTCGGAGCTTACCGGCGCGGTCATCGGCGTATTCAGCAGAAACCAGATGACAGCCACCTCCGTCACCGTTCCGGTCATGATGATCTTCTCGTTTCTGCCGATGCTTTCGATGTTCAACGACACGGTCAGGAATGCGGCTCGGATAACCTACTCCCAGCAGATAAGCGATCTCATAAACGGGATCGGGACTTCCGGCATATCGGCGGAAAGCGTTATCGTGATAGCGGTGAACGCGGTCATCGCCGCGGCGCTGTTCGTGATCGTGTACAGGCGCAAAGGGCTTGAATGAGGGCAATGATATCCCGGTTTTCTTCCGATGTTATTGACATAAATCTACCGTTATGGTATAATATAAACAGAGTTCATCAGGAGGAAACTATATGGTAAAAATTGCTTTCTTTGAAACCAAAGACTATGACAAGGCTGCTTTTGCACCCTATGAAAAAGCGGGAGAAACAGAGTTCATTTTCTTCGAGACCAAGCTTACCGAAATGACTGCCGATCTTGCGAAAGGCTGTGACGCGGTATGCGTTTTCGTGAACGATAATGTCAGTGCGGCAGTAATAGATAAGCTTTACGAATACGGCGTAAAGATAATTGCGCTGAGATGCGCGGGATTCAACAATGTCGATGTGCGCCATGCCTACGGAAAGATACACGTTGTACGCGTTCCCGCGTATTCTCCGTACGCTGTTGCCGAGCATACAATGGCTCTTCTGCTCACCTCGATACGCCGCATACACAAGGCGTATATCAGAACGAGGGATTTCAACTTCTCGCTGAACGGAATGACGGGATTTGACCTGCACGGAAAGACTGTGGGCGTAGTCGGCACCGGAAGGATCGGACGGGTTTTCATAGATATCTGCCGCGGTTTCGGAATGAACGTTATCGCCTATGACGCATTTCCTGCCGCTGACAGCGGGATAAACTATGTTTCGCTGGACGAGCTGTTCGAGAAGAGCGATATCATATCCCTGCACTGCCCGCTGACAGACGATACAAGGCACATGATAAATGCAGAAGCGATAGAGAAGATGAAGAAGGGCGTTGTGATACTGAACACATCGCGCGGTGCGCTTATTGACGCGGACGCGCTTCTTGACGGCATAAAAGCGAGAAAAGTCGGTGCCGCGTGTCTCGACGTATATGAGGAGGAAGCCGCGCTTTTCTTCGAGGACAGATCCGGTCATATCTTAAACGACGAGCGCCTTGCGCGTCTGATATCCATGCCGAACGTTATCGTAACATCTCACCAGGCGTTCCTTACTGCCGAAGCGCTCAATAACATCGCAGAGACTACGATGAGCAATATCCGTTCGTATTATGAAAACAACGGTATATGCGACAATGAGCTGTGTTACTGCGACGGAAGGATAGATACGCTGAAAAAAGACCGGAAGGAAAAGTGCTTCTGAATAAATGATCCCGGAGCAGGTTTTATCAACTGCTCCGGGATCATTTGTCTATATTTCTATCGAAATATAGACGAATTCACAATGCACAATTCACAATGCACAATTGTGGAGCGCGCTCTGCGCGCATATCTGAATCGTGACGATATTTCTTCATTATATCTATGGATCGATACAAATATAGAATTATGATATTTTTAATATAATGATTGACTGATAAAGCAATTTGTGATAGAATAGTAAAACGATCTTATTATAATCATTTAGGGAGATCATATTATGAAAAAGTTTGGAAATATCACCGCATTGATGTTAGGCGCGGTATTGCTCGTTTCCGGCTGCGGCGGCAGTCAGCCCGCTGCCGAACTTCCGCCTGCCGTGGTATCGTTTGTTGAAGAGCCGGCGGTAAGCTACCTCGGGCCGGAGGGAACATATACCGAAGAAGCGGCGAAATTCTTCTTTGGCTCAAAGGGCAGCTTCGTTCCGGAAGAAACGGTGGATAACGCGATAGCCGCAGCGGCATCGGGAAAAGCGGATTATGCCGTGATACCGCAGGAAAACACACTCGGCGGCGCTGTGATAAATTATGTGGATTCGCTTTTAAGCCACGATGATGTGTATGTTGTGGGAGAAGTGATAATCCCGATAAGCCAGACGCTCATGGGCATTCCCGGCACTACGCTTGCGGATATCCGCACCGTCTGCTCTCACGCGCAGGGAATAAAGCAGTCTGAACAGTGGAGAAGCGAGAATATCCCCGATGCGGTCACAGAGGAAAAGAGCAGTACCGCAGCAGCGGCATCTTATGTCGCAGAGCTTGGCGACAAGTCGGTGGCGGCAGTTGCGGCTCCCGGTGCGGCAGCCCTTTACGGACTGGAAGTGCTTGCGGAAAACGTGCAGATAACCGATACCAACAAGACGCGGTTCTATGTGCTTTCAAAGGAGCGCATGACCGGCGGAACGAATGCGGTATTCGTTATAAGCTGCGAAGCGAAAAAGCTTGACGATGCTATTGTTTTTATGGAGAACTGCGGAGTTGAGATCGTTTCGGTGCATGACCGCCCCGAAGGCAGCCGGCTCGGAATGTACAACTACATCATCGAAGTGGAATCGAAGAACGGCATTACTGATGATAAGATAGGAAGGATATGTTCCGAATTGCAGGCAAGGTTCCTCGGCAGTTTCAATGCTGTCTCAAAATAACGGGACAGAAATAAAAAGGGGAAGAATAGTATGAAGAAAAAAGGATATGCCGCGCTGATAATGTCAGCGGTACTGATGCTCTCGTCCTGCGGTGCGGGCAATAGTCAGAAGGCGAATGAAACGACGGCATCGACTGCCGCCGTGACAACCGAAGCCGAGACGGCTGCGGCAGCCACAACAACGGAAGAGACTACAGCTGTCACGACTGAGGAGACGACAGCGGCACCGAGCCCTGCGGAGATAGCGAAAGCACAGTCGGAAGTGTTTACCGAGACATTCCGCGGTGAAAAGATGACCGAAGTGAAACAGCTGATAATTGAAGAGAAGTACGCGCTGGAATCCGATGTCTATATGTTCACCGATGAGGGCGAAAGCCTTGACCATATCTATAACGCGCCTTCTACATACGATATCACAAACATAGTATTCAGCGAGGACGGGACTGTATCACTGTACGGCATAAAGAACCGGCTCATTCCCGATAAAGTGAAGGAGATATTCAATGAGGGCGTGATACAGGGGCTTAAAGACAAGATCTCCGACAAGATATCGGGCAGAGACAAAGCGGAAAACTGATGCTTTACCGAACATTCAGCTTCCTGTATATCCGTGACGCAAAGTACCCGACTGTCAGCGCAAAGCCTGTGATTATAAGCTCAATTGCCCATGCAGGCAGACCGATCTGATTGAATACGATAGAGAAGTCCAGGAGCGCGTGCAGAATGATCGCAAGCGGGTAAAGATAAAGATGCTTTCTGCTGCGTGCGGCGGCAAACACAAGCACAGAAAATGCGATATGTGATGCTATTGCAGGTATGCGTTCAAACACACCCAGCAGACACTCCGGTACAGTCAGCGTGCTCATCTGCGTAAGCTGTGCGGTCATCGCGGAAAGTGTAGCTTCATCTGCACCTGCCGTTATCTGTTCTCCCATTCCCATATTTAACATCATTCCGAGCGCCGCCATGGAGAACATCTGAAATCCGATGTAAATACTTTCAAATCCGCCGTGACCTATTCCGTAAGAGACAGAGGAACGGCGGTCTTCGTATTTTTTCAGAACGGTCTTAAAGGCGATAAACCGTCCGGTTTCCTCAAATACTCCCGCGAGTACGCCGGCGAGTATCGCGCTGTACCATATATTTCCGCTTATTGCCTTTGCGACAGGATTGTCGTGCTGCAAAAGGAAATACGCGGGCGCGAGTTTCAGTATTATCGCGAACAGCAGCCACGTTGCTGCTCCGACTGTTACGGGCAGTATCTTTTCGTGCGTTTTCACTTTCCACACGATTAGGAGTACGATCGGTATTATCATCATAAGCACGGACTCGGTCACAAGTCCCGCTATTGCTTCATCGGTAAAATGTATGTTATCCATTTCTGTTCTCCTTTTCCCAGTCGGTGTAGATCTGATGCGAGCCTTTTATCATCACGGCGAAGATAACGAGGAATATTATCATCATCGCCGCAAGCGCCGGATATCCGCGCAGTACTATCCCGGAAAGTATCACCGCCATACCGCCGAAAAATGTCACCGTTCCGCCCATTCTCTGGCAGCGCGTCCAGACTTCCTCGTTCTTCATGCTCCATGACGTCCGCAGCCCCATTATCCCGTTCATCTTCATTTTCGGCATTATGTTTCCGAGCACCGCGAACAGTATCCCCATAAGTATGACCGCTGCCGAGCAGTAAAGCTCTCCCTCCGTACCGTTTATCTGCTGGATCCCGCTGTACCCCATGCATATCATGACGAACTCGAAGCCGATCATCACCGCGTTTACTGCCGTGCAGACTATAACGCTTAATTTCGCGTTGGCTAAGGCTTTAGAGGCTTCTTTTTCTTCCGCAGCGTTTTGTGCGTCCCTGCCGAATTTCCTGCGGAGAAGCAGCCCGCTCACGGTTATGGCGATCACGATGACGGTGAACAGGAAAACCTCGTACTTTGAGCCGATGCGGTCGGCGTTGCCGTTAAGTCCGAAATGCACCGCGATCTGTTCGGGCAGTATCTGAACTGCTGCCGCCGAAAGTATCACCGAGAGCACCGCAGTCGTTATCAGCCATTTATTCTTCATTTCCCGCTTCACCTGCTTTCACTGCATCGGAACCTGTTCCGAACTGACCGAACCAGAGCATTATCTCATCAAACACGCTGGTATTAAGCTCGTAGTAGATGAAATTCTTCTCTTTGTACTCCGTGACCATATCCGCCTTTTTCAGCAGGCGCAGGTGATATGACAGAGCCGCGGGAGTTATGCCGAGCCTTTCTGCGATCTCGCCGGCGTTCATTCTCCCGCCGCGCAGCATTGCGATTATCTCACGGCGCTGATCGTCCGAGAGTATCTTGAATGTTTCCGATATTTTCATTCCGTATCATCTCCGTATTATCTATTTAAAAAAATCTTTAAATAGATGATACCACAGTAATCCGCGCTTGTCAAGGGGTATTTAAAATATTTTTTAAATACTGCCGGATATCGTACCGTTGAAGCAGGGAAGGGGGAGGCGAAAGAATCCGGAATACCGGGCTGTACTAAACCGCTTGTGCATCATCGGAAGCGCGATTTATATACATTATGCATATATCGTGTCTGCGCCTGTCGGAGGTTTGTAAAAAAAGCCCAAAATAGTTGACGCTTTGCACAAAAAAATTAAAACACCATTGTGCATAACGACGTGATGTGATATAATTTTATCATACTGTTTTTTTCGGTATATCAAATTTCTATCTTTAAAGGAAGGAAACCTATGAACAAAAAACTTAAAAGAACGATCAGCGCCGTGCTTGCAAGCGCGGTAATGCTCACGTCAATGACAGGCACACAGGTATTCGCCTCGGCTGACGGCACATCTGTTACCGCAACTGCGACAGCCGAAAAGACCTACAAGGTCGCAAGCAAGAGCGTAAACACTTATCTCTATGCATACAGCGATCAGAAACAAAAGACAAAGCTCTACTTTATGAACGGTGTCTATGATGTTCCTTATATGGAGATCAGCGATATGGCAGAGTACCTGGTAGGACTGATGCAATTAAACGGGCGCACGACCTATGATCTGAAAGTGGAAAAAGATGGCGACAAGGTAACTCTCACAAGAGAGAACGGATATATGGCAACTATCAACTTTGCCGATGACACCATTTTTTACTGGGATTTTGACGGCTTCAACACGGCGGAAAGCAAGACTCTGATAGATGTTATCCTCACGGTCTGGGATACTGCCGAGGGGATCACCGGACTGAAAACAGTCAAATCTACCGAGCGCTACGGCACCCCCGTTACTATGAACGCGGCAGATTACGGCATAGATTTTGTTCGTAAGGGAGACAAGTATTACATACCCGTTCAGACCTTCTCCGATATATTCCTGTCACCCGGCAAGTTAGGTGTGGCTCTCTATAACGGAAGATCTCTCATATTCTGTCGCGGAGAACAAGCAGAATTTTACGTTGACGGCAAATACACCCAGCTCGGACAGGTGTATTACGGAAAGAACGGCAAGTACGCGACCAATAAGATCAGCGAGGAGCTTGCATCATTCAGCGCGTGTGAGTTCTGCTTTGCAATGGATAATCTTTACGGATTGAGAGAAAAGCACAGTATAGACAGCTTCAAAACACTTTTACTGCAGAGAGAGTCCGGTTACAAGCTGTTTTCGACAAAATCAAAGACAATAGACAGGGAGCTTCACTCGATAGTTACCGACGTCATTGATGACAGACATACCACTTATAATATGAGTTCCTACGCTTCCGGAGTTGATTATATAAATACTCTTGATGAAAAATACGGCGGTGGATACGCTATAGAAACGCTCGCCGACAGCTTCGGAGCACATAGGGCTGAAAGAGCAAAGTTTTATCCTGACGGTGTTCCCGCTTACGAAGAGGTCGGAGATACAGCATATATCACGTTCGACAAATTCAGAATGGATATGGCATATATAGATCAACTCAATTACGATGATCCGAGTACCATTGCGGGTACTTTCGGCGCGATCTCGTATGCTGTCAACAAGATAAACCGCAAGGACAGCCCCATAAAGAATGTTGTTCTTGACCTTTCCTGCAATACCGGCGGAGATGCTGACGCGGCAGTATTCACTATCGCGGCTTTCCTCGGCAAGGCAGGCATCAGCGTTCAAAACTCAAAGAGCGGCGCTCTCGTAACAAACTACTACAAGGCTGACACGAACTTTGACGGCAAATACAATTCCAAAGATACACTCGCAGGCAAGGGACTCAATCTCTTCTGCCTTACCTCTCCGGTAAGCTTCTCCTGCGGAAACCTCGTTCCCTGCGTATTCAAGGAGGATCCTAATGTGTCCATAATCGGTCAGAAGTCCTCCGGCGGCGCTTGCACGGTAGGCACTATCTCTACGGCAACAGGCGCGGTAATGAACATTTCCAGCAACTTCCGCCTGAGCTACACAAAGAACGGTTCGTTCTATGACGTTGACCAGGGTGCGGAGCCGGATTATGCAATTTCCAAGCTCGAACACTTCTATGACAGAGAGTGGCTCACCAACTACATCGATTCTCTTGCATAAGTCTGTCCGAACAAACAGAGAAGGGACTCCATACGGAGCCCCTTCTTTTTTATTTATCTGTATGTTTCCGGTCATGTCCTGCTTATCCGGATATTTGTTATTGCTACCTGATCTCCGGTAACAGCCGCGTATAACGTATTGTCTGTATTGGTGAACACGAACTCGTTTTTTATTGCAATACCCGCATTCTCGGTCATCACCGTGACCTTGTTGTCCTCAACGGCGAATGTGACAGCCGCATCAAAACCGTCGCGGTTGAACTGCTTCCATGCGTCCCAGCTCTTGAAATCATCGTTCTTTGTGGTATTGAGATTTGTCTGACAGCGTCCGTCGTCGCATTCCCAGCATTCGCCGTCAAAGCGCATGAACGCAAGATCATGGTAAGTTTCACCATTCACGACTCCGTCACGGGAAGTGAAGATATCAATGAACGGGCAGTGCCATACAAGTCTCGCTGTGGGCAGGCATTTTGAATGGAATGTTATCTTAAGACCGTCCTCGATCTTTATGCCCTCGGAGTGAGCGGTGCGGTAATCATCTGCCTGAACATTCGGGATATCGCCTGCGGGAACATCTATGAAGCTTATCTTCTCTGCGATCCTCGGTATATAATGCTCCGGGTACTCCGTCACCGACTTGATGTATTCGATATCCGTGAATCTGCAGTGCTCGCCGGTAAGACCGAGATACATATATCTTGAACTGTCGGGGAGGGCGATTATGAACTCGGTGCATTTTTCCTTGTCGTATATGCGGACAAGGGCATGATCCTTTATTCTGATCGCTTCGATCTTGTAGCTTCCTTTGTATATGATATCCGTTACGCCTATTTCCTTGCTGCGCATCTCGATCTTTCTTGCGCCGAGCGTCTCGGCATGCAGGTCAAAATTGATCTCGGCGTATTCAAAGTAATTGAGATCATTTATCTCTTTCGGATCGGAATGTGCTTTGCCGTCAAGGGAATCGAACAGAATGATCGACGGGGCAGGGATAGCGCCGGAAGCTTCTTCGTCCGACATTACCGACAGCGTTATCGCGGACAGGCAGGGCGTAAGCAGTATGCCGTCCGAGACCTTGCTCTTGTATTCGCCGACAACGAGTTCGTTGTTTGCATCAAGCTCCGGTATTTCCGCGCGCTCGCTCATCTGATATTCGAGATCGTCGTCGATGAGGTGGAGCATAAGGCGTGCATATACGGGATCGAACTGCGTTCCGGTGCCTTTGACGATCTCCTCGCGGACTTTCTGCTGGGGTATCGGGTCACGGTAGCTTCGCTTGGAAGTCATAGCGTCGTAGGCATCTGCTACCGCGATTATCCTTGCCATTTCGGGGATATCGGTACCCTTGAGTCCTTCCGGATAGCCTTTTCCGTCATAGCGCTCATGGTGGTAATGCGCGCCGATGCTTAGCGTCGGGAACTCGCTTATTCCCTCAAGTATCTGCACACCCATGACCGGGTGCTGTTTTATGGTAGCGTATTCCTCATCGGTGAGACGGCTGTCCTTGCTTAAAATGCTTCTCGGAATGCCGATCTTGCCGACATCATGCACGAGTGCGGAGTAATAGATCTCGTCGCATTCCCGCTCGCTCTTACCGCTCATTTCCGCAAGCTTTCGGGAATACTCGGCAACTCTCGCGGAGTGACCGTGGGTGTACTTGTCCTTTGCATCTATCGCGTTTACGAGTGCAGTCGCGGTCTGTGCGAAAAGACGGCGGGTGCTTTCCTCCTGTCTTATGATAGAATCCCGTTCACGCTTGTTGGCAAGATAAAGTTCCTTCTTTGTGGCGCGAAGCTCAAATAAACGGAGGACAAGTGCCACAACAGTAATAGTGATGTTGTTGAGCGATAATCCGTAAAAGAACAGCTGAGCGATAGACGCGATTATAGGAAGAGTGCAGAAAAGCATCAGAATAATAAAGGTACGGAAGCCTATGACGGAATGATTCTGCACAAGTACGGAAATGCAGATGAGCCATGCGATCATAGGTATCAGATAGCATATCATATAGCCGTCGGCTCTCTGATAGCGGTTGAATTCGTCGAAAGTATAATAAAGCCCGGTGAACTGTGAGATGATAAGAAGGATTGCGCCGATATAGAGGATAAATTCGTTTATTTTGAGCCTTCTGCGGTAATGTTTTATCTCCGGGTTTGACTTGCAGAGTTCTCTGACATAGCCGTTGAAGCAGAAGATAACGGAGAGGGTAAGAAAGAACACAAGGAAGTTGCAGAGCCTTACCATCCAGAAACCGACGGGACTGCTGTCGCCGCGGAATATGTAAGCATAGCGGTCACTTATCATCAGCAGGGCTGCACTTATATCCATGAAAAACAGGAATTGATTTTTAAGTTTGGTTCTGTCGGAAATAAGACCGCACACGGCTAATGTGAAGCATACGCCGCTCAATACAAGCATGACATTAAGTTGAATGTTTTGTAATATTTCCATAAGCTGTACCTTAACTTTAACATATATAATTTATTATACCACATTTTAAGTAGGAATTGTCAATAAAAAGCGAGAAAAAAAGCAGAACCAAATAAAAAACCGTGTATTTTTACAAGAAAATGTTGCGATGTGACAGCAAATATTGTGCATATTCAACGATGTGCCAACCTGCGAGCGGTACTGCAAAATAAAAAGCTGCACAGCTTTTCTGCTGTGCAGCCGGGAAAGTCTGCGGTATGATCACTTGATCGCGTCTTTGAGACCCTGACCTGCCTTGAAAGCGGGAACCTTTGTTGCCTTGATCTTGATCTTCTTCTTTGTCTGGGGGTTGATGCCTGTTCTTGCAGCACGCTCACGAGCCTCGAATGTACCGAAGCCTACGAGCTGTACCTTTTCGCCCTTTGCGAGAGTTTCTGTGATAACCTCGGTAAGAGCATCGAGAGCCTTGCCGGAATCCTTCTTTGTGAGTTCTGTCTTTTCAGCGATAGCCGAAATGAGTTCTGCCTTTGTCATTTTCCATACTCCTTGAATTTTACTTTTTATGGATACGGTTACACCGGTATCCTGTAACAAGCATAATTATAGCTTATTTTTCATATTTTGTCAATATCTCTTTTACTTTTTCTGACAAAAAGCCCGGCATTCATGACTTCTTGACAGGAATTAATAGTTTGTGGTATAATATCAGCACGTTTTATCAGAAATGGAGGATAACGCACATGAAAAAACATATCAGAAACGCTGCTGCCGGTGCTGCTGCAGTCATACTTGCCGCAGCAAACTGTCTGCCCGTCAGTGCAGCGGGGAAAAGCACCGTGACAGCGGACGATATCGTGAAGACCATTCATGATATGGACATTGCGACAGTCAAGGCGATGAAAGATGGTGAGAATATTCCGAATTCGGACGATCGCATGCCGGTAGTTGACGTTTCCGGACTTCCCTCAAAGTTCGATCTCAGGAACGTTGACGGGGTAAACTATGTTTCCCCGATAAAGGATCAGAGCCCGTGGGGTACATGCTGGAGCTTCGGCGCTACCGCAGCTGCGGAAACGAGCATTGCTTCGGAACTCGGCCACGACTATAACGGAGTGCCGGACAGCGATGCGGACGCGTTCTTCGATCTCTCGGAGAAGCACCTCGCATGGTTCACCTACAGCGCAATACCGGAAGGCTCCGAAAAATACGCTTCGCAGACAGGCGAAGGCTATCATGTGGATTACAATCAGACTGCCGACAAGGATCTTATCTCGGAATCCATATACAATAACGGCGGTTTTGTGAATTACGCTACTGCGGTATATTCGTCAGGAATGGGTCCTACGCTTGAAGCTTTTGTGCCTTATGGGAAAACCACGGATAAAGAATATATTGCAAAGCGCGTCGTATCTTATGTGATAAACGAGGACGGCGAGATAGACGAAGATGAGCTCAAGGTCAATTATTACTATGATGATGCAAAGACGGACGAAGAGATCCGTGCGTTATGGGAAGAAAAGGGCTACGAAGAAGTTGACGCTGACATCGCAGTAGATATCTGCAACGGCTTCTACCAGGGCATCACCATGCTTCCCGATTACAAAGACGGCGCAGTAAAGAAGTTCGGCTTATCCGCTGCCTATTCAAACGGAGACTGGACGCTCGATGAAAGCGACCGTTTCCTCAGCATCTATTACCTCCAGGACGGTAATATGCTTCCGTCCCCGGCACTTACCGGCAAGAACGGAGAGTATGTATTCAACCGGACAGGCGTTGACGCGATCAAGTCCGAGCTTGTAAACGGAAGGGGAGTCTCTGTTTGTTACAATGCGGACCAGTCCAGCCCCGGTCAATCTACGGACAACACCGCGGAATCATTCATGAACTTCATCGACAAGAACGGCAACCCTACAAGCGATCAGCTTGCCGAATACTGGGCGCAGTACACATACGACAAGGATTACGATCCCACGGATAAGGATTCCGTAAACCGTCATGTCGAGATCAACCACGCAGTCTGCATAATCGGCTATGACGATGATTTCCCGAAGGAGTACTTCAAAGACCCGAAAGGAACACTCGCCGGAAACGGTGCATTCCTCGTAAAAAACAGCTGGGGATCCGTTGAATACTCCGAGAGCGGAGAGCTTGAATTCACATGGGGCAATGGCGGAGACGGCACTTTCTGGCTTTCGTATTACGATCAGAGTATCCTGATACCCGAAAGCTTCAATTTTGACATCGACAACACCCTCCAGGCGCGCAACATAGATATGTACGACTTCCTCCCCACAACCGGAAAGCAGTCTGCGTCCTTTAACGGCGATGTGTACATGGCGAATGTATTCACGGCGCAGAACAACTGCACAGTACGCTACATAGGCTTAGAGACAGCGGAAGCTGATGTTGATGTTGAATACCGGGTATATCTGCTTAATGAGAATGCAAAGAGCCCTGTTGACGGTGAATGCATTACCGAGCAGACCGGACATCTCAACTATGCGGGCTATCATGTCATAGATCTCGGCAAGACCTGGTATCTTGTCGGTGGAGACAAGTATTCCGTCGTGGTAAAGTCCGGTGCGGAAGGGAAAAGCAGTATCTATTTCAGCCAGGAAACAAGAGAGAGCGATTTTGATGACGAGATGAGAAACAGAGCCTTTGACGTATATCCGGAGAGCGTGGTAAATCCGGGCGAGAGCTTTGTGGGAACAAGCCTTACGGATAACGGCGCATGGACAGACTGGTCGGATATCGTGACGGAGCTCAGTGTATCAAGCCGTGGCTTATGTGAGCACGGCATACAGTACGATAACCTTCCGATAAGAAGCTACCCCCAGACAGAAGCCTTCACAGTATTCCACCTGCATGATGCTTATGATAAGAGCGTACTCGTACCGGGCGACAAGATAAGAGGAACTGTTCTTATCCAGAATAACAGCGGCGTTGACTTCCTCGATGAAGATGCTCTTGAACTTGCGGTAACGATCGGACAGAATGTAACGGACTATCCTATCGGCAGGATAACGGATCTCAAGGCAGGAGAAGCGAAGGAATTCAACTACAGCTACACTGTAACGGAAGCGGACGCGGCAGCCGGCAAGGTAGTCGGCACGGTAAATGTGGTATTCAACGGCGAGATCATTGATTACGGCGCGCTGTTTGACGAGACGATCACATACACGATAGATGTGGACACTGCACCGGCACCGGAACAGGAACCGAAACAGGACAAAAACCCTGCAACGGGCAATGAGCTTTACGCGGTCGTATTACTTGCGGGTGCGGCGGCTGCTGCAGCGGCAAGCAGAAAACGCAGATAAAGCGGACAGACAGGAATAAGCAAATACCGCCCCGGCTTATGCTGAATGTAAAGACCGGGACGGTTTTCTGACGTTCGTTTTTTACGGCTTTTCATTGTGATTTATGTGAACATCACTCTTTTGCAGGTATATTTTTTCAGCCGCGGCAGATAATAACGGTAAAGAAGCGAGAGCTTCGGTAAAATTATGCAGTGAAAGGGATTTTATATATGAAAGCTACCGGTATAGTTAGAAGAATCGACGATCTCGGAAGGGTAGTGATACCGAAGGAGATAAGACGGACTATGCGTATCCGCGAGGGCGACCCGCCGCTGATAACATTGAGACAGTCTGTGTTCTGTGAGGCGGTGATCGCACTCAACAAGCGGCTTTGCGGCACTTTGGAGCGATGAGCGAAAACATAGTAAAAAATGGGCGCCTTTACAGAAAACGTTGTAACGGTTGATAAAACGGCTTTATAGGATACATAACGAAAGCAGCTTTTTGTACAAAGGCTGCTTTTTTGTTAAAGACTTCGAATATGTCTTGACCGATGCATAGCATTATGATATAATATAATAGAATGATAAAGTCATTCTTAATAATGCCAATGTATATGGAGGGTAACACTAATGGAAGAGAAAAAGAAATTCAAGCTTTCACTTGCCACGCAGATATTTATTGCTCTTGTACTCGGCATCGGAGCCGGTCTTCTGCTCCAGAACTATGCGGATATTGCCCAAGGTTACATCAAGCCGATAGGCACGATTTTCCTTAATCTTCTGAAATTCATAGTTGTACCGATAGTGTTGTTTTCTATAATGTCGGGCATTATCTCCATGCGCGACATCAAAAAAGTCGGTTCGATAGGCGCAAAGACAGTCATCTATTACCTGTTCACGACTGCGTTTGCGATCGTTATAGGTCTTGCGGGCGGATTGATATTTAAAGGCTTTTTCCCGACGATCGAGACTTCGGAACTCAACTATCAAGCAGCCGAGACCAATCCGATAATGGATACCATAGTCAACATATTTCCGTCTAACTTTATTGCGCCGCTTTCTAACGCAACTATGCTTCAGGTAATAGTTATGGCGCTGTTTATAGGATTCGCTGTAATTCTTGTCGGCGATAAAGCCGCACCTGCCGTGAAAGGTATCAACTCCTTCAATGATATCTTTATGAAAGTTATGGAGATGATACTTAAACTGTCTCCTGTAGGTGTATTCTGCCTTATCTGCCCTGTTATCGCGGTCAACGGTGCGGCGGTGCTCGGCTCTCTTGCGATGGTCCTGCTTGCTGCTTATATCTGCTATTTCGTACACATGATAGTTGTATATTCCATTGCTGTAAAAACAATAGGCGGTATCAGCCCGCTGACATTCTTTAAAAATCAGCTTCCCGCAATGATATTCGCGTTTTCAAGCTCATCTTCTGTCGGAACGCTTCCGATCAATATGAAAGGCTGCGAGAAAATGGGTGCCGATAAAGATGTGACATCATTCGTGCTGCCGCTCGGTGCGACAATAAATATGGACGGTACCGCGATCTATCAGGGCGTCTGTGCTATTTTCATCGCCGCCTGCTACGGCATAGAGCTTACCCCTGCCCAGATAATAACCATAGTGCTCACGGCTACGCTTGCTTCGATAGGAACTGCAGGTGTACCCGGCGCCGGAATGGTAATGCTCGCTATGGTACTTTCGTCGGTGGGACTTCCGCTTGACGGTATTGCACTTGTCGCCGGTGTGGACAGGATATTTGATATGGGAAGAACTGTTGTAAACATTACGGGTGACGCTTCCTGTGCTGTCATAGTATCGAATCTCGAAAGAAAGAAAGCAGCAAGGAAGGCTGCGAAGAAGAATGCTTCTTGAGTATCTTATAATTTGTCCGCTTGTGTTCATAGCGGGATTTATAGACGCTGTCGCTGGCGGAGGAGGTCTTGTATCCCTCCCGGCATATATGATAACGGGGCTCCCTGTACATAGCTGCGTAGCAACAAACAAGATGAGCGCATTCATGGGGACGACTGTTACTACTGTAAAATACGCCAGAAGCGGATTCATTCCGTGGAAACTGCACTGTTCTGCGTACCGTGTGCGATAGGGGGGTCAGTTCTTGGGGCTGATCTGTCACTCCTGATCCCCGACAGGATATTTACGATAGTAATGCTTGCTGTTGTTCCGCTCACCGGAATATATATCCTGACCAAAAAAGATGCGTTCGATGCCAAAAAAACGCACAGCGAAGCGGTCACTATCGTTATCTGCGCAGTGGCGTCATTTGTGATAGGCGTTTATGACGGTTTTTACGGACCCGGCACAGGGACATTTCTTATATTGATTTTTACAGGGCTTGTGGGAATGGAGATCACCAAAGCGAACGGTCTCACCAAGGCGATAAACTTCTCGACGAATATTTCCGCTCTTGTCGTGTTCCTGATCAATGGACAGGTACTCTTCCCGCTGGGAATAGTCGCCGGTGTATTCAATATAGCGGGTAACTATCTGGGAGCGTCACGCTTTGAAAAGAACGGTTCAAAGATCGTAAAGCCCGTGATATTGATCGTTTTGTCCGTTTTTCTGATCAAACTGCTTTATGAGCTGATATTTCAGGGAGGCTTTGAATAATTAAAATGGCTTTCCAATGTCACGCTTACCAGTGACAGGCGCGCGAAAAACAACGGAGCGGGTGAGAGATCACCCGCTCCGTTGTTTAATAACTATTTGACCAAATCCTCCAATTTAATACCCTGCACGCGCTGAAACTCTCCTGTGTTGTGCGTTAAAGGAGATCTTTATTTCATCCGGGTGAATGGACAGGAGCTTTTCCGCGATAACGGGGTATTTTCCTTT
>JAFVBZ010000180.1 GCA_017479645.1 Ruminiclostridium sp. | reverse complement strand
GGGCTGGCGGGTCTGGGCGGAGCCCAGTCTCTAAAATCTCTTAAATTCTCTTAAAATCTGAAATTTCATCATCTCTCTCCAGACAAATGCACCTTGATGTGAATTATTTTTGCGAAAACTATTGACAAACTGTGAGAGGTGAGGTATAATATAATTAAATTCATACAAGAGTGAACAATTATCAAAGGCGGTGCATTATGAAATTTTCAGAAAAACTCAGACAGCTTCGTACAGAAAACGGAATAACACAAAGCCAGCTCGCAGATGAGACCGGCATAACCAAACGCTCTGTGATAAAATACGAGCTCGGAGAAACAGAGCCGAAACCCCGTATCCTTAACCGTATCGCCGACTATTTCAGGATAGATCCCGATATCCTCGCCGACGACAGCGCGGAACTTCCGCAGATAACGTCGCTGGAGGAAAGCTATGTAAACGACATACGCGAAAAATACGGCAAAAAAGCCGCCGCCGATATGTCCGAGCTTTTCTCCGCCGCGGCTGCTTTTTTCGCGGGCGGTGAACTGCCCCAGGAAGAAAAGGACAAGTTCCTAAAGGCTATGAACAAGGCATACATACGCTCCCGTGAAGAATCCGGGATCACAGACGGCGGGGAGGAACAGCCGTGAACCTTGATCTTATAATCGAAAAAGTGAACAGCATTCGGGAAAAATACGATGAAACTGACCCGGAACGGCTGTGCGGAGATCTTGATGTCATTCTTATGTATGAGCCTATGGGAGCATCAAAAAATTCCTGCAAGGGCTTCTTCTTCCACAAAAACGGTATCGGCATCATCACCGTCAACAGCGAACTTACCGATTCGTTCAGACGCATCATAACCGCGCATGAACTCGGTCATGCCGTGCTTCATGCCGAGACCGGCGAACGCGGATTCCTCGACTCCGGATTTTTCGATGAAGCAACCGACTGCGAAAGAGAAGCGAACCTCTTCGCGGCAGAGCTGCTTATTTCCGACAGAGATATCATCGAATCCGCAGAGGAATGCGAGACATACTACGAGATCGCTTCACGGCTTTATGTGCCGCCGCAGCTCGTCGATCTCAAACTGCAGATAATGGAGCACAAGGGATATGATATCCGCGCTCCGAAAGAGACATCGGCGGACTTTATGGGGAAAATGGAAGTGCGCTATGGAGAGGAATTCTGAAAAAGCTTACATCGCAATAGATATGAAGTCGTTCTATGCAAGCGTGGAGTGCGTTGCGCGCGGACTCGATCCGCTGAGGACAAACCTGCTCGTCGCAGACCCGACACGCTCCGATCAGACGATCTGCCTTGCAGTCTCCCCTTCCCTCAAAGCAATAGGCGTTCCGGGCAGACCCCGGCTTTTTGAGGCAAAGCAGAAGATATTTGAATACGAGGTAAGAACTCACCACATCGTCGATTACATCATTGCACCGCCGAGAATGGCAGAATACGAGCGCGTTTCAGCGCAGATATATTCGGTCTTCCTGCATTACGCCGCGCCGGAGGATATCCACGTTTACAGCATCGACGAAAGCTTCATCGACTGCACGAAATATATGCACGCATATAAGGAAGAGGCGGCTGAAACGGGAAAGCACCCGGCTCATGTCATGGCTATGACGATAATCAGAGAAGTGCTTTCGGTCACGGGCATAACCGCTACTGTCGGCATCGGAACAAATATGTACCTCGCAAAAGTCGCTATGGATATAGTAGCCAAAAAATCTCCTGCCGACAAGGACGGCGTGCGTATCGCGGAACTCAACGAGGACAGCTACAAATACCTGCTCTGGGATCATAAACCGCTCACCGACTTCTGGATGATCGGACGCGGCAAGGCAAAGCGGCTGGAAGATGCGGGACTGCACACCATGGGCGAAGTGGCAAGGTTCTCCACGCGCAATGAGGAATGGTTCTACAAGGAGTTCGGCATCGACGGCGAGATCATGATAGACCACGCATGGGGAGCGGAACCGGTCACTATGCGCGATATAAAGACCTATCATACCGACGATCGCTCCCTCTCCAACGGGCAGGTGCTTCCCCGCCCCTACAAGTACGATGAGGCGCGTATCGTGTTCATGGAAATGATAGATGTTCTGAGCACCGATATGTTCTCGAAAAACCTCGTTTCACAGATCTTCACATGGTGGGTGAGCTACGATCACAAATCGCTTGAATACTGCCCGCGGTACGACGGACCCGTATGCGTCGATTTCTACGGGAGAATGCACCCGAAACACTCCAACGGCACCGCAAGAACAATGGAACGCACAAACCTTTCAAGGCAGATCACAGAAGTGATGCTGAAGGATTTTGAACAGAGAACGGATCACAGGCTGCTGTTCCGCAGACTCGCAGTATGCGCCGCAGATGTGACCGCGGACGGAGGTTTCTACCAGACAGACCTGTTCACGGACTATGAGAAAATGGATAAGGAACGCAATCTGCAGGCTGCGATGCAGAGCGTACGCGCCAGATTCGGCAAGAACGCCGTACTCTACGGGCTGAACTTTCTCGAAGGCGCAACGGCAAAAGAGCGGAACAATCAGATCGGCGGTCACAGGGCATAGCCGGTCTGCGGCAGGATACCGTAAAAGGGCATTTCTGTCCGCTCTTTGCGGAAAGGAGAACGGAAATGCTCGGATATATGCCGGTACCGGAAAATTTCAAATATGCAGATGTGCTCAGGCACGGAAAGCCGACGCACGAACGGCGCGATATATTCGCAGTAAAGCACCCCGCAATGCCACTCGGCAAACGGGCAAAGATATTCAGCCCCTTCGATGCCCTCAAAGGCTTTTCCGATGCGGTCGAAGCCAAAGAGGAGATGTATGTCGCGCGCATCGAGCTTTGCGAGGACGAATGCGCGGAACTCGACAGCAAGCTTGCCGTGCTGCAGGAACTTGTGAAGAACGGCAGAGATGCCCGCGAAAACAGTATCACCGTGACTGTCACGCATTTCGTTCCCTGCACTGACCGGAACAATGACGCTTACGGCTGCCGCGGACAGTATGTCGATACCAACGGGTGCGTGACCGCCATTGACCCCGTCGTGCGGAAAACTCTGACTGTCGCGGGTAAGCGGATACGCTTCGCAGATATCGCTGACATACGCTTTGAACCGGAAAAAAGAAAAATAATCCAATAAATTTGTGGGAACCTATTGACAAACCGGAAAGACAGTGCTATAATCATATCATATTATTTATATATGTTTTATAGGAGTTTACTGCTATGAGAGGAACGGATATATTCTCCGCAGTCGGAAATACCCCGCTGTTCGAGCTGAAAAGCTTCGGGATCCCGGAGCGCGGCATACGCATCTTCGCAAAGGGTGAGTTCCTCAACGTCAGCGGTTCGGTAAAAGACAGAGCCGCAAGCGCAATGATCCGGGACGGGATAGAGCGCGGACTGCTCACAAAGAAAAAGACGCTTACTGACGCCACCAGCGGAAATACAGGGATCGCTTACGCGGCAGTATGCGCGGCTCTCGGATACCGGGTAAAGCTGTATATGCCCCAAAATGTCACCGCGGAACGGCAGAAATATATGCGGGCGCTGGGAGCGGAAGTGATCCTCACAAGCGCAATGGAAGGCATAGACGGTGCTTACGGCGCAGTCCTCGATGCAGTCGGCAGATCGCCGGAAAGCTACTTCTTCCCCGATCAGTACACCAACGATCAGAACTGGCTCGCCCATTACAGAGGAACCGCAGATGAGATCATATCGCAGACGGACGGAAAGATCACCCACTTCGTCGCAGGCACCGGAACTTCCGGAACATTCATGGGCTGCACAAGACGGCTCAAGGAGTTCAGTCCGGCGGTAAAGTGCTTCAATATGACGCCGGACTCCCCGTTCCACGGCATTGAGGGCGTAAAGCACTGCACCTGCCTTACCAGGAACGGATTTTTCGACGAGAGCATTTCCGACGGCAGGATCGAAGTCACCACAGAGGAAGCATACAAAACCGCGCGGCTCATCGCAAGTCAGGAAGGGCTCTTCGTCGGGATAAGCTCCGGCGCAAATGTCACGGCTGCGGCAAAGCTTGCCGGGACTGTTCCGGACGGTTCGGTCATAGTCACTGTCCTTTGCGACAGCGGCTGCCGATATCTTTCCGGAAGGCTGTGGGGGTGACGGAATGCTTGTGATAAAAGAGGAGCTTATGGCGGAGATACGAGCCGAGGCGGAGCGCTGTTATCCGGACGAATGCTGCGGGTTCATACTCGGAAAGCTTGACGGGAACGAAAAGACAGCAGTATCGGTCACAGCAAACGAAAACCGCTCCGGAAACAGCGAACGATACCACCGCTTCACAATAACAGCCGATGATATGCTGAAGGCGGAAATGCAGGCAAGACGGGAAAAGCTGGATATAATCGGGTTTTACCACTCACACCCGGACTGCCCCGCAATACCGTCGGAGTATGACCGCTCCCACGCGCTGGCAGTGTACAGCTACATCATAGTTTCATGCGTGAACGGAAAGGCTGCCGGGATCACGAACCAGCAGCTTGACCCCGCATCGGATTACACACGATTTACAGAAGAGGAGATAAGGATATGGCAGTAACCGTACTTATACCAACAACGCTCAGAATGTTCACGGAACACAGGTCTGAGCTTCAGCTCGAAGGTTCGACGGTAGGAGATGTCATAGCATCTCTCGCGGACGAATACCCGGAGACGAAGAAGGTGCTTTTCGGCGAGGACGGAAAGCTCCGCGAGTTCATCAATGTCTTTGTGGGCGCGGACAATATCCGCGATCTCAAAGGCTACGACACACCCGTAAAGGACGGGGACGAGGTGATGCTGATACCCGCAATTGCCGGCGGTTCCCCGCTCGAAAGCGTCATAGGAGAACGGCTCGGAGAAAAGCTCACAAACGACGAGATAAAGCGCTACTCCCGTCACCTGCTTCTAAAGGAAGTGGGCGTAAAGGGGCAGCGCCGCCTTAAAGCCGCGAAAGTCCTTATCGTGGGAATGGGCGGGCTCGGCACTCCACTTGCGCAGTATCTCGCTGCCGCGGGAGTAGGCACTCTCGGTCTAATCGACTACGACGAAGTGGAGGAATCCAACCTGCAGAGGCAGGTCATACACGGCTCCCGCGATATAGGAAGACCGAAAGTCGCAAGCGCAAAGGACAGCATAAAGCAGATCAACCCGCTGGTAAAGGTGGAAGCATACAACGAAAAGCTTACTGCGGAAAACGCGGAGGATATCATATCAGAGTACGATGTTGTGGCGGACGCTTCCGACAACTACCAGACACGCTACCTCGTGAACGATGTATGCGTGCTGCTCGGAAAGCCGGACGTATTCGGCGCTATGTACCAGTTTGAGGGACAGGCGGCAGTTTACTATGCGAAAGAAGGACCCTGCTACCGCTGCATGTACCCCGCTCCCCCGCCGGCAGGTCTTGTTCCCTCCTGCGCTATGGGCGGAGTTGTGGGTGTGCTTCCCGGCATAATCGGCACGGTACAGGCGAACGAGGTGATAAAACTCATCGTGGGCGGAGGCGAGCCGCTTATCGGAAGGCTCGTGACATTCGACGCATGGAGAATGAAGTGGCGGGAACTTAAGATCTGCAAGGACCCGAAATGCCCGATATGCGGCGAAGATCCGACTATCACGGAGATAGAGGAGTACGACTATGAGGACTTCTGCGGCATAAAGGCAAAGGAAGAAGAGGAAGCCGAAGTTGAGGGTATCGAGCCGAAGGAGCTGAAACGTAGGCTCGATGCGGGCGAAAAGATCACTATCGTAGATGTGCGGGAGCCGCACGAACGCGCTATCGCCAAATTCCCGGAAGCGGTCATTATCCCGATCGGTCAGCTTGACCGCAGACAGGACGAACTTGACCCCGATGCGGACACCGTATTCGTCTGCAAGGAAGGAAAGCGCAGCATACTCGCTGTCCGTACCCTGCGCGAAGCGGGATACAAGGGTGCTGCCTACAACCTCAAAGGCGGTACGAACGCATGGTCACGCGACGTTGACAGCAGTTTCCCGCAATATTGAAAATATTTGCTGAAAAACTATTGCATTTTCTAAATACTTATGATATAATACGTTTATAACATATTACTTCTATATATTTTATATGTTATTTATTCCGACAATCATCACAGGAGGCAGAAACAATGGCAACAAAAGACGAAGAAAAGATCATAGCACTCGGCAAGGACGCGGCATATAACCTTGCCGATATCAACAAGACCAGACCGCAGTACGGCGCACTCACTCCCCGCTGGATCACAAAGCTCCTTGAATTCAAGGGTCTCGATTCCGGCATCTACCGTGTGAACAAGGTGCAGGAGGGCGATACTCCCCTCGATGTGCTGTGCAGCTCGGAAAAGAAGTCGAACATGATCCCCCAGGGCTATGTTGAATACGAGGCAAAGCCCCGCGAATACAGGCTCGCCAACATCTCCACGATAATCAATGTACATACCGCGGTGGAAGATGTTTACAGCTCTCCCTTCGATCAGGCAAAAGAGCAGCTCGAACTTGCGATAGAGAGCCTTCGTGAGCGCCAGGAAAGCCAGCTCATCAATAACGACGACTACGGTCTGCTGAAGAATATCGCTGACAAGCAGCGTATCCAGCCCAGAAACGGCGCACCTACCCCCGACGATCTCGACGAGCTTATCTCGAAGGTTTGGAAGGAACCGTCATTCTTCCTTGCTCACCCCCGTGCGATAGCCGCATTTGAGCGCGAATGCACAAAGCGCGGAGTTCCCCCTGTTACAGCGAACATAGCGGGCGGCAACTTCATTCTCTGGCGCGGTATCCCGATCATACCCACAAACAAGCTGCTGGTTGACGGTCTCAAAGAACCGAAGAGCAAGAGCGGCAAGACCAATATCCTGCTTATACGCACAGGCGAAGCAAAGCGCGGAGTTATCGGTCTTTATCAGCGCAACCTCAAAAACGAACAGTCCCGCGGTCTTTCAGTACGGTTCAGAGGTATCGACGACAAAGGCACGGCTTCTTATCTCCTTTCGCTCTACTGCTCGGCTGCAATTCTCGCAGATGACGCGATCGCAGTTCTTGAGGACGTAGAGGTAGGTGAATACTATGATTACGAATGATTGGGGCATTCCGGGCGAGCAGGAGCTTGAAGCCCTTGCGAACTCGCTTTTCCCGGATCTTGACCCGGTGCGCTGTGCGGAAGGAACGGAACGTCTCGCAGAGTCCGGCGATACCTCGGTGATATATGAAGCCGCGGCAAAAGCGGAGAATTATTATAACGGCTTCGGCGGCGGGTATTTCTCATAATACGAGAAGCTTGCCGCAGAGCTCACAAACGGCGCTGCGGGTCATGAAAGCGCACCGGCACAGGCTTCCGGCTATTCGCCGGCGGTGATGTCGGAAGCACAGGCTGCAGGCTATACCCCGAAGTCTCTCGCCGCGGCGGCAGCTCCGGTAAGCGCAGGCAATAACGTTGTTGTCGGCACAAAGACGCTGGAGCAGATACGCGCGGACTTCCCTATCCTCAAAGAAGTCATCAACGGTCACCCGCTTGTATGGCTCGACAACGGCGCTACCACACAGCGTCCGCAGGCTGTCATAGACAGGCTTTCATACTACTACACCCACGAAAACTCGAATGTACACCGCGGCGCGCATGAACTTGCGGCACGCTCCACCGACGCTTATGAAAATGCGAGACAGATAACCGCAGATTTCATCGGCGCGCCCTCTAAAGACAACATCGTATTCGTGCGCGGCACCACCGAGGGCATAAACCTTGTGGCAAACGCTTATGTGAAGCCGCTTTTACAGCCCGGCGACGAGATCATTCTATCCATTCTCGAACATCATGCAAACATCGTGCCGTGGCAGCTTGTTGCGCAGGAAACCGGCGCTGTGCTGAAAGTTATCCCCTGCGACGAAAGCGGTCAGCTTATCCTGTCCGAGTACGAAAAGCTGTTCACAAGGCGCACAAAGTTTGTCAGCGTGACACAGGTCTCGAATGTGCTCGGAACGGTAACGCCTGTCGCAGAGCTTATAGCCGGCGCACATGCCCACGGTGTTCCGATACTTGTTGACGGCGCGCAGTCGGCAGCACATATCCCAGTTAATGTATCGGCTCTCGATGCGGATTTCTTCGTATTCTCCGGTCACAAGATATTCGCCCCCACGGGCATAGGCGCCCTTTACGGCAAGAGCGAGCTTCTTGAAGCGGCGCGCCCCTACCACGGCGGCGGGAATATGATAAAGGACGTGACTTTTGAGCGGACGATATACAATCCCGCTCCCAACAAGTTTGAGGCGGGAACAGGCAGCATTGCCGATGCGGTTGGACTCGGCGCAGCGCTCGAATACCTGAACGCGATAGGAATGCCCTCGGTAAACAAACATGAGCATGAGCTTCTTGTTTACGCAATGAGCGAAATGCGGAAGATACCCGGTCTGCATCTTATAGGGACAGCTTCCGAAAAGGCAAGCGTACTCTCGTTCGTACTCGACGGGTACAGCAATGATGCGGTAGGCGCACGGCTCAACGAGCTCGGCATCGCAGTCCGCACCGGTCATCACTGCGCACAGCCCGTCCTGCGCAGATTCGGTCTTGAAGGCACAGTCCGCCCGACTCTCGCATTATACAATTCATTTGAGGATATCGACGCCCTTGTCAAAGGCATAAGAACCCTCGCATAACCAAAAGGCTCCCGTTTATCGGGAGCTTTTTGGTGTCGCTCGAGACGGTCGCGCACGGCGCTCGAGAGGGTCGCGCACGGCGCTCGAGACTTGGGGGAAACCTTTCTGAAGAAAGGTTCTCCCCCAAACCCCTTTCCAAAGACTTTTGATCGCTTCGCGCTTATTTCGGGTAATGCTTCACGATTGGCGGGATATACCTCTTTTCTTCCTGCATGGCAACTTCTTCTTTACAAATACCGAGTAATATGATATAATTAATGTATAAATCGTGTTTTGAAAAGGATTAATCGATATGAAAAAAACACTCAGAAATGAAGTATTCGCACATATAAAGGAAAAGTACGGCGCCGAGCCGGAATACCTCTGGGCAAGATACCCCGGATATGCCGTATTCCGCCACTCCGACAATACCAAATGGTTCTGCGCAGTTATGAACGTGGAACGCGCAAAGCTCGGACTGCCCGGAGACGGCATCGCCGATATAATCAACATAAAGACCGGCGATGTGCTGCTTACCGATATGCTGCTGCGGGAAGAGGGCTTTCTCCCCGCATATCACATGAGCCGCGGAAACTGGCTTTCCATACTGCTGGACGGGACAGTGCCGCTCAAACGGATATGCGCACTGATAGAGACAAGCTACAATGCCACCGCCTCCGCACAGAAGAAAAAGCTCTCCCGGGCGCCAAAAGAATGGATAATACCCGCGAACCCGAAATACTACGATATCGTCCATGCTTTCGACAGCACAGATACGATCGAATGGAAACAGGGCTCCGGCATAAGAAAAGGAGATACGGTCTATATGTATGTCGGCGCTCCGGTATCGGCTGTAATGTACAGATGCAGAGTGACGGAGACGGATATCCCCTGCGACTACCGGGGAAAGGATCTCACCATAACAAAGCTTATGCGGATAGAACTGCAGAAGCGGTACTCTCCGGATATCTTCACATTCAAGGTGCTTGGCGACAGCTTCGGCATCTTCGCTGTACGGGGTCCCCGCGGAATACCCAACTCCCTCAGCAATGCTCTCAATAGGGACGGAGAGCATTGACAGCACAGTCCGGAAAGCAGGAAGATAAGAAAGACTGCCCGAAAGCCGTGACGGCGGTACGCTTTAGTTAAAATGTACAATATCTGCTCAAAAATCTTGGCATATCATCTATATCTTGTAAGGGTTGAAAAACTGCCGGTTTTATGATATAATATAATATGTAGTATTATAGGCATATTAACGTGCTCTGTATAATAAAGACGATCAGATATAACAGCAACCTATCAGCCAATCTGTTAAGAGGAGGAACAATAATGAAAGGAACTGTCACAAAGCTTCTTGCCGTTATGCTGTCATGCGCCCTGCTGATGACACACGCAAGCGCGGAAGAGATCACCGATGCCGGCATTACTGACGAAGCTTTACCCGAAGCCGGGGTT
>JAFVBZ010000179.1 GCA_017479645.1 Ruminiclostridium sp. | reverse complement strand
ATTATCTTTTTCCTTGAATATCAAGGGTTCGTTAATTCGTTCTTGTCTGCTGTTCAATTTTCAAGGTGCCTCGTATTTGCTCCAACGCTCCGCGTTCTCGCAAATACTCACATTCGCTTTCGCTCATGTGCCGCTGTCTCCAAAAAACCTCTTCTTCTCGACAGCTTTAATATTCTACCACAATCCGCTCGCTTTGTCAATACCTTTTTTCAATTTTTTCAGAAAAATTTTTTGACCTGCCTTCCGGCTTGTCCCCGGAAGTGGTGGAATAGCACTATTATATCACGGCTTTTTCCGTTTGTCAAGGGATTTTTTTCGATTTTTTTAATTTTTTTCTTTTTTGCTATTTTTCACCAATTGACAAATCAGTTCCTATATAGTATAATATAAAAGGTGTACAATAACAACCCCTCGAAAGGACTGATAATATGTCTAATTCATCTGTTCCGCAGAAAACTTCTTCGACAGCATCGATGCTGATCCCTGTTTTCGCAGCTGTTGCACTCATAATCACTGCGGCTGTATATATCGTTTTTAAGCTCACCCAGCAGACTGCCTACAACAAATGGGCAGAGTACGACGACTGCGGCTGGTCCTGATATGAGCCGCAAATTCAAAACTGTGCTGACAGCGATGATAGTTGTCGTTCTGACGGCTATCTATGTTGTCGGCCTTTTTCTTTTCTGGGACGTGTTCAATGTCGAGAACACTCTGGACGAACTGATAAACAAGGATCTCTACGGCGTTGAATACTCCCCGGACTCATCAACGAAAGTTGATCTCACAATGTCCGGCAAAACTGTTTCCGAAGAGGAAGAGCTTCTTCTAACCGACTTTTTTACATACTACTACGCCGGACTTGGAGCTCTTAAACCGGAAAAGATCTCCCGGTTTTACGAAAAACAGGTTGTATGCGAGCTTTTCGACGAATGCTCGCTCGAATATGAGGTCTGGCTTGCAAAGCAGTGTCCCGTTGATCTCACTTTCGCGGAATGCACTGTCTCGCTTTACGTCCGCCGCAGGCATGAAGTCCAGCGCTCGGAAAAAGTCGAAATAGAGCTGCTTCTTTCATCGGAGTCGGGCTACGTCACCACCGGACGGCATGCGATCGTTCGCGGCGAATACCACACATTCGTGCTCAACCGTGAAAACAAGGATCTGCTCATAGAGGAGCATACCACCGATCGTCCCTCCCGTGTATATTTTGAAGCCGGGCTGGACAAGGTGCTTGAAGCGAACCGCCTCACACAGAGCGATCTTGCGTACACATTCTTCCCGAAATACACCGCGCCGGCTCTTGAGATGCTCAAAACCGGCATTTCCGCGGTCAAATTCCCCGCCCCGGACACCGCACTTTACCCTGAGCCGGAATTCGACTATGCCCGCGATATCGCCGCGAATGCTGCTATAAACGGCTTTTCCGGAAACGGCGCATTTGCCGAATATGACGAGAACGACGCGAATTTCGTTTCTCGGTGCATTTTTGAAGGCTATATTCCAATGGACGCACAGGGCGACAGGTATGACCAGTGGAAATGGTACGACGAAGAGGTCAATACCGAGCGCAAAAAGACAGGCTGCTCGAAAAGCTGGTTTGATCGGGAAGCGTTTTACAAGTACGTTCTCACAAACAGCGGATTCGGACTTGCAGGCTGTGAAACATCGGCAGGCGGCGGAGATATCGGCGATGTGGTGCAGTTCGTTATCGGCGGCAAGGCAGTCGCCGAGTATATGATAACCGGCGTTATGGCTGACGGCGACGGGAACGTGCGGGATTACCTGATCTCAAATGACCGGTATTCCTCGGTATCGCTGCTGTCCGTGGGCTGCGCGGGATTCAGGGTCCTGCACATCGCCGGCTACAATACCGCCAACATTTAAGGAATTTTACAAAATGGCAATTTTTAACGCAAAAGATATAACACTATATTTCGGCGCGGAAATGCTTTTCGGCGGCGTTACATTCGAGGTAGAGAAAGGCGACAGGATCGGTCTTGTCGGCGTGAACGGCTGCGGCAAGACAACGCTTTTCAAGGCGATCCGCGGCGAAGTTGAATATGACGGCGGCGAGTTCGTGAAATCGAAGGACGCAGTCCTCGGCTATATGGAGCAGCACGTTATCCGTGACAGTTCGGTCAGCGTTTATGACGAGGTGCTGTCGGTATTTGCGCCGCTGATGAAGCTTGAAAGCGAGCTTGACGAGCTTAACGCGGAGATCGGCAGCGGAAGCCCCACTCCCGAACAGCTGGAAAAGCAGATGATTCTCCGCGAACGGTTCGAGTCGGAGGGCGGACTTACCTACCGCACCCGCGCTATGAGCAGTCTGCTCGGTCTCGGCTTTTCGCTTGAGGAGCAGGAAAAGCCGGTCTCGGTGCTGAGCGGAGGAGAAAAGGCGAAGGTGCAGCTTGCAAAGCTGCTTTTATCCGGAGCAAATCTACTGCTTCTCGACGAGCCCACCAACCACCTCGATATCGCGGCATCTACATGGCTTGAAAAGTTCCTGCTGGACTACCGGGGCGCATACATCATCATCTCCCATGACCGTTACTTCCTCGACACTGTAACTACCCGCACATTCGAGCTTGAGAACAAACGGCTCACCGCATACAAGGGCGGGTACAGCGCATACCGGAAGAAAAAGGAGGAAGATCTTGAGATAGCGTGGCGGCATTACGAAAACCAGCTTGAAGAGATCAACCGTATCAAAGGCATTATCGAACAGCAGAAACGCTTCAACCAGGAGCGAAACTATATAACGATAGCGAGCAAGGAAAAGCAGATCGAGCGTCTCGAAGCGGATCTCGTAAAGCCGCAGGTGCTTCCGAAGAAGCTGCGGTTCTCGTTCCACTGCACCGATCCGGTGACGGACGAGATAATGACGGCGAAGAATGTGTCCATGAGCTTTGACGGCGAAAAGCTTTTCGGCGGAGTGGACATAGAGGTGCGCAAGGGCGAGCGGGTATTCCTTCTCGGCGCTAACGGCAGCGGCAAGACTACGCTTTTCCGGATACTGATGAAGGAGCTTGCGCCGGAAACGGGGAATGTCACCTACGGTCCGGCGGTACGCGCAGGCTATTACGACCAGCTTATGACCGGGCTTACGGACAGCAAGACGGTAATGGACGAGATCTGGGACGCGTACCCGAAAATGTCGCAGACACAGGTGAGGACTGCGCTCGGCAGCTTTCTTTTCAGCGGCGAGGACGTGTTCAAGAAGGTAGGCGTTCTGAGCGGCGGCGAAAAGGCGCGTGTGGCATTGCTGAAACTGATGCTGAGCGGCTGCAACTTCCTGCTGCTTGACGAGCCTACGAACCATCTCGACATAAACTCCCGCGAGGCACTGGAAGATGCGCTTGCGAACTACGGCGGAACGGTATTTATAATCTCCCATGACCGCTATCTTATAAACAAGATCTCGACCCGGCTGTACAAGCTTTCGCCGGGCGGTGCGCAGAGCATCAACGGCGGGTACGACGATTATCTTGCGACATCTGAGGGCGCGGCAGTCCTCACAGCTGCAAAAGCGGAGAAGCCTGCCGCCGACAGCTCCAACAAGCTTGATTACAAGCGCCGCAAGGAGCTCCAAAGCGATATCCGCAAGCTTACGACCCGCGTATCCCGCGCGGAAGCGCGGATAGCGGAGCTCGAAGCGCAGATCGCCGAAGTCACAGCGCAAATGCAGTCTCCCGAACTTTCCGCAGATTACGAAAAGATCACCGCCCTCGGCTTGCAGCTCGGCGAACTCCAGTCCGAGCTCGATGCACAGACAGATGAATGGGCAGAAGCTTCCGAGAGATTGGAAGAGATATCGGGAGAAGATGTCTGAGAGAGTTTGAGAGATTTTAAGAGATTTTAGAGATTTTAGAGATTTTAAGACGGGGGCGCTGCCCCTGCGACCCCGCAATCCCCCTTTAAAAAAGGGGTCTTAACCCCCTAAACTGATTCGCCGCACAAGTAAGTATTTATCCCACATCTTGCACAGGCGGCGACTCATTGACCGCTGTACAGTAACTTTCATAGCTTCAATTCTACTATTCTGTATTCATCAATGGGGAGACAGATTCCAGAGTTTTGGTTCAACAAAGACTCCATAATAATAATGACGCACCCCGATAAAACAACCGTAAGCAGTTCGTTGTTTCATCGGGGTACGTCATTTGGAGAGAAAATTTTATGAAGAACTCAATGAGAAATTTATCATTTGTTTTTTGCTTTCTGTTTTTTTATACGCAGTTATTTCTGATGTGGCAGTATTTTTATAAAATTTTCTGAATATTTGAAAAGGTGCAGAGATAAAATACTCTGCACCTGATGTATCTGTTCATTTTCAACTGTTCTGTAAATAAGCGCGAAGCGATTAAAGATTTTGAGGAGGGGTCTGTCGAAGGTTTCTATTATCGCCGCATCCTTGCGGCGTTTTGGAAACCTTCTGTACGACTTCCTGTCGTAGGGGAATCCCCTTTTGCACCGCACGGAAGCGGTGAGAAGTTTTCCAAAAGCGCGCACGATGCGCGCTATACAGAAAACTTCGATTCACAAAAAGGGGTGCCCCCAGTCTCGAGCGCCGTGCGCGACCATTCTCGAGCGCAAGCGACCGTTCTCAAGCGCGAGCGGACTCTCTTATACTGCCTGTGCGGTATAAAGTCTGTAATAATCACCGCGCTTGGCGATAAGCTCATCATGTGTGCCGGCTTCGGTAATGCCCTTGTCCGAAACGTACATTATCTTGTCGCAGTTGCGGACTGTCGAAAGCCGGTGCGCTATGATAAACGATGTGCGCCCTTTCATCAGATGATTCAGACCGTTCTGCAGGTTGCGCTCGGTCTTTGCGTCAATAGACGAAGTTGCCTCGTCAAGCACAAGTATCTTCGGATTTGAAAGTATCGTTCTCGCAAGCGCAATAAGCTGTTTCTGACCCTGTGAAAGTCCGGCTCCGCGCTCGCTCACCTTCGTCTCATATCCGTGTTTCAGCCTGTTGATGTACTCGTCTATGCCGACGATCCTGCAAGCTTCATAGGCTTCATGATCGGTAGCGTCAAGCCGTCCGTATTTCAGATTCTCCATTATAGTGCCGCTGAAAATGAAGCTGTCCTGGAGCATTATCCCCATCTGACTGCGCAGCGAGTGAAGCGTTACATCTGCTATGTTCGTATCATCTATGAGCACCGCGCCGGAATCGAGATCGTAAAACCGTGAGATAAGGCTTACTATCGTAGTCTTGCCGGCACCGGTGGGACCAACAAGGGCAATGCTCTGCCCTGCCCTGACATCAAAGCTGAGATGTTCGAGCACAGTCGTTCCGTCGTCATAAGAGAAAGTCACGTCCTTGAAATGCACATCTCCCTTTATCTCCGGCATTTCCTTTGCACCGATCCTGTCCTTTACCGTAACCGGCTCGTCAAGCATCTCAAATATTCTTTCAAGATACGCTACCGCGTTGATGAACGTGTTCATCAGATTCGACAGGTTCATGAGCGGCTGCCAGAAACGCGCGGAGTAATCCCCCATAGCAAGTATGGTTCCAAGCGACAGCCCCGGTATGAAAAGCAGTCCCACAAGATATATCGCCGCGCGGGTTGATATCGAAACGATATCCGTTGACGGCCACACAAGGTTAGAGTAGCTTACCGCGCTCATCCACGCTTTCCGGTAGCTCTTCGCAAGCTTGTCGTTGATCTCGGCATTCACTTCCTCGCGGGTGAATACCTGCGATATCTGAACGCCCACAATGCTTTCGTGCAGGTATGCCGAAAGATTCGAGCTTTTGTTCGACGCGTTCTGCCATGCCTTGCGCTGGTGGTTCTTGATGAACATGATTATCGCACCGTAAACCGGAAGTCCGCACAATACAACGAGCGCAAGCTGCCAGTTCACAAAGAACATGAACACCATTATAAAGAGCAGGTTCATCATTTCAAGCACAAAGTTGATGATACCGTTTGTCATAAGATCCGAAACGCTGTTGACGTAGTTTATTACACGGACAAGGATCTTGCCGTGGGGACGGCTGTCGTAATACTCAAAAGGAAGCTCCTGCATGTGCCGGAAAAGATCCTTTCTTATATCGTAGATTATGTCCTGTCCCACCTGCGTCATCATCTTTGAACGCTTCTGCGCCATGAATACGCTCAGAACGATGCAACCGAGCAAAGCTCCCGAACATACCGCAAGCATAGGGATAGTCTCCGGACCTTTCATGCAGTTATCCACAGCGTACTGCACGATCAGCGGCGAAAGCAGTGATATTACAGCGGCGAGAATGCTGATGAAAAGCGAGAGGAATATCCGCTTCCTATACTTCCCCGCATAAGTGAGTGCGCGTTTGAGATGCCGTATGTCAAAAGGCGTTTCAAGGGCCTCGTCTATATCAAATTTATTTCTTGCCATTTCCGTCACCCGCCTTTACTTCTGAAGCTCATAAACTTCGCGGTAATAGCCGTCCTGCTTTATGAGCTCCTCGTGAGTTCCCGATTCCGCGATCTTGCCGTCTTTGAGGACGATGATCCTGTCCGCCGATCTTGCAGTAGATATTCTCTGCGCAACTATTATCTTCGTGCAGGGATAATCAAGTGCGGCAAGTGCGTCCTGGATATGCTTTTCGGTTTCAAGATCGACAGCCGAGGTGGTATCGTCAAGTATCAGTATCGACGGCTTTACAGCGAGCGCTCTTGCAAGCGATATTCTCTGCTTCTGACCGCCGGAAAGACCGACTCCGCGCTCTCCGATTATGGTGTCATAGCCGTCGGCAGTCTTTTCAATGAAGTTGTGTGCATCAGCAGCTTTCGCATATTTCACGACTTCCTCTTCCGGAAGATCAATATTTCCGAAGCAGATATTTCCCTCAATAGTATCGGAGTACAGCAGTACATCCTGCGTAGCAACACCGATCGCGCCGCGGAGCTGTTTCAGCTTCATCATTCTTACGTCATGCCCGTCAACCAGCACCTCACCGGAAGATACATCATAAATTCTCGGTATAAGGTCTATGAGCGTAGTCTTTCCGCTTCCGGTAGCGCCCATTATAGCGACAGTTTCTCCGGGCTCGGCTTTGAAGCTGATATCTTTCAGCACTTCCGTGTTTCCGTAGGAGAACGAAACATTTCTGAACTCAACGCTTCCCTTGATGCGTCCCTCCACATCTTCCGCATCTTCCCGCTCGACGATAAAGGGTCTGCCGTAGTAGAGCTCGATTATCTTGTTCGCGGAAGCTGTGAATCTCTGGTAGTCGTTCACTATGTTGCCGAGTGTTCGCATGGGGTTTGAGATCGTCCAGACAAGTCCGGCAAATGCCGCGTACTCACCGAATGTCAGCCTTCCGAGGGATACGAATATACCGCCGAAAAGCAGGCATATCACACTCAGCCCCTGCGCGGTTATTTCAAGTCCCGGGAAATATTTCAGCCATGTGAACGCTGCTTTCTTGTTGGCTTCGTTGTATGACTTGTTGCAGCCGTCAAACTTCTCTATCTCAGTCTCCTCGCGTGCAAATGCCTTTACAACACGGTTTCCGGAGATATTCTCCTCGGCGCGGGTGTTCATTGCGGACAGCTTCTCGCGCAGATCGACATAGAACGGTCCGACTTTATTCTTGAACCCCTTGGTAATCATAAGTATGACCGGCGTGAGTATAAGCATGCAGATCGCCATGAGCCAATCTATGGTGAAGAAGTAGATCATCGTTGCAGAAAACAGCACGATACATTCAAGGGTCGTCTTGATTATCCATGCTATGGAATGGCGCACCATTTCAAGGTCACCGGTCACGACGGTCATAATATCTCCGGTCCTGTGCCTGTCGTAGAAGGCGGCGTCCTGCTTCTCGATGTTATCGAACAGCACCTTTCTCACGCGGTAGATAATACCCTGTGACGCATGCTCGTAGCACATATTAGAGCTGTACTGGATAATGCAGCGCAGCAGCGTGAATCCCACCATAGCGGCAAGCATGAACATAAGCTTGTCGGAGCCCTGGCGGAGATTCTCAGCCGCTTCCTCGCCGACAAGAAACGTATCTATTATACCCTGCGTTATGTATGGGGTAATGATGTACATGGACTGGCAGATAACGGTAAGGCAGAGGGCAAAGCAGTATATAGCCCTGTCGCCTTTCATATTCTTCCAGAGCCACCTTAACATAAACATAAGACCACCTCCGGCATGTTGCTTTTGTTGTAGTCAGAAATCGTTTTCACAAAGTTTCATTATAATACCATATATTTCTTAAAAATTCAATATATCCGAAAAATTTTCACCCAATTTACACAAAACCTCCCGCTCGAGAAGGTCGCTTACGCTCGAGATCGGGGGCAGACCCTTTTTGAAAAAAGGGTCATTCCCCCGAACCCCCTTCCCAAAAAACTTTAGTCGCTCCGCAAGTAAGGGAGAGGGCTTTCAGAACAGAATAAAGACTGCTGAAACCAACTCTTTCAGCAGTCTTTTATTATGTATAGAAGAATAAAACTAACCGAGGTGGCGAACCCGCCGATAGAAGAGTGTCGCTACGCATCAGTTTAGGGTGTCCAGCCCCCTTTTTTAAAGGGGGCTGGCGGGGTCCGGGGCAGCGCCCCGTCTCAAATCTCTTTCAATCTCTCAATTCTCTCTCCAAACATCTCTCACGATCTCTTCAACGTTCTCATGGAGTTCAGTATCGCTATGACTGCAACGCCGACATCGGCGAACACGGCAAGCCACATATTCGCGAAACCGAGCGCGCCGAGAATAAGAACCGCGAATTTCACACCAAGCGCGAAAACTATGTTTTCCCGGACTATACGCATGGTTTTCGACGCTATCTTCATTACTTTCGGTATCTTGCGGAGATCGTCGTCCATTATCACGATATCTGCCGCTTCTATCGCCGCGTCACTGCCCATGCTGCCCATTGCTATGCCTATATCGGCTCTCGCAAGTACCGGCGCGTCATTTATCCCGTCACCGACAAATGCCAGCTTCTCGCCCTTTCCGCACTCACCGAGCAGCTTCTCAACTATGCCGACTTTATCGGCAGGGAGCAGCTCCGAGAAATGCGAGTCAAGTCCGAGCCGGGCTGATACCGCGTCAGCTTCCGCTTTTCTGTCGCCCGTAAGCATTACGCACTTTGCCGCACACGATGCTTTCAGCTCCTTTATCGCTTCGGCACTGCCTTCCTTTATACTGTCTGAAATAACCACCGCGCCTTTATACCTGCCGTCTTCCGCAGCATAAACCACTGTTCCGGCAGTATCAAGCTCCTGCACTTCGATCCCGTTATCCCGCATAAGCGCCGCATTACCGAGCAGTACGCGCTTACCGTCAACCAGCGCACTCACTCCGTGTCCCGCAGTCTCGCCCGCTTCGGAGACACGCTCCGTGCTTATGCTCTTTCCGTAAGCCTCGCGGATAGACAAGGCTATCGGGTGATCGGAGTAGCATTCCGCATACGCCGCAAGCTCAAGAAGCTGTTCTTCCGTGCAGTCCGCCGGCTTAACCGCGCTTACCCGGAACTCGCCCTTCGTCAGCGTTCCGGTCTTGTCGAACACAACAGTTTTCAGCTCCGAAACGGCTTCAAGAAAACTGCCGCCCTTGACAAGTATTCCGGCACGGGAAGCCGAGCCGATACCGCCGAAAAATCCCAGCGGTACGGATATCACAAGTGCGCAGGGGCAAGAGATTACAAGGAATGTGCAGGCTCTCGCTATCCAGTCGCTCCAGCCGCCGACAAAAAGCGGAGGTACTACCGCAAGCAGAAGCGCGGCAATCGTTACCACAGGAGTATAGACTTTAGCGAAACGGGTAATGAAATTCTCAACTTTCGCTTTCTTGCTTCCGGCATTCTCCACAAGCTCCAGTATGCGTGTTACCGTCGAATCCTCGAATGCCTTCGTGACCTCTGCCTTGACAGTCCCGCTGCCGTTGATGCAGCCGCTTATCACTTCGTCACCGACTGCCGCATGACGCGGAACGGATTCCCCGGTAAGCGCCGCCGTGTCGATCATGGTATCGCCCTCGGTTATAACAGCGTCCAGCGGTATCCTCTCGCCGGGCTTTATAACGATGATATCACCGACTTCCACGTCGTCGGGATCAACCTGCTTAAGCTCGCCTTCCCACTCGATGTTCGCGTACTCCGGTACGATATCCATAAGCTCGGTGATAGAAGCGCGGGACTTCCCCACCGCGTAGCTCTGGAACAGCTCGCCGACCTGGTAGAACAGCATTACCGCAACTGCCTCGGAATACTCCCCGATACAGAACGCGGCGACGGTTGCGACAAGCATAAGGAAGTTCTCGTCGAAAACCTGACCGTGAGCAATATTCTTCGCGGCTTTTATGATGATGTCATAGCCGATGATGATGTAGGGTACTACGAAAATGAGCATAACCGCCCACCACGGCAAAGGCTCAAATACCCCCGTATGCTCGCAGACCATAAGCCCCGCAAACATCACGAAGGTCACGATTATCCGCAGGAGCGTCTGCTTCTGCTTTTTGGTGAGGCTTCCCATATCACATAAGAATGCGGCAGTCCGGCTCTACCTTGCTGCAAACTGCCTGCACTTCTTTCATGATGTCGTCGAACTTATCGTCGTCAGCCTCAACCGTCATCTTCTGCATCATAAAGTTCACCGAAGCGTCCGTAACGCCCGGTATCTTCTTGATAGCGTCTTCCATTTTCTGTGCGCAGTTCGCGCAGTCAAGATCCTGCAGTTTGAATTTCTTCTTCATACGTTTCTCCTATCTGCTGTATGCCGCCGCAGCCTTTGGGCTGCGGACGAGAGAGGAGCTTTGCCCCTCTCTCGAGCTCTTATCCCACTTCCTTTCGTACGCGAAAGGAAGCGAAAGCGAAATTTAATTTTAAACACTTGATCAACTGTTCAATTGTTATTATATACCTGTGAGCCGGATTTGTCAAGGGGTTTTGAAATAAAAACAGAAAAACCGGCTGATTTTCGGTCAGCCGGCTGTTCTATATCAGTATTTAATTGTTTTGACATTTGACCACTTGCTGTAAACTTTTTTACCGTCAACAGTCTTATATGATCTTATTTTGAATTTATAAGTTTTTCCCTTTGTCATAGTGTATGTTGATTTCAATACAGTTGATTTATATGTCTTATATCTCGAATATGTCTTTCCCCCGTCTGTTGAGACATATATCTGATACCTTTCCGCGCCTGCAACCGCTGACCATTTAAGAGTTGCTTTCCCATTTTTTGAGGAAGCCTTGAGGGTGGTTTTATTGAGCGTTTCCGAAGCAGACGCTGAGGAAATAAACTTGATAGTTGTATTCTTATTTATTTTATCTTTTATTTCTTCGTGGTCAACATATACCTCATAATAACCGTATTCTATATTGTTATATGTAAGTTTTATCTTATGTTCTTTACCGTCTTTAATTTCTATATTATAGAAAAAATGATTTGAAATAATATCTTTATAATCCAGAACTTTTGTATTTATCTTCACACTGATAGTATCTAAACTATACAAATTGTATGTTCCATAAAGAGAATCTTTTTCTTTTGATTTTTTTAAATCTGATGACTTATATTCTTTACCGTCTATTGTTATAGCATCTGCCTCGTAGTAAACATTGCCGCCATAGCCTACTTTCAAACCCAAAGACAATTTTTGTGAAATACCGTTTATCTCCAGCTCTGCTTTTCCTGTTTTCTCTATATTAAAAAATCGTTCCGCGCTATAAACAACGCCATAAATATTACTTACCATAATATCAGATACTTTTACCGTCTGCCCATTATTTACAATATCTTCCTTAATGACGTCCATCTTCATTTGTCTGAATTGTTCATTCCCGCCAATAGCCGGAAAAATCCCTCCTTCAGCCGAAGAATGTGTTATCATAAGTCCGGTCGAACACATTACTGCTACTGTCAAACCTGCAACAAACTTTTTTAATTTCATTTATTTTTCCTCCTGGGTTTCACATAATATTCTACAACCTATCGGTTATTATAGTTTATATTATACAACCTTTTAAACGTCTTGTCAATATATTCAAAGGATTATATGATAAAATCTATTTTATAATCATTTGATGAAGGTGAAAAATATGTACTACTACCAAAGAATAAAAGATCTGCGAGAGGACAGCGACAAAACACAGCGTGAGATTGCAAATGTTTTGAATATGGCGCAGGCACAATATCAACTTTACGAAAGCGGAAAAAGAGAAGTTCCTTTTCACATCGCTATTGAACTCGCCAAATATTACAATGTCTCTCTCGACTATATTGCCGGGCTTACCAACGACAAGCGCGGTCTTACGAAATCGGAGCTTCCGAAAGACGAGACCGTACTTCTCAAAAAATACCGCTCACTTTCCCCGCAGAACAAAGGCAGGCTTCTCGAACGGCTTGACATACTTCTCGGCAAATAAAAACACCCCGCTTACGCGGGGCATTTTTATTTCATCAAAAGTTCCGAATTTCCGTATTACGGTCATCGGGGTCAAGCGCCCGTGCGCTTGCGCGGTCCAGCCGCGTAGGCTGGCGCCGTCCGCGTAGGACAAGCGCGTCAGCGCATTATCCTACGATACCGGATCTTTCGATACCCTCGACGAAGTTCTTCTGGAGGAAGATGTACATGACGAGGATAGGAAGTATCGAGAGAAGGCATCCGGACTCAATCCAAACGAGCCAGTCGGACGGCACGCCGGTCGGGGTTCCGTTCGGGCTGTAGTAGGCGGAGATCGTCTGATAGAGGTTGCTTACCATAAGCGCTACCGTGTTGGACTTTGTGAAGAACATACCCGATACATAGGAGTCGTTCCAGTACCATACTACGGAGAAGATGAAAACCGTGAGGAAGGAGTTGGAAGCGTTCGGAACCATGATTCTTACGAATGTCTCGAACGGTCCGCAGCCGTCAAGATACGCTGCATCTTCGAGTTCCTTCGGAAGTCCTCTGAAGAACTGTCTGAAAAGGAAGATGAACAGACCCGCACGGATACCGTTGCAGAAGAATGCCTGTAAGTAGAGCGCCCACGGGGAGTCCGCGAGGTTTATCGCCGCGCCGTTGTTGAAGAGACCGACGATGCCGAGGGGGTTGAAGTATCTGAACTGCATATACTGCGGTATCAGGATAACCTGCGTAGGAACGATGATCTGGAGAATAACTATCGCGAACATCAGTCCCTTGCCCTTGAACTTGAATCTTGCAAATCCGTAGCCGGCTATCGAGCAGGTAAGGACCTGAATGATCGAGCAGACTACGTTGACCGTCACCGTATCCCATACAAGTTTCGGATAGTCGATAGCGAGCCATGTTTCCTCAAGGTTGCTGAGGGTCAGCGTCTTGGGTATCCACATGATAGACGGGTCGGACATTTCGACCTGCGGTCTTATCGCACAGGATATCATGTAGATTATCGGGTAAACTACGACGAACGCAAGTCCGAAGAGGATAAGGAAGCGGAAGACCGGCCATACCTTTTCACCGGTACGTCTGCCGAGAATATAGCGGTAATGCTTCTTTTCGGCATCTGAGTACTTGAAATAGTGCGTTATGATCTCCCAGCTCGAAACGTGAAATTTGCTTAAGCGCTTCTTCTCTTCCTTCTTGAGCTGTCTCTTTGATTTCTTTGCAGCGGAAGCGGCTCCCGGTACATTCTGAATATTTTCGTTGTCCATTGAAGCACCTCCTTAATCTACCTGATAGAATATGAATCTGGAAACTATTGCGGAAATGATCGCGAGGATAACTCCGACTATTGCGAAGTAAACCCAAGCCATCGCAGATGCGTGGTCATATTCCCACTGCTTGATATAGGTCATTACCTGCTGCATTACGGGGTTGTCGGACTTAACGAACGCGTCGATCGTTGTATAGATGAGGTTTGCGAAGATCATCGGGGAGATCGTCGGGAATGTTATCTTCCAGAAGAATTCCCAGCCCGTAGCGCCTTCCATTGATGCCGCTTCCTTCGCGGAAACAGGTATCGTCTGGAGTGCGGAAATGAATATCAGTATCTGGATGCCGGAATCCCATATAAGGTTCAGTATCGAGCTCGTGACTTCCGAAACGGTGTCGGCGAGCTGCTGGCTTATGTTGTTCAGACCCATGAACTGCAGGAAGTCCTGAACGAAGTCCGTTTTGAACAGCGCACTGAACTGTGACGCGTCCGATATACCCTGCGAGAGCATATCACCGTTGATAACTCCGAGCACAGGACCGGTCGCTATCAGTACCGGCAGGAAGAATATCGCTCGCGCAAGAGTTCTTCCCTTGAACTTGTCATTGAGCAGAAGAGCAACGAAGAGGGAGAATACGAGTACCAGCGGTACTGTGTAAGCTGTCTCTCCGAGGGAAGCCGCAAGGTTCTTCGGGTAATCGGGGTTTACTGTGAATGCCCAGCGGATATTCTCGAAATCGTTCCATGTGGTGTAGATCCCGGGACCGCTCATTCCCAGTTCAGCCTGTCTTGCTGCATCGTTTACCAGCTCGGTCTTGCACATCGCGTACCATAAGGACTGGCACATCGGGACGATGAACATATACAGAACGCCGACTATCCAGAGTGCCACGAATCCGTAGCCGTAGAGTCCCTTCTTGCGCTCGTAGGAGATCTTGGACTGCTTTATCTGCTTGACTTCTCTGGGCTTTCTTCTGCGGATATCGATCTCGCCCTCTGCGTTGAGAGCGGCTGCCGAAGCAGTCATGTGTACCGCAGCTTTTCTTACGGGAGCTTCTTCGGCTATCTCCTCTGCTGCTTCCTCAGCAGCTTCGGAGACGGTCTCAGTGATCTCTTCAACTGTCTCGGAGGCAGTTTCCGCAGCGTTTTCGAGCTCATTCATATTTTCGTTTTCAAACTCACTCATAACTTGCGACCCCCAATCCGTAATCCTTCATATTGACGGACTTATTGTTGAAGACGATCTCACCCGTCTTGGTGTTTACACGGATAACGCTGCCGTTATCGAATGTGGACTGTACCGAACCGTCGTCCAGCCTCTCATACTTTGTGATCTTTGCGTCGGAAACCGACTTTACGATCTCGTCGAAGAGCTTGTATTCGCTTACCGCTCTTTCCATCCAGCCGGTGTAGTTGGTGTAGTAGAGGTAATCATACTCACTGTCCGCGAACTTGTTCGGGTTGGTGTACATCATCTCGTAATGTATCGGAGTACCGGTAACAAGTGCGAGCATTCTCAGCTCTTCCGCATCAGCGCTCTTGTTGATCGCTTTTGTGGTGTACGGAACGAGTCCGTGGAGAACCATCTGTGCGAACGGGATATCGTAGTCGAAAATATCATAGTTCGAGGAGTAGAGCGGAACGTCCTTGATCTGATCCGCATAAGGCAGTACATACTGGTTAGCGTTCTCGGTCATTATCGAGAGTCCGCTGTCTTTAAGCTTCTGATAGCCTTCGGTGAGGATACCGATAGTATCTTCTCTTACGATGTAAGCCCTGCCGTCCTTGTTCTCACGGCTGAAGTCGCTGTACAGGGTGTTGGAAGCCTGGTTGAGCGAGATGCCGGAAGCGCCTTCCTGACGGAAGCTGTTGGAAAGCTTGGTGAAGATATCCGTGAAGTAGTAAGGTGAGAGGATCGTCCAGCTGCTCTTTGTGAGGTGCGGGAGACCGAATGCAAGCTCAAAGGGAGTCTGAGTCGCATACGCCTTTGTGATCTGCTTCGAGGAGTTGAGTGTGAAGGAGTAGCCGTTTCCGGACTCATAGAACTCCATGATATCGCAGCTCGGATACAGATCGTAGCCCTTCGATGTGACGTAGTTCTTGAAGTCGTTGTAAGCGCCCTTGCCGCCGAGCTTTGACGAATACTCAAAGCTTGCAGCTATCTTTCCGACGATGCCGGCTTCATTGAAGTCCTCGTAAATGATCTTGATGTTGGTAACACCGTTGTTCTCAAGCTTCTTTATTATCTCAAGAGCCTCGCTGTAAGTTGTTGCCGAGGTCTGGACCTTTGCGGGGAAACCGAGTATCGACTGTGTCTTTACCGTGCCGCCGTAAAGTGTGAGATAGAAAGGAGCGCTGTCAGAAACTGTTTTCTTCTGAACGCCGATCTTGTTGATGAGGTAGTCTCTGTAAATGTTCGCAACGTCTGCGTAAGAGATATCGTCGCCGTAGATCGGGTAGTATGTTGTGGTAAGATTGCCCGCCTTGATGCCTTCTGCCTCATATACCGTGAGGGCTGTGTTGTTGTTGCCCATGAAGTAGTTGTCTCTCGTTCTGAGCGTGAACTCGAACCAGCAGGCATTCAGATCGGTAACGTTCTGTCCGGTAACCATCGCATGCTCTATCGCATACGCGTCGCCGTCCGTCGCTATCATCACAAGTCCCGCTCCGGCGGTCTTGTTGATGTTTGCCATTACCGGCATCGTTACCTTCTCGATTATATCGCCGGCATACAGCTTTCCGACTGCGAGGTCCTCGCCGTAAACCTTTGATTCAAAGGTGTTGTTGTCACCGTAAGCGGTGCCGTTGTTGTAGTTGATGACTGCGCCGGAACCGTCGGGAACGATCATCATTCCCTCTTCGTCATAGCCCGCAGCGCCGAAGTTCTCCAGCACATGCACATTGAGGAGCTGATATCCGGTCTCCTTTGTCTCGGGATCGGTCTCCGGTCTGTTCTCGGCGATAAGTGCCGAAGGAACTGTTGCGGAGAATGTGCCGTCAGCATTTATCACGATCTCCAGCGGGATATCAATGCTGTACTTGTTGTAGGTGAACGTGAAGCGCACGCCGTTTTCGATCTTCTCGCACTTCTTTCCTACGTTTGTATCGTAAGCTCTTACGGAAGACTCAACGGTCTTGCTCTCGGTCCCGACAACGTCTATCGAGAGAGTGGTGTTGCGCTTGCTGATCTTGGTCTTGTTAGAGGGGTCGGAGTTGTAGTAGCTCGACCACCACTTGTGACCGCTGCCCTTGTCCTCGATCATGAAGACGGCGGTCTTTTCGTTTACATAAAGCGCGAGCTTCGAGTTTTCGGCATAGACTTTCATATCAGCCATAGCCTCTTCCTCGGTAACGAACGTACCCGTCTCCTCTTCTCCGACGTCCTGCTCAGCCGCAGCTTCCTCGGAAGCATCGGCTATATCCGCCGTGTCCTCGTTATCGGACCAGACGGGCATTGACGCCGCTGAGACCGCGATCACCGCGGCAAGGCAGGCAGTCAGCAGCCTTTTCCTTATATTCTGCATTTTATAACCTCCATATTGGTCAATCGTATCGTATCAGAGTGTTTTGTCCGCTAAATACTGAATCGGTACATCAGCTCGGTATAAACCGAATATCCGAATACGAATACCTGCTGGAACAGTGTGAGCAGCAGTACCGCAAGGAAGAGTATGATGACCATTGCGACAATCGTGAACAGCATTGCCACGAGCGTCTTTGGTATCGAATACTGATGAACTGTTTTCATTGCGGATATCATAAGCACCACCGACCAGACGATGCCGAGATATCTGAAGAATGTTATAAATCCGCCCTCTGTGCGAAGCAGGAAGTTGCTGGCGATTATAACGATCACCTCAGAGAAGAGGTAAGGGAGAAGCGCATAAGCCGATACGCAGAAGATGTTCTTCATTGTACCTTCTCCGTCGAACAGCGTACACAGAGACCAGTTTCCCACTACCCATGTGAGGAAGAGAATTATCGAAGAGGAGAAGTAGGGGACGATGTTGAATACCTTTACATAAGTATCGTTGAACAGGAAGCCTGTGAGCTGTGCGCTCGCGACGCTTATTATGAAGAACGCGATAACTATTACCCACGCGACCTTCATATTGTAGCCTTTTTTCCAGCGAAGGTCATCATAACCTTCAAAGGGGTGTCTCATAACGTAGAAGGGCCATTTCCACGCAGGCAGATCAAGATCAAATCTCATTATTGTGACCCTCCTTTAGCTTTTTTCTTTTTGCGTGCCTTGTTGATGTAGCTTAATACTATGAGTGCAAGTATCACCACAAGCACGATTATGAGCATCCATGTGAAGTTTGCTCTTATGAACTCGATTCGGAAGCTCTTGAATGCTCTGTTGTAGCCGGCTCTCGATGTGCGGTAGAAGTAATCGAGCGCGGTAGCGTAGTCATTCTGGTTGAGGTAAGCATTTCCGAGACCGATGTAAGCGAGCCAGTAGTTGGCATCTCTTCTGAGGACTTCCTCCCACGGCTCCTTTGCCTCATCGTAGAGACCCTCGTTGAACAGCGAGATCGCGTTCTGCACTATCGAACCGAATTCCGTCTGACGGAATACCGTGATGCTGTTCTTGATGTTGTCAACGACGTAAACCTTGCCCTTGTAGGACTCGACTGCGGATACCGATCTGAATGTACCCTTCTGTGTACCCTGGGAGTTCTTGAAGCCCTTGGTTCCGAAGATGAAGAGCAGATCGCACTCGTCGGTGTACTGGAACACACGTCCCGTAGCGAAATCCAGCAGGTAGATATTGCCCTGTGTATCGACATCGACGTCGGTTATCGCGGAAGCGTAGTTGTTGCCCTTGTAGTATCTTGTTGCGTAATCACCGTAGGTGTAGTCCGAATATCCGAGGTTGATGAAGATGTTCGTACCTGCGGGGTTCAGCTTCTTTAAGATATCGGTGTCGGCTGTCTTGTTTTCGGTAACGGTGTAGATGAAGCCTTCATCGTCGATATCCATATTTGCTATCGAGATAGCTACCGAACGGCGCATCGCTATGATCTGGTCTCTTGTGTAAATGAGCTTCCAGAACTGCTGGGCGATAACTTCCGCTGTCGCCTCAACTCGGTTCGCACCGTAATATCCGTTGAACATTCCGTCTGCGGAGAACTGGACTGCACCCTGTGTTATGGAAGGAACGATGACATAAACGTTGAATGCGCTGTCAACTATTACCTTCTTCGGGTTGAATGTTACGTTCGCATCGTAAACGTCACTTGACGGACGGACATATTCCATATCTATCTCAAGGTCTTCGTTGAATGCCACAACTCTGTTGTTGTCGTAATCGGCAACGTATATCAGCGTGTAGCCGTCGGTATTCGTTCTTACATATACGCCCGCGGGAGCCTTGAACTTTGTGTTCTTGACGGTGCTCCTGCTTTCCGGGAATATGGAGCTGTACTTGAGCTCTGTTATTATCTTGGTATTATCCGGCGAGAAATTCTCGTCCGTAATGATAAGTCTGTTGTTCTTGCTGTCAACGATGTAGATCTTTCCGGTCTTCTGATCTATGAAGATATCCGAAGGCTCGGCGAAGTTCTTCATCTGCTCCTGCATCGTGCTGGTCTGATCGCTGTAGTCGCGCTGGTCAAGTCCGAGGTCGCTTCCGTCAACAACTCTGTCAACAACGAAGCCGTTCTGCGACGGAATCGGATCGCCCCACCAGTCGTAGTTATAACCCGTATATGGCTCGTCGGCAGATGCCGTCACAGCCAGAGCGGTAAGCGATACAGCGGCGGCGAGTACCGAAGCTGCAAGCTTTTTCATAAACGACATTAAAATCATCCTTTCTTGATTAATCTTTAAGACCGCTCTGCGCCATTGTTTCAACGACTGAGCTCTGGCACAGCAGGAATATGAGCATCGGCGGTATCATCAGCACGACTGTCGCGGCTGCCGCGACACCGGCTCTTGCGATACCCGAAGCGCTTATCTGCTGCAGTACCGTCGGGATCGGTTTTAATGCTTCGTTATAGATGAAGGAGTAACCTGTGATCTGCCAAGCGCCGTTGAACGCGAATATCATCAGCGTCAGCCACGCAGGCTTTACGTTCGGCATTACTATCTGCCAGCATATTCTCACCTGACCCGCACCGTCGAGGTAAGCGGCTTCGATGAGCGCGTCCGGCAGCTGTCCGATAAACTGTCTCATAAGGAACAGTCCCATTGATGTTGCGATGTACGGGAGAGTGATAGCAAAGTAGGTATCTATGATGCCCATTGTTGCCATAACGATGTACTGCATTATGTAAAGAACTGTACTTGTGAACAGAAGTGTGATCTCAATGATCTTGTTGAGCGTCTTTCTTCCGGGGAACTGAACTTTAGCAAGTGCATACGCTGCGGAAGAGGAGAAGATGAGCTGTGCAATTGTTACTACTATCGCTACGAAAACTGAGTTGAAGATGTAGCGGCTGAAAGGTACCCACATATTCGATGCCGTATTTATAAGATCGACATAGTTCTGATTGGTGGGTGCCATAGCGTAAAGCTTCGGCGGGAACAGGAACAGCTCTTCACTCGGCTTTATCGACTGTATCGCCGACAGATAGATCGGGAACAGCATGAACAGTCCGAGCAGAACCAACAGTATAAAAATGGCTATGTCGCCGCCGCGGCTTCCGCCATATTTCTTTCTGGATTTTTTAGCCCTCATGACTACCGTCCTTTCGGTTGTTTATTTGCCCGCTTCCCCGCCTGCATACGGAGAAGCGGAATATCATTTCTTTTTTCACGTTTAATCGAGATACTTTCCGAGCAGCTTCTTGATCGCCCAGTTCGCTATCAGCATGACTGCGAACAAGACGAAGCATATTGCCGAGGAGTAGCCCATTTCGTATCTGATAGAGCCGTAGTCGAAAGCGTGAGTCATTATCGTATGACCCGCATAGTCGGTAGTCGGGAAGGCTGTGAGCATTCTTCCGATATCGCCTGCCGTGAAGGACGATGTGATCTGCATTACCGCCGCGAACATGAGCTGGGGTCCCATAGCGGGGATAGTAACGTAGATAAGTTCCTGTCCTCTGTTCTTGATACCCTCGATAGCACCTGCCTCATAACGGTCGCGCGGGATACCCTGGAGACCCGCTCTTATCGCAAGGAAGCCTGCGCCCAGTGCCATCCAGAGCTGAACGACTATCAGCACGCCCATGATGTAGTTCGCATCGGTAAGCCACTGGATCGCGCCGTTTGAGATGCCGAGGTTGATAAGGTAAGCGTTCATTATTCCGTATGTATCGCCGGAGAAGATGAGCTGCCATGTGGTATAGATGTTACCCGCAAGTGTCGGAGCGTAGAAAACGAATGTGAACACGGTTTTCAGCGGTCCGGGAAGCTCATTTATAAGCCACGCGAGAATGAAGCAGAGTATGTAGCTTATAGGTCCGGTAACTACCGCAAAGACGAGAGTGTTCTCGATAGCTTTCAGGAAAACCTCGTCCTCAAGGAACAGCGAGTAGAAGTTGCTCAGTCCCACCCAGCGCGGGAACTGCGCCATGTTGAAGTTTGTAAAGCCCATAGGGAGGGAGATACAAACAGGGATTATCATAAATATAAGGAACAGAACGAAGTACGGAGCAATGAGTCCGTAAACTCCTATGTTCTTTTTCATTTCTCTCAGAGTATATCGGAACTTATTGTCCTCGATATAGAGAGATCTATCTTGCTTAGCCAATGCCTATTCCTCCCGATTCTTTACTTGTTGTTGAACGCAAGGTCTTCGTTCTTTCTCTTGATCTCGGAGTTGATGTCTCTGTTGTAGGAAGAGAGAGAATATCTCGGATTCCAAGCATCGTTTACGACTGCTCTGAATGCGTTCTTGACGTGACGGGTTGTCGCGTAGGACGCGGGGATTATCGGAATTTCTACGGTCTGGTTCATCTGATCGGAGATCTTTTCATACTCCGCGTTTGACCACGGCAGAGCGCGCAGAGCGTTCTTGTTTGCCGTATCGAAACGTCCCATCTGACCCATCTGACCTTCGATCGTTCTTCCGTAGCTTGTCATTACATCGTCGGAGGTGAACCACTTGATGAATTCCCATGCCGCGTTCTTATCTACGCACTTTGTGAAGATAACTGCGCCGGCGCTGCTGGAGTTCGCGTTGTAGTGGATCTCACCTATCGGGTTGCCGTTTATATCCGTGTCGTCGGGAGTTCCGGGAACGTGTGTGAAATCCCAGAGACCCTTGATCTCAGGAGCGGAAACCGTGAGCTGGTTGAAGAACGTGTAGTTGTTGATGATGATAGGCATTTCGCCTGTTCTGAATCGTGTGAAGGGGTCGTATGTCTGCTCAAAGTCGTAGATAGTGTAGAAATCTGTCCACTTCTTGAACGCGTCAACGATTATCTTCTGATCGAAGGTTGTCTTTGTGAGATCGTCAACGTACATATTGTTGCCGGTCTGGAGAACGAGCATCGAGAATGTGTCGCCGGACTCGAAGATCGAGCTGGACAGGTTTGATGTCGGCTGAAGAAGTCCGACTGTGAGGTACGAACGCTGGAGAACAGGGATTATCTCGATGAGCTGATCCCATGTTTCGGGAACCTTCTTGACATTGAGCTCCTCGAGGATATCCGTTCTGTAGAACATCATCGGGAAGGTCTGCGAAACGGGGAGTCCGTAAACGCCTCCGTTGTATGTGTAGAGTGTCTCGATAGTAGGTGTGAATCTGCTTGCGACAACGTCCTCGTAATCTCTGAATTCCTTGACATTTACGAGAAGTCCTCTTGCCGCGCACTGTATCGGGAAGTCACCGCCGAGGAAGAGTGCGATATCCGGACCCTTTCCTGCAAGTGTAGCTTCAAGGATAGCGCCCTGTACGAGGTTTATGCTTGCCTGAACGCCGGTATTGTTCTGGTTGAAGTCGTTATCAACGAGATCCTTTACGACTGTTGCCTGGTCACGTCCGAGGGATACCCATACATTGAGGGACTTTTCGCTGGTATCGGAAAGCATCGTGTAATCCTCGAAGAAGGAGCCGATGAATGCCAGGAAGCCGAACGCGAATTCCTCGAAGAAGTTTCCTCTGGGGTTGCCGGGCTTTTCGTGTATCGTGAGAACTTCGATGTAGTCAAGCTCAAGGGGCTGATCGCGGTAGTCTCTCATCCACGCGGAAACTGCGGAGATGTAATCCTTAAGGGTACCTACCATTGACGGGATATCGTCAACTTTGTCAACGCAGCGCTTTAAGATGACTGCAAGGGACTGGAGCGAAGAAGCTTCCGAGCCCTGACCGAGCTTTTCGATATTTGCCTTTTCAGCGTAGAGGGTATCTATCGCATCTCTGAATGTGGGGATAAGCTCGGGGATCTGTCTGTCAACGAGGTAATCGTTGTACTCGTCGGGAGACGGACCGGTTATCATAAGTATTCTTCTGTAATAGTAGTTGAGGGTATAAACGAGATCGTCGAGTCTTCTCATTATCTCGCCTATGTCGCCGGGAACTACTTCCATTGTTATGGTATGCTCACCGGCTGTGAGGAAGAGGTACATATCCTTGCCGTTGTGATCCTTGAGCCTCTGGGTGTACCAGTTAGGATCGTAGGGGAAGGAAACAATCTCCATATCCTTGTTCGGAACCACTCCGTCGATGTATATGCGTCTGTTGGAGTAGAAGCCGCGCATCGTGTTCTGTCTTGCCTTGAAAGAAAGGTTGTAGTAACCGTCCGAAGGAACCGTGAAGCTCCATGTTATAGCCTGTGTTGCCTTGTTCCAGGTTTCGGAGCCTATGGTGTTGTATCTCTGCTTGGTGGGGTGGGACGGGCTTGTGTAGCTGTTGGTTCTGTCGTATGTGGCATAGAGAGTGGAAGCTGTCTTGTACAGCGCCTTCTCGCCCTGAATGAGTATGGTCTGGGAACCGATATCGTTCTTGCCGGAGCTTAATGCCGGAGTTGCTTCGATATCGCCCATGGGAGGCTCAACATAATCGGGAGCGCTGTCATAGTTCTTGAAAGTAAGTGTCTTGAGCGCGATGTTGGTTCTGATACCCTCGATCGTTATAGTATGTCTGCCTGCCGAGAGATTGAAGAAGTAGGGATCGTTGAACAGACCCTCCTTATCCTTTACCGGATAAGTGACCCACATATCCTTCTCGATCTGTGTAGGCTTAAGTTCGTTGTCCTTGCTGTCCTTCTTTATATCGGAAGCATCTTCCCAATACCTGTCGAGCGTGATGTCGTTGCAGGCTGTAAAGGGATACTCGCCGTCGATAAGAATTCCGACATCGACTGTGGTGCTTCCTCCGGAAATGGTGTAGTAATAAAGCTCAAGGCAGTAATTACCCGGATCGGATACCTCAAAATCGTATGTAAGCGTACCGCGGTTATTTGTCCATACGAGGCAGTCTTCCTGACCGGAATAGTCCGTGATCTCATATAAGGGATCTTCTCCTCCGGAATCCTTGCCCGCAGTCGCATTTTTCGCCTCGATCACGATCTCCTTTTTCGGGAATTTATCATTGCGGTATTTCTCGTAATACGCGCTGTAAGCGTTATCCCTGTTACCGGTGTTCATGATGTTGGTAATAGTGGATATCTCGCTCTGCTCCTCTTCGCTGGCAGCTGTCTCATTATCCGCAAACGCAGGAAAACTCTGCATTGACAGAATCATTGCAGCCGTAAGAAGTATCGCTGTAATCCTTTTCTTCTTGCCCAAAATTAGCTCCACCTTTCCTTAAAATCCGGTACCTGCAATATCTCACAGGACCGGCTGAGACACAGCTTCCTGCCGGTCTCAATATCCGCCCGCCTTCCCGGCTCAAGGGAAGAACGAAACGGGATAATTATTCTTTTATTTTATAAGCCTTTACTGCTTATATATACTGATCTTATCACCGTCAAGTTCAACGCGCACCTTGTCACCGCCGTTTATGCCCAGCGCCGACAGGTATTCTTTTGGTATCTGTAGCCGTCCTGCCTTATCGAGCAGTACCAGCTCATCGTGACCCTCGCTTTCCTCCTGCATCGCTCTGATCTCAGCCTGCTGCTGTTCACTGAGCTGCTCGAAGGAGATATTGGTCATCACGGGCTTTTTGCGGATAAGCTCACTTGAGGTCTTTCCGTCGCGTATTGCCACTACGCGGTCTATCGACTTTGCAAGGTTCACATCATGCGTTACGATTATCACCGTTACGCCTGTTTCCTTGTTGAGTCTTCTGAAAACATCGAGAACATTTCCCGCGGTCTTTGTATCTACCGCACCGGTAGGTTCGTCTGCGAGCAGGAGTTTCGGATTGTTCGCTAAAGCGATAGCAATTGCCACTCTCTGCTGCTCACCGCCGGACATCTGTCCGAGCATCGAGTTCTTTCTTGCCGAGAGTCCCACCATATCCAGCAGATGCTCCGCACGTTTCCGCCTGCCCTCATATCCGCTGAGCATCATCGGCATTTCGACATTCTCCAGCGCGGTAAGGTACGGTATCAGATTTCTTGCGTTGTTCTGCCATACGAATCCTACCGTATGTCTCTTATATTCTATGAGATCCTTGTCGGTGAATTTCAGCATATCCTTCCCGTCAACGAAAAGGCTTCCTGCTGACGGCTTATCAAGACCGCCGAGCATATTGAGCAGTGTGGATTTTCCGGAACCGGAAGCTCCGACTATCCCCATAAGCTCACCGCGCTCGACTGTAAGATCGAGACCCTGGAGCGCCATTACCTCAATGTCTCTGCTCTTATAGATCTTGACCAGATTGTCGCATCTCACCATGACATTTTCGGGAGGAGCGAGTAGTATGGTCTTCGGCATTTGTATTTCCCTTATATATTATATATATTATAATGGTATATCATTTCTTGTTATGTTTACGATCTCTCCGTCCTCGAGAGAATATACAACATCGGCAAGCTGCATCATCGCCTCGTCGTGTGTGGTCATTACCACGGTGATACCGTCGTCATGCACAAGCTCTCTGAAAAGCGCGAGCACAGCTGTTCCGGTTGTCGAGTCGAGTGCTGCGGTAGGTTCATCTGCGAAGATGATCTTCGGCTTGCTGGCAACAGCTCTTGCGATAGCGACTCTCTGCTGTTCACCTCCGGACAATTCTCCGGGGCGGTGATCCATTCTTTTTCCGAGACCTACGCGGGTAAGGCATTCCTTTGCGCGTTTCGTTCTTCCGGAGATTGGGTGACCTGCAAGCCGGAGCGAAAACTCTACATTCTCCAGCGCGGTCATTGTGGAGATCAGCGCAACCGACTGGAATACGAAAGCAAGCTTTTCTCTGCGGAGCTTATCTCTTGCGATATCGCTCAATGCTCCTATATCTTCACCGCAGAATATTACATTTCCGCTGTTCTGGCGGTCAAGGGCGCCGAGGATATTGATGAGAGTAGTCTTTCCGGAACCGGATCTTCCTCTGAGGCAGACAAGCTCCCCCTCGTTGACTTCAAGATTTATGTCGGTGAGCGCATGAACTATACTCCCGTCTCCGATAAGAAACTCACGGGAAACGTGTTCAGCTTTTAGTATATTTTCCATAAATTAAGTATTATATATTAGCTAATTTTAACACTTTCTACAAAAGAGCATAGTATCCCCATACTTTTCCCTACTATTATATCAAAAAACTCGTGATTTGTCAATATTTCTAAAAAACTTTTGAGACGTTTTGTTTTCTTATGGCGAATTGACCAAAAAAGATAAACTATGTGTTAATTTTAGCAGATATTGATGTGAAATTATTTTTCACATACAATATATTGTTGCAAAAGTAATCGTTATCAGTAAATTTTACCTTGATTTTTGTACAAGAAAGTGATATCATAAAAAAAGTTAAAAATAAATTATCATTTCCTATATTAACCATATATCAATTTTAACAAAGGAGACAATTTATGAAAACCGGACTTGTACTTGAAGGCGGAGCGAGCAGGACGATATTTACCTGCGGAATACTTGATGCACTTCTTGAAAACGGGATATACATAAACTACGTTGCGGGAGCGTCGGCGGGCATTTCATACGGAGTTTCGTATTTGTCGAAACAGATCGGCAGAAATCACAAGATCACCGAAATGTATATGAGCGACAAGCGCTATATGGGCGCATCGAACATGTTTAAAAAGGGAAACCGCTCCTACTACGGACTTGATTTTGTATTTGGCGAGATACCGTCGAAGCTTCTCCCCTACGATTTTGAGGAATACAAGCGTTCCGGCGAAAACGGCTTTGGCGCTGTTACAAACATAGAGACCGGCGAGACCGAGTATATGCGCGTACTTGCAGCGGATAAGAAATGGACGGTACTCCGCGCTTCCTGCGCACTTCCCCTTCTGTTCCAGCCGATAAAGATCAACGGAATGTACTATATGGACGGCGGGATCACTGATTCCATACCTTTTAAATATGCACTTGACAGCGGATTTGACAAAGTTATCGTGGTACTCACCCGCCCGCGCGGATATAAGAAGTCTCCGGAAAAGCTTGCGAATCTTATAAAGGTAACATACCCGAAGTACCCAAAACTTGCGGAAGCCATACGGAACCGGCATCTGATGTACAACCGCGAAACGGAGGAACTTTCCCGGCTTGAAAGCGAGGGCAAGGCACTTGTTCTTGCTCCGGAGCGCGATTACGGCATCAGCCGTCTTGAGAATGACCCGAAGATCCTCCTCCCGTATGAGAAAGAAGGTCACGACTACGCCGTCAGAAATCTGGAGAGAATCCGAGAGTTTTTGAGAGAAGATTGAGAGAGATTTGAGAGATTTGAGAGATTTTGAGAGATTTCAGAGAGGGGGCGCTGAGTCTGTCGGTCAGCCCCTCTGTCACCTGACGGTGACACCTCCCCTCTAAAGGGGAGACACCCCCCAATCCCCCGCCAGCCCCCTTTGAAAAAGGGGGCTGGACACCCTAAACTGATGCGTAGCGACACTCTTCTTGCGGCAGGTGCGCCACATCGGTTAGTTATTTTCTTCTGAATATAAAACAGCTTGCAGAATATTTCTCTGTAAGCTGTTTTCTTGTTATTTTCTGAATGAAATCTTCGCCGACCCCACTGCATTTCAATCAGTACCCGCCCATAGCAGTACACTTTGAAATACTGCATTTGTTTAGGGGGTCAAGCCACCTTTTTTAAAGGGGGCTTGCGGGGTCACAGGGGCAGAGCCCCTTCTTAAAAAGTCTTAAAAAATCTCAAAAAGTCTCCAAAATCTCTCACAGCTCGTTGCGGTTCTCCAAAGCGCGCTGGAGGGTGACATCGTCTGCGTACTCGAGAGAGGAGCCTGCGGGGAGACCGTATGCGAGACGGGTGACCTTGACACCGAGAGGCTTTATCATGCGGCTGATGTAAGATGCGGTAGTTTCGCCCTCAACCGTGGGATTTGTCGCCATTATCACTTCGTCAACGTCGCCGGAAAGCCTCTTCATAAGCTCCGCTATCCGGATATCGTTTGGTCCTATGTTCTCCATAGGCGAAAGAAGTCCGTGAAGAACGTGATAAACTCCGCTGAAACCGCCCGCACGTTCAAGTGCGGAAACGTCTTTCGGCGCCTCTACCACGCATATCACTCTTTTGTCTCTCTTTTCGTCACCGCAGATAGAACATTGCTCCGTGTCAGTAAAGTTCTGACATATCTTGCAGCAATGCACGCTTTTCCGTGCATTCAATATCTGCGATGAAAAAAGTTCGACTTCTTCAACCGGCTGGTTCAGTATAAAATACGCAAGTCTCTGCGCAGTCTTCATACCTATGCCCGGCAGCTTTGCAAACTGCTCCGCAGCCGACACAAGCGGAAGTGAATTGTATTCAGCCATATCAGAAAAGTCCCGGGAAGCTTACGCCGCCTGTTACCTTTTCCATTTCCTTTGCGCTCTCTTCGTCGATCTTCTGGATAATTGCATTTACACCTGCAACTATAACGTCCTGAAGTCCCTCGATATCGTCCTTGTCAACGATCTCCGGATCAAGCTTTATAGACTTGAGAACTCTGCCGCCGGTCATGGTAAGCTCTACCATTCCGCCGCCTGCTGTCTCGGTAAATTCAGTCTGTTCCATTCTTTCCTGAACAGCCTGAATATCTTCCTGCATCTTCTGTGCCTGCTTTACCATAGAATTCATATTTGCGGCACCCTTGTTCTGGTAACCCTGGGGTAATCTTGCTTTCATAATAATATTCCTTTCTGATCGTTATTTCTTTTTTATTTCAATTCCTTTAGACCTTGCAAGGTCAAGAAAAAGACTTACTTTATCTGTTTTCTGCTGTACGGGAGCATCGCTCTCCGTATCCTCCGCAGCCGCTATTCCTACACTTCTTCCGATTGCCTTTGACGCAGCTTTCTGGATCATTTCGCGGTAATCGTTCACCGCCATTGTCACAGCAAGCTTTCCGCCACTGATATAGACCGTGTTTCCCGAAATGGACGCAGTTGTATTTTCAAGGCTGTACTGTATCGAGATCGGCAGAGTAGATATTATATCCTGCCATATTGCGAGAGGTGCGGCTTTGTCCGGCTGTTTCTGCACGGGTCTGCTTTCCGGTTCGGGAGTTTCGTCAGCATGAGGAAGTTCCACTGCCGGGAATTCTACCGGCTTTTCCTTCTTCGGTTCCGGTACGGGTGCAGGCTCATTTCCGAATACCGCACTCCTTAGATCTTCCGGCTCGGATCTGTGAGCATTCTCTTTTGGTTTATCTTTCTTTTTGTCTTTATCCGGTTTTGCTTCTTTTTCTTTAAGCTTTTCCGGCAGCTCTATTCCGAAAGGCTCCGGCTCTGATACAGACACAGGTTCTTGTATCGGATTGACAGGTGCAGAATTTTCGGATATACCATTATAATATATAGGGCGTGAAGAAGCACCGTTTTCGATAAGCTGTTCAAGTCTGTCTATTCTTGTTGAGAGTGATTTCTCGTCGATATCGAGTTTCGGAGTGCAAAGCTTTATGAAGCACATTTCAAGCAGCAATGCCGGAGTGCGCACACGCCCCATTTGTGAGAATGTTTCGCTTAATATAGATATACAGCGCATTATCTGTTCGAGCGTATATCTGTCAGACTGTTCTTTCAGCTTTTCAAAATCTTCAGAAGTAACACGGACTGCAAGCGCGTCTGCACCTGCTTTTGTGAGCATAAGTCCACGGAAATGGGAGATAAGCTCTTCACAGAGCCTTGTCACATCTTTTGATTTTGAGATAAGCTCATCAAGCAGCATAAGCAGCTCGCCGGTACTGCAATTATAAATGAGGTCTGCGATCCTGAAAAGGTAATCGCTTCCGGAGATACCCGCGCATTCCCTTACTACATCTGCTGTAACATTATCGCTGACGGAGAAGCACTGATCGAGAAGCGAAAGCGCATCTCGCATACCGCCTTCCGATATCTTTGAAATAAGGAATGCAGCGTCATCGGAAAGATTCTTACCTTCCTGTTTAGCTACCCAGAGAAGACGTTTTTTGCTGTCCCCTATATCTATACGTCTGAACTCGAAACGCTGGCAGCGGGAAAGTATAGTTGCGGGAACTTTGTGTACTTCGGTAGTAGCGAGGATAAAAACGACATGTGCCGGCGGTTCCTCGATAAGTTTGAGAAGAGCGTTGAATGCCTGTATTGAGAGCATGTGTACCTCGTCTATTATATAGACTTTGTACTTGCCGGACATAGGAGCGTAGAAAGATTCCTCTTTCATTACTCTTACATCGTCAACGCTGTTGTTTGAAGCAGCGTCTATCTCGGTTATATCGGAGTAATCCTCGTCGATGCTCTTGCAGGACTCACATTCAAGGCATGGGTTTCCGTCACGCAGATCCGTGCAGTTCAAAGCTTTCGCAAGAATTTTCGCACAAGTGGTCTTACCTGTTCCGCGGGAACCGGTAAAGAGGTATGCATGGGAAGCCTGTCCGCTTTTAAGCTGATTTTTGAGGGTGGTAGTGATATGTTCCTGCGAGATAACGTCGTCGAATGTACGAGGACGATATTTTCTGTACAATGCAAGATACATCATCAAACCTCCCGTCTTTCAGCCATACAAAAGCTCTTGATTATGAACACAGGCTTACTGCGCACAAGCCGAAAATTTGCTTAATGCTGCTCGGTTCCCCGCCTGACATGGTTCACAACACGACCTTGCACAGGGTCTGTGTTCATATTCAAGAGCTTTCTATTTATTATATACTATTTTTTCCGAAAAATCAAGTGATTTGTGAGACTTTTAGAGACTTTTTAAGATTTTTGAGATTTTTTGAGACGGGGCGCCGCCCCGGACCCCGCAATCCCCCTTTAAAAAAGGGGTCTTAACCCCCTAAACAGACTGCTGTATTTCAGAGCATACAGCTATGGGCGAACGCCGACTGAAATGCAGTGGGGTTGGCGAAGATTCCATTCAGACTAACAAGAAAACAGCTTACAGAGATGTTTTCTTCAAGCTGTTTTTTATTCAATGGCTTCGTGCAATGCACAAGCTGATTAAAATAAGTCGCTGCTCATTCCCCGATTTTTATTGAATATGCATTATAATTGTTAATAATTACCACAAAATTTATGTGATTTGCTGTTGAAAAAAAAATTGTAATATGGTAAAATAAATATACTTATCATTATGTTTAAGAAAAATATATATAATATTTAAGTAAAACAGCAAACGGAAGGAAAAATGAAATGAGCTCTTTCGAAAACTCAAACGGAAATTCACTTAATTCGTTCAGCGATATATTTGAACTTATGAAGACAAGACTCGATATCACAGATACCGCGCGCGAACTCTTCATAAATCCCATAAAGCCCGTAAAACTCAATAACAAGACCGCTGTCCTCTTTATCGCAAACGACTGGATAAAACAGGTTATCCAGGAAAATTACGATGAGATCTTCAAAAAACATCTGCGCGATATCCTCGGTTTTGAAGTTGATATCAAATATGTTACAAACGATGATAATTCCGTAACTCCCGAAGAGCATGTCCGCTTTGCGGATCCTATCCCGGAGCTCGACGACGATCCCTACGCAAAAACAAGACTCCACGAAACAGAAGAAAACAGCAATTACAAATATACATTCGATACCTTTATCGTCGGTGAAAGCAACCGTCTTGCCTGCGCTGCATGCCGTTCTATTGCCCAGGATAAAGCTGATTTCAACCCGCTCTACATCTACAGCGAGCCCGGTCTCGGCAAAACTCATCTTCTTTATGCAATTAAAAATGAAGTTGAAATGAGACACCCGGATTATAATATAGTATATGTTTCCGCTGAAACATTCGTAAACGAATTCGTCAACAGCGTTAAAATGAATACCACCGAGGAATTCAAGAAGAAATACAGAAGCGCTGAAATGCTGCTTGTTGATGATGTCCAGTTCTTCTCCGGAAAGAAGGAATCCCAGAACGAGCTTTTCCATACTTTCGAGGAACTTCACAGAAGAGGCAAGGAAATAATCCTTACATCAGATAGACCTCCGAAAGAGATCAACGATATTGAGACAAGACTTATCACCCGTTTTGAGTGGGGACTTCTTACCGATATCGCAGCTCCGGAGTTTGAAACGAGACTTGCTATAATAAAGCGCAAAGCCGAGCTTATGGATCTAAAGATCCCGAACAACGTTATGGAATATATGGCGGACAAGCTCAAGAACAATATCCGTCAGATCGAGGGCGCTATCGTAAAGATGTACCATATCGTATTCCTTACCGGTACTACCCCCACCATAATCATGGCACAGAATATCATAAAGGACGTTATGACCGAAGTTCAGCCGGTACCTGTTACCGTTGAGCACGTTATAACCGACGTTTCTCATATTTTCAATGTATCTGCGGAAGAAATGCGATCAAAGAACCGCAACTCCCAGGTATCTACCGCACGTCAGGTCGCTATGTATGTAATAAGCAAGGTCACCGATCTTTCCTATACATCTATCGGAAAGGAATTCGGAGGACGCGATCATTCAACAGTCGTATATGCAACCAACAAGGTCAAGAAAGTTATGCAGTCCGATCCCGCTTACCGTGCTACAGTAGAAGACCTTATCAAGAATATCAGCAATGTGTGAACAGATCTTTCAACATTTTGAGGTTGAATGTCCGGAATACGGGGAAAAATGTCGTTTAGAGGTTTACTTAAAAAATAAGCTTAACAGCCTGTTGTTAAAATTCACCATGTAACACGTTTTCATTCTGTTTACATCTGTGAAATATAAACCGAAAACGAACATAGAATATGATTAAATAATATAACAATAATTCACGGCTTTCTCAACTTTCTTTTAATGGTTGAAAGGTAAAAGTTAAAACGGCTGTTTGTTAAAATCCGATTTAACATTGTCCACTTTTTCTTCACCTCGGATTTAACTGTGGAAACTCTTTCCATAAAAGGAAAAGAATAGTTTTTTCACGTTTTGCCCGGCTCTACTATAACTACTGAAATATATATTTATTGTTTGTTTTTTTTCTGATTTTTTTTCTTGCAAAAGATAAAATACGAAAGGAATACTGGTATGAAATTCACTATCGACAGAACAACATTATCCGATGCTCTTACAAATGCATCTAAGGCAAGTGCTGTCCGTTCAACGATCCCTGCTCTTGAAGGAGTTCTGATCTGCCTTAAAAATGGAGTTATCACAATTACAGGCTATGATCTTGAAATGGGTATCAAATGTATGATCTCTCCGACAGAATCTTTTGAGGACGGCGAGATCGTAGTTAATGCAAAGATATTCGGCGAAATGATAAGAAAGATGCCTGCCGGGATCGTTGAGATAACATCTGAAGGTGATAATGTCACAATAAAGTCCGGTTCGGTAGTATTCAATGTTGTAGGTGTTTCCGGAGACAACTATCCCAATATTCCTGAACTCAAGAACGATATCTGTTTCAACGTTGACGAATCCGTTATGAAGAGCATGATCCGTCAGACTATCCACGCTGTTGCGGTAACTGATATCAAGCCGGTACACATGGGAAGTAAATTTCATATCGAAAATAACATTCTTAGCGTTGTTTCTGTTGACGGCGTAAGAATGGCAAAGCGCGTAGAGCCTGTTACTTATAATGACATTGATTTCGTTGTTCCGAAGAAGACTCTTGACGAATTTATGAAGATGCTTTCCGACGAGCCGAATGACAAGAAGATATCCGTCTGCATAGACCGCAATCAGATCTGCTTCTCGAAAGAGGACTACATCATAATTTCCCGTCTTCTTGAAGGAAACTTCATTGATTACGACAAGATAATGAATTTTGAAGAAAAGTCAACAGCTGTCGTTAATGCAACAGACTTTTCAACAGCTCTCGACAGAACTCTGCTGCTTAATACAGACAAGTATAAATGCCCGGTAATATGCACATTCAAAGATGATTCTGTACATATCGAGATAAAGACTTCTGTAGGTAAGATGAACGATGATATCCCGATAAAGTTTACAGGAGAGAAACTTGAAATCGCATTCAACGCACGGTATATGATAGACGCACTCAAAAACAGCGAATGCGACGAAGTAAGGATAGATTTCACAGGTCCTCTCTTCCCTATCAGAATACGTCCTCTTGAAGATGAGAGTTTTGTGGGAATAGTTCTTCCTGTAAGAAGTAAATAAAGTATAATATATACATCATATTACAAAAGGTATTTAATATGAAAGAAATAGAAGTACTTCCTCCTTTTATCAAGCTTGAGCAGTTTCTGAAACTTGCGAATGTGGCTGATACTGGTGGAATGGCGAAGATGATGATACTTGACGGCATAGTTGAAGTCAACGGTGAAGTATGCACTATGCGAGGAAAGAAGCTTTATGACGGCGACAAAGTTGATGTGAACTTTGAAGAAGGAACAGAAGAATTTATCTGCCGTATAAAATAATTATAACAAATTGTAAATTATAACAGGAGATAAAGCTGAAATAAATTTTTGCAGAACGACAGTTAAATACTCACTTTAAAAGTGAGATGAGACTTGTTGATCTCCGTGTAACGGGACTAAGTTTAGGATCAAACCCTTTTTAAAGGGTGATCTCCCCGGTTATCGGGGAGGTGTCACCGTAAGGTGACAGAGGGGCTGTCCGACAGATTGCGGGTCCGGGCAGCGCCCGGGTCTTAAAAAATCTTAAAAAGTCTCAAAAACTCTCTCAAAAACTCTCAGCTGTATTCTATGATAATAAGATCACTGTCAATCAGAAATTTCAGAAATATAGCCTCGGCTGATTTTATTTTTGACCCAAAGGTGAATATATTCACGGGAAATAATGCCCAGGGCAAAACAAATCTGTGCGAGGCTATTTCCGTATGCTTCGGCAAGAGTTTCCGAAATCCTAAAACATCGGAGCTGCTTCCTTTCGGCTCTTTGGATACGGAAACTTCCGTTGAGGTCTGCTTTTCTTTCGACAGTATGCCGGATAAGGAGAATGTTGTCACCTATACCCAGAAGAACAGCAGCTTTCGCTTGAAATTCAACGGCATAGGTATGAAAGATGCAGAAGAACTATACGGCGCGTTAAGATATGTTCTGTTTATACCGGAAGATCTGTATATTGTTAAAGGTGATCCGGAAAAAAGAAGAAATTATATTGACTTCGTTTCAAATATGATAAATCGTGTTCATAATTCTAAACTTTATGAATACAATAAAGCACTGCGTCAGAAGAATAACATTCTTATCAATATGCAAATCTACGATAACAGCGCTCTGATGATGCTTGACAGCTGGAATGAGACGCTGGCAAAGCTTGGAGTGAATGTTATGTGCGGACGTATCAGATACTTCGATATGCTTGCTGCGGGAGCTAAAAAATATTACTCACTGCTGAACAGTAATAATGAAATACTTAATGTTAAATACGAAAGCTCGATAATGGGAGATACTCCGTTTACTCCGGAAGACCATATCCTTATGTATGAGACATATCTGAAAAAGCTTAATGAGAGCAAAGACCGCGAAAGGCGAATGAAATATACAGTAGTTGGTGCTCACAGAGACGATGTTTCCTTCTTTATCAACAATATGCCTGCAAAGGACTTTGCTTCACAGGGACAGGTCCGTAGCATTGCTGTTGCATTGAAGCTCGCAGAAGCGGAAATGATAACCGAAAAGAGCGGAGATGTTCCTATTGTTATACTCGATGACGTTTTGAGCGAACTTGACGAGTTCAGACGTGCATTCATTATTAACCATATTGAAAAATTTCAAATATTTATTACTTCTTGTAATTTATCTGATACAGAGAAATTTGAGTCCGGAAAGATCTGGAACGTATCGGACGGTAAATTTACACTCAAAGACAGGTAAGAAAGGAAAGCAATGTATCTGCACCTCGGAAGCGATGTTTCGGTAAATGTGAATGAAATAGTCGGCATTTTCGATATAGAAAAGGTGACTGTTCAGAGTTATATGAACGAATATTTATCATATTGTCAAAAGAATAGTAAAATATACTATGTGTCGCTTGATATGCCTAAAAGTATAATCGTCTGCACAGATACAGTGTACATCAGCAATGTCAGCTGTCTTACCCTGCGGAAAAGATTTGAAGAGGTATCGTCTGTCAGATAAGCCCGATCAGTATGAATACAGCCCACGAAATAAGTGAGCCGGCTGTTATTCCGGCAAAAAGCAGGATAACAGGACTTGGTTTGCTTGACTTGTTGTTAAAATCTGATATGGATATATCTTTCAGTAAATTTTCCGCACCTTTTGAGATCTCTTTCTGGGGTTTGTCTGCAATATCCGGTCTGAGGAAAAGAATAGCCTTGTCAAAGTATTCGCTTTCCGGTCTTACTTCCATAACGAGCTTGTTAACGCCTTTCATACCGCCCTCCGCGCTTGTCAATAGTTTTTTCTTTACTTTTTGTATTATTGTCACTTAACTGTAACCAAATCATAAATTTGTACCCGAAAAATATAATTGTGTTGAAAAGTGTTGAATTGATGTTTTCAACCGCAGTTTTTGTTGAAAACTTGGTTGAAAGTGTTAGATTTGGCTCTACCAATAATGTTTGCGGATTTTTCTTAAAAAATTTTTTTCAACCCGTAAGTATGTGAAACTTATGTCAGAATCTGTATGCAAATTGCCTAAAATTCCACTGATTTTTTGTATGTTATTTATGAAGCAAAAATTGACGATAAACAATAGGGTTTGGAGATTTTACAAAGATTTGATTTTGAGATACTACATAATTACATTTGGTAGAAAAGTTTTTTTAAACCAAAAATCTGTTGAAACTGTTGAAAACCTGCATTTTTCAAGCGAAAATAAGCTATGAACAGTTGAAAACTCAGTTAAAAATGTTAAAATAAGGCTTGTTTAAGCCTGTTTTGGTAAATTCTGAATGGTTGAATCATTGTGAGGAACAATGAGGAACAAAATTTATGAACAATTCTGAAGGTGATATTATGTCGAAACTATATGTTGTAGGTACTCCGATAGGAAATCTGTCTGATATGACGCCAAGAGCGATCGGTATTCTAAATTCCGTGGATTTTATAGCGGCGGAAGATACAAGAGTAACCCTTAAACTTCTTACACATTTTGATATACATAAGCCTCTTGTAAGCTACTATGAACATAATCTCCGGGAAAAGGGCGAGGAGATAATAAACCGTATTCTCGCCGGCGAGACCTGTGCAATAGTTACGGATGCCGGAATGCCCTGCATTTCCGATCCCGGCGAAGATCTTGTAAAGCTCTGCGCCGAACACGGCATAGAGGTGAACGTAGTTCCCTCCCCTACCGCCGCTATGTCCGCACTTGCAATATCCGGACTCTCAACATCGAGATTCGCATTTGAAGGTTTTCTCAGCGTAACAAAGAAGCAGAGAAACGCACATCTCGAAGAGGTCAAGGATCTCAAGCATACTCTGATATTCTACGAAGCTCCTCACAAGCTGAAAAACACTCTGAATGATCTGCTGAATGTTCTCGGAAACAGAAGAATATCTATATGCCGGGAAATGACTAAAATTCATGAAGAAGTGCTGCGCGGAACGATATCCGAAATGATAGAATATTATGAAAACAATACGCCGAAAGGAGAGTTTGTACTTGTGGTAGAAGGAAATGTAAAAGTACCGGAAGAGAGATATGTTACGGAAGAAGCGATAGAGTATGCACGCAAGCTTATCGTTGACGGTGCAAAGACGTCCGACGCATGCAAGGAAGCTGCAAAAAAATTCGGCTTCACCAAGAGCGAGATCTATTCCGGCGTTATCTCGGAAAACAGAAAGTGATCGGAACACTGAAATCTGAAATTCTTTGAATAGATCAATAGAAATTCTTGAAAGAGAGTGATTTTATGGAAATTGAAATAACCAATTTTCCCGCAAATATAAAATCATTCTTTTTTTCACCCAAAAAAATAGTTTCCGATAAGCTTACTGTGGAATATCTCGTAAGAATGAGAAAGTATATCTTCGGGACAGAAACGCTGAGTTCATGTGAAAAACTCGGGTTGAATGTGTTTGATCTTGTATTTGTGAATGATAAGCCTTTCTATTATATGTGCAGAAAATATCTGCGGAATGCAAGAGAAAAAGATAAAGACACGATAAGGACTGCGCTTCTTTTAAGATACTTTTTTAAAGGTGAATTTATCCGCATATCCGGTGCGGTTATCGGAAATGAAAAAGCTTACATAAAAGATCCGGAGGCTGTGAATATTAAAATTGCTCCGGATAACGCAGAAAAATTAAAACTTCCGAAAAGAAAACAGCCGACGGAGGAATTTGATAAAAAAGCCGAAACTGTGCTTGAATCTATAAGGCTCTCTGCACTTAAATACGGAATGGGATTTGCAGTCAGCTATAAGGAGCTTATCGACAAGTATAATTACCGCCGTTTCAGCACTAATCTTTCAATTAACCGTCAGCCGGTATCTATTGAAGAACTTATTTCCGTTTTTTCGCAGGCAAGTGATAAAATACTGACTGACCTTTCAAATCCGAAGATAAGAATAATCTATTCGGTGATGTATGCAATGAAATACGGCGGATATGCACTTTCCGATATTTATTCAAAGAATACTGTATTTGAGATCGAAAGCTTCGATAAGGAAAGACGGCTGAGCGAGCTTGCAAATGAGTTTATTAATATAGTATATAACGGCAACCGTATGGAGATCGTAAGTGTTTTCATAGAAATGATTATGAACTTTGTTTCTTCGGAAATGCCGGAAGTAAATATGAACGATCTCGGAAGCGTAATGGATAACTATTCGCTGTATTACGCGGCTGCGTCTGTTGCTGCGGTCTGTGAGCAGATATGTAATTACAACATCTTCAACGAAGATATGAAGGAGTACTTCAAGAAACGTACATTCACCAATTACTGGACTGTGAATGACAGGATAATGCTGATAAAGCAGTATTCCACAGTTGTGTCATTCTGTTATAAAATGGCACATTTTGACTATATGTTATATTTAGAAGACCCCGAATACCAGGCAGAGATACTCTATTCTTTCGAGGCTTCGGAAAAATTCGCCGGGGAGCTGAAAAAAAGTGAGTGAGTGCAGACTTTGTCCGAGAAACTGCGGGACAGACAGAAGCAGGAAAGCAGGAGTCTGCGGCTGCACAGATGAAATACGGGTAGCGAAGTATATGCTACATTTTGGTGAGGAACCCTGTATCTCCGGAACAAGAGGAAGCGGTGCGGTATTCTTTTCCGGCTGTAATCTGAAATGTGCGTTCTGTCAGAACTATCCCATAAGTCACGGACTGAAAGGTGATAATATAACGCCGGACAGACTTAAAGAGATGATCTTTGAGCTGAAAGAAAAGGGAGCGCATAATATCAACTTTGTCACCGGCACACACTTCGCTGATAAGATAGCAGAGATCCTGCATGAATGCAAGGATAAACTCGGCATACCGATCGTATATAACTGCGGCGGGTATGAAAAGACCGAAACGCTGAAAATGCTGGAAGGTCTGGTGGATATCTATCTGCCGGATATGAAGTATTACAGCGCTGAGATGTCAGCGAGATATTCCGGAGCGCCGGATTATTTTGAGTATGCACTGCCTGCGCTGAAAGAAATGCTCCGTCAGCAGCCGGAACAGGTTTTCGACGATAACGGGATAATGCAGCGTGGAGTTATTGTACGTCATCTCGTTCTCCCGAAAGGCTATCACGACAGTATGAAGCTGCTCGATATTATTTCTGAACTTCCCTCACGTCCTCTTGTCAGCATAATGCGTCAATATACTCCCTGCTACGGAGCATCGGAGTTTCCGGAGATCAACAGGAAGCTTACCACATTCGAGTACGACAAAGTGACAGAGCACTGTGCCGATATCGGGCTGAAAGGGTTCATGCAGGAAAAAGGCTGTGAGAATCTTGACATGACCCCGGATTTCTGAAAACATAAGCAAAAAACTATGGACAACCCATAGAAAAAGATATATAATAGTATTACTGATTTAAGAAAGGAATAAAATGTCATGACAGAAGCAGAAGAATATAAGATCAAAGAACAGATATGCGAAGTAGGTCACAATCTCTGGGCGCTTGGATTTGTCGCTGCAAACGACGGAAATATTTCCGTAAAGCTTGACGACGGTACATTTATTGCAACTCCCACAGGCACCAGCAAAAGAATACTTACTCCGGAAATGCTGATAAAAATGAACGCCGATAACGAGGTCATCTACTGCCCCGATGGGTACAAGCCCTCTTCCGAGTTCAAGATGCATCTCAAGTGTTACAAGGACCGTCCCGACATTGGCGCGGTGGTTCATGCACACCCGCCTGTTGCAACAGGTTATGCGATCGCGCATATCCCGCTTGACCAGTACACGATGCCGGAAGCTATAATTTTCCTTGGTTCTGTGCCGATTGCACCTTACGGAACTCCCGGAACCACGGAAGTTCCGGACAGCATCGAGCCTTTCCTTCCCTACCATGACACCATTCTTCTTATGAACCACGGCGCTCTGACAGTAGGCAAGGATATCACCCAGGCATACTACCGCATGGAGACGCTTGAACATTTTGCAAAGACAAGTCTTGTTGCAAGACTTCTCGGCGGTGCGAAGGAACTTCCGAAGAACAAGATTGACGAGTGCTGCGAGATAGCGAAGGCATTCCCTATCCGTCACCCCGGATATAAGAAATACAGCCTTTGATTCACCTTATTTTGACATAACTTTCTCTATTTTGTCAATATCTGGTGTTCCACGTGGAACAGTATTAGTGAATAATGAAGAGTGAATAATGAATAATGAATAATTTTGGTGTGCCTTCGGCACGGATCATTATTTAATGATTTTATTCAAAATGTTCTACGTGGAACACTACTTATAGTTTTTTGTCGGAGATGATATAATATATATAGTATAGGAGAATACGATGTTGCCGTTGTCGGAGCCGGACATGCCGGCTGTGAAGCGGCTCTTGCAGCAGCAAGACTCGGAATGAGAACAGTCGTTTTTGTGCTGTCACTCGATACGATAGCAAATATGCCGTGCAACCCGAGTATCGGAGGTTCCGCAAAAGGTCAGCTTGTCGGCGAGATAGACGCCCTCGGCGGACAAATGGGAATAGCGGCAGACAGTACCTTTATCCAGTCACGAATGCTGAACAGGGGTAAGGGTCCCGCCGTGCATTCTCTTCGTGTGCAGTCAGACAGAGTAAAATATCACACATATATGAAGCACACGCTGGAACAGGAGCCGATGCTCGATATCAGACAGGCGGAAGTCACAGAAGTCTGCGTTGAGGACGGCAAGGTCACCGGAGTAAAAACAAAGCTCGGTGCATTCTGCGGGGCAAAGGCTGTAATTATTACAACAGGAACCTATCTCGGCGGTGAGATATTCATAGGTGAGATGTCATATAAGAGCGGACCGGACAATGTCAATCCTTCAAGCGAGCTTACGGAAAATTTAGTTAAGCTTGGTCTTAAACTGCGAAGGTTCAAGACAGGTACACCGGCGAGAGTTCACAAACGTTCCATAAACTTTGATGAAATGGAAGAACAGTCGGGTGATGATATCATCACACCGTTTTCTTTTGATAACCGGCTCCCGCTTGAAAACAAAGCAAAGTGCTATGTGACATACACAAACGAACGGACACACAGGATAATTCTTGATAATCTGCACCGTTCCCCGCTTTATTCCGGAAAAATAGTAGGCGTGGGACCGAGATACTGTCCGAGCATAGAAACAAAACTGATGCGTTTCAAGGATAAGGAGCGTCACCAGCTTTTTGTAGAACCTATGGGAGAAGACACGGACGAATACTACTTACAGGGAATGTCAACTTCCCTGCCGGAAGATGTTCAGCTTGAATTTCTGCGCACAATAAAAGGTTTAGAAAATGTGGAGATAATGCGCCCGGCGTATGCAATAGAGTATGACTGCATTGATCCGCTGGAACTGTATGCAACGCTGGAGACGAAAAAAATATCGGGACTTTACGGAGCAGGACAGTTCAACTCTACCTCCGGCTATGAAGAAGCGGCTGCACAGGGTCTTGTTGCAGGAATAAATGCTGCGAGAAAGATTGCAGGTAAGGAGCAGATAATACTTGACCGCTCAGGTTCTTACATCGGGACACTGATAGATGACCTTGTGACAAAAGGCTGTGTCGAACCTTACAGAATGATGACATCAAGAAGTGAGTACAGGCTGATACTGAGGCAGGACAATGCACCGGAACGTCTTACGGAACTGGGACATGAGATTGGTCTTATCTCGGAAGAAAGATACCAGAATTTTCTTGAAATGAAACGTATAGTGGAAGAGGAGACAAAGCGTATAAGCAAGACTTCACTGCGCCCTTCTCCGGAATTGAATGCAATGCTTGAATCAAAAGGCACTTCCCCGATAGATCAGCCGACTCGATTTGTGGAGTTGTTGAAGCGCCCCCAGCTCCTATACAAAGACCTGATAAAATTCGACGAGAACGCTCCGGAAATAAGACCGGATCTTGCCGAAAAGCTTGAAGTAAACATCAAATACGAGGGATACATCTCAACACAGCTTGCAAAGATAAAGGAAATGAAAAAGCTGGAGAATAAAATGCTCCCTGCCGATATCGACTATATGAAGATTGAGGGACTGCGTCTTGAAGCAAGAGAAAAGCTGAATGAACACAGACCTCTGAACATAGGACAGGCAGGACGTATTTCGGGAGTAAATCCCGCGGACATATCGGTTCTGCTGATCTGGCTGTCGGCAAATAACGGCGGAAAGGACAAAACGAATGAACAAGGCTAAATTTGCGGAATGCGGCATTGACCTTTCCGACGAACAGGCGTGTCAGCTTGACAGGCTCGCCGAATATATGGTAGAATACAATAAGAATGTGAATCTCACCCGTATAACCGAACCGGAAGAGATCGAGGAAAAGCACTACATCGACAGCATTCTTCCGCTTACGATGATAAATGTTCCACGTGGAACAAACGTTATTGATGTCGGAGCAGGTGCGGGTTTTCCGTCTCTGCCCATGAAGATATACCGTCCGGACTTGCAGTTCACACTTCTTGACAGCTCAAACAAGCGTATCACATATCTGGAAAGTGCATGCAGAATGCTCGGATTTGAGTGTGAATCGCTT
>JAFVBZ010000178.1 GCA_017479645.1 Ruminiclostridium sp. | reverse complement strand
TAACGAGTATATTTCTATGCTTCGGAAATAGGTAAAAAGCACACCCTCTGAAAAAAATATGCCAGAGGGTGTATTGGTTAATATTATTCGATTGGCTGTGCCAGCTCCGCCGCAATCAGAGCGCCGAGCCGGAAGCCACGCTCGAAGTCTGCTTCGCACTCTAACTGTGCTTCGATGTGGAGAACATCTGTGTATGTGTCCAGCAGCTCCTTGCAGTCGGGGAACATTTCAAGTAGCTTGTTCTCAGTGGAGCATATCAGCTCGCGGTTCTCAATGTAACGCTTGGTAGCAGGTGCAGGCTTTTCGCTGGGGTTGATCTCCCCGTAATAGAGCTTGTTAAGTATGTTGTTCATCTGTTAATCCTCCAAAATATTATGTTGATTGTATAACAGATGTGCGCCTGATTTGGGTCGTTATTTGGTCGTTATTTTTACAAAAGTTTGCTTCAAGTGACCGCAAGCTGCTAAATGTACGGTGCTGTGAAACCGCATTATAAGCGACTTCCCTTGAATTTGCCCAAAGACGCAAAAAGCTCAAAGGTCAATTCAAGTCCAGTAACAGGAGCCAGCATATTTTGTACTCGAACCCGCTTATAATGCGGGTTCGAGCCATTTTATATTTAAGTAAAAAATGCCGTTTGGCTCTTGTTTGTCCCTTGTCCGCGAATCATGCAATTTTGATGTTGTTTTTCGGGAATTTGGTGCCGATAGGTAAGACCTCCGCGACTGCGTCCATTGCTCTTGCCTGCGCCGACTGGAACGTATGCAGATAAATCTGTAAAGTCGTTGTCGGAGTTGAATGCCCTAAGCAGCTCTGGACTGTCTTGACATCAACGCCCGCGTTCACAAGTAAGGATGCGTTCAAATGTCCCAACCCTCCGAAAACACACAAATCATATCTTAGCTTCGCAGTTGTCGATAATAACGGCGAATTTCTGTGTTTTTGGTATTCTTTTCATGTGATAGTCGATGTGGAAGCCGAACGGTACACAGGTTAGATAAAAGTCTGCTGAGCCTTCACCGCGGATTACAGCCTTTTCGAGCATTTCACCGTATATCTCGGTGTTGTCGGTGTCAATACTGTCTGTACGGTTGACCTGTTCTATGAAACCTCTGATACATTCAAGCTGAGACTGATGTAAAGCGTCAATATTCTTGCTCGCTGTAAGTTCGGCGGTAAGCTGTTCTATCTCGTCATCGTACATTTCAACCTGCTTTTTCAGGTCGTCTTTGGAGATCAGGTCTTCAAGCATCATATCTATAGCCTTATGCTTTTTGCTGACAAGGCTGTCGATCTTATCCTGCAAGGGCTTGGTATCTGCTGCCGGGGTGTTCTGCTGCATGAGCATAATGTCTGACAACAGTTCATCCGCTATCTCGGAACGCTGACTCTGAATGTGTTCAAGAATGTGTTTCATGCAGGCTTTGAGCATATTCTCCGAAATAAAAGGATTATCGCAGCCTGTTTCGTTGCCGTATGAATCGACTCTCTTTTCTGTGCCGTATTTAGAACGGTTCACACACCTTAAACACCTGTTCTTATTATCCTTCTGACCGGTTACTCCGAATGCCCAGCCGCACTTTCCGCAATATATACGGCTGCTGTACCAATAGTGCTGAGAATATTTCCTGCCCTCGCGGGCATTCTCTCCGCGCTTCATCAGTAAAGCATTGGCTGCATTGAACTCTTCCTCGGAAATAATAGGCTCGTGATGATTGCGGACGGTTATCAGCGGAGCGTCCGGATCTTCATTATGATTTGGCTTGACCTTTTTGGTAAGATAGTCGGTGCAGTAGTGTTTCCATTGCGTAAGATTGCCACAATATTTGTCATTTTTCAGTATCCTGATCACAGCATCCTGCCGCCATATCTTGCCCCGCACGGTATATAATCCGTCGGCGTTGAGCTCGCTGGCGATGCGCGTTGTACCCTTACCTTCGTGCAGATACATATGGAATATGCGTTTTACGACCTCGGCTTCTTCCGGAACTATTTCAAGGACACCATGATCGAGCGTAAACCCGAATATCCTCTTATTCCCGTAAACAAAGCCTTCTTCCATTTTGCGTTTCATTCCCCATTTAACACGCTCTGACAGCTTTCGAGATTCTTCCTGCGCTATGCTTGACATTATCGTCAAGCGAAGCTCACCGTCCTTGTCGCGGGTATCAATGCCGTCATTCATGAATATCACACCTATCCGGAGCTCTGAGAGGCGCCGGGTGTAATTCAGCGTATCAACGGTGTTTCTCGCAAATCGAGAGACCTCTTTTGTTATTATAAGGTCTATCTTTCCCACTTCGCAGTCCGCGATCATGCGGTTGAAACCCTCACGCTTTTTCGTGGAAGTTCCGGTAATACCCTCATCGTAGTATATTTCCACAAGCTCCCAGTCGTCTCGTTCGCTGATATACTCGGTGAAAAATTTTATCTGCGCGGATAACGAATGCAATTGATCCTGAAAATCCGTGCTTACTCTGCAATATGCTGCAACTCTTGTCTTTTTCATGTTCCTCCTTCCCCCATTTATCGGGGATAGCATCCCCCTGCAAATATAATTTTACTCCTTTAAATCGTCATTGTCAAGTGATTTTTAGAGATTTTCTACTTACAGGGGGCTAAACTCGACTAATTAAGCCACTTCATTGTTTTTAGGTTCTATATTCTGCATAGTTATCAGCATTTCAAGCTGATCGGCAGTAATAAAACCCTTTTTGTAGAATTCCTTGAAATATCCAATCTTCATAGCTTTCACGAAATCGTGGCGGCACGATTCGGGTATCGCAAAAGTTGTCTCGTTGCCCTCCTCTACGGCGGGCGTTGTGAGTAATTCATTTCCTCTCAACTTGACCTCCTGTTCCTACCGGCAAGCAGTATTTATCTTCGCTTGTCCGGTTTTGTTGTTTCCTCTGCTAATATTCATTGTTAAAGTGTTTTATTTTTCTTTTGGGGTTGTGTTGTTTGCTCTTTCTGCTTTTCTTCCGCTTTCTTACGCTCCTGTTCTTCCTGCTGTCTGCGGCGTTCTTCTTCGGCGATATGTTCCCGTTCTTCGCGTTCAAGATCTTCCTGACGCTCACGTTCTTTCTCTGCACGGGACTTCGTGAAAGTCTTTAATACGCTGTAACCTTTTTTATTAACGCGGTAGGCAAGATCTCCGATAGCGATGAGGTCGCCGACACGAAGGTTATAAAAGCGATACGCCGCTTCGAGCCTTTCACCCAAGTCCTCACTCTCGCTGCCTTTTTCCCTGACCTCGAACATATTGCTGTCAACAAGAAGATCGCAGTCATCAACATTCGGCGCGGGTCCGCCGTCTTCGAAGGTATCGTCATAATCAGCGGCAGGACGGTATATCCTAAACCTGTCAGCCTTCATAGCCGCGATCTTGTCCTGCTCCTGTTCGGTGAGCCGACGCTCGACTTCTTTATGAATTTTCGTTATAAAGTCGTCTTTGTCGCGGCAGGTCTCAATGATACTGCGGTATGTTTCGGTCTTGTCGGTAAGCTCCGCGAGTTTAGTCCTCAGCTTTTCTAAGTTTATACTGTCGGATTTGACATCATCGTCAAAGCGGAAAGTATTGGACAGTGCCTTGATACCGTTCTTTTCAAGAATCAGCTTGTCCTGTTTTCTCTGCGCTGCCGGGTAGTCGTCACGCTTTTCGCCGAGCCTGTACTTCCGGAAGTATCGCTTTGCCGCCGCAGATAAAAGTTGCTTGTGCTGCAAGTCGGCTTCAAGATCGGTGATACTTGCGTTCAACTTTGCGATTTCTTTTTCCGCATCTTGAAGTCTGCCCTCGACTTCCCCGACAGACGAAATGCGTTCGTTGTTGATAAGGGCAAGCCGCTTTCCGAGCTCGGCGGTGGTGTCCTTGACGCTCTGGGCAATGCCGATCTTGAAGGTGCTATCAGTAAATTCACGAATGACCGTGCGTAGAATTTCGTCCGGCGTCCATTCTTTCGGGCGGCGGGAAATGAAGTACGCTATACGCTCTGTGATAGACTTTTCGTCGTACCCCTCGCCGAGATTTTTCAGACGGACGGCACGATGCTGACCGGGGGCAAGCACTGAAATGTACTTGCCCTCTTTGACTGTGTAGCCGTGAGCCCGCATAATTTTCATCAGGTGTTCAAGGCTTTCCGCAACAGGGATAATGGTATCTATGTACGCGCAGATTTTCGCTTTCCACGACGTACCCGTCCGACGGTGCAGCCACTCGCAGTACGACATACCCTTGCCTTTTTTCCGAGCCTTCGACAGCATCACGTTCCGCACGCCGTGCAGTTTGCAGATAACGTCGGATATTGCACGGGCGCGGACGACTTCCGAGATCGTGTTGTACAGCTTCTTTCCGTCGAGCGTGTATGTGTTCACGCAAACGTGATTGTGGATATGCTCCTTGTCAACGTGGGTTGCAATAACCGCCTGCACCTTATCGCCGTACATCTTCTTCACGAGTTCCAGCCCTATCCGGTGTACCTCTTCGGGCGTGACCCCGTCCTCCGGTGAAAACGACTGGATAAGATGCAGCGCCTTGATCTGGCTGTTGCCGTTTTGGGACTTACCCTCGGTGAAGATGCGACCGCTGAAATGCTCGTAAACCTGTTTCATATTCAGATACGCCGCCTGTGCGTCCGTGAAGCAGTTTATGGAATCCGCATAGAATAACTCCGCAGTTTTATCGGGGTTCAAGATGTACCTCAGAGTTTTGTCAACGGCTGCGTGAATAGGTTTTGACTTAAAATACGGCATAAATGGTCGTGCTCCTCCTGTAGTTCCTTGATGTCCCCGGCGTGGATGCTGTTGAGCTCGTTCGCCTTGTGCGCGATCTGGTTGATGTTGCAGCCGATGATCTTTATCTCTTTTATCAGCTCGGCTATAAGCCCCATATCGCACATCGAAATGTTGCCGTCCGCAGAAAT
>JAFVBZ010000177.1 GCA_017479645.1 Ruminiclostridium sp. | reverse complement strand
TTTTCTTGTATTCAGATGAATATAGCTAACCGTGGAGCTGCACCCGCCCATTGAAGAATGTCGCTACGCATCAGTTTAGGGTGTCCAGCCCCCTTTTCCAAAGGGGGCTGGCGGGGTCCGGGGCGGCGCCCCGTCTTAAACTTCTCTTAACTTCTCTTAACTTCTCTCAATCTCTCTCAACCTCTCTCAAACCTCTCAGATCCCTCTCACCAACGGGAGAATGATCGTTACGAGGGTTCCTTCGCCGAGAGAACTGGAGATATCGAGGGAGCCGCCGTGAATGCGGATTATCTCGTCTGCTACGGCGAGACCGATACCGGAGCCGCGGACGGTGTTGTTAGCTTTATAGAACTTTTCTTTGATGCGCGGGATATCGTTCTCGGCTATGCCGACACCGTCGTCGCGCACATAAATTATTATGCGGTTCCCGGAGATCTCGGTGCTCACAAACGTGTGACCGCCTTTTCTGCCGTATTTGATCGAGTTGTCTATGATATTGATAAATACCTGCCTCAGCCGGTTCTTGTCGCCGTAAACGATCGCGATATCTTCGCTCTCGTCCATTACGAGCGAGATGTCTTCCGCTTTCGCGCGCTCCTCATACATCAGCACAGCGTCCGAAAGTTCCGCTATCACATCAAGATTCGCCTGCTGGAGGGAGAAATGCCCGTTCTGTATGCGGGAGAAGTCAAGAAGCTCCTCCACCATTTCCGAAAGCCTTCCCGTTTCCTTGCCGATTATCTGCATTCCCTTTTTCCGGGTCTCGATGTCATCTATATCCATGAGCGTCTCGCTCCAGCCCTTTATCGCAGTGAGCGGCGTGCGCAGTTCGTGTGATACCGACGAGATGAACTCGTTCTTGATATTCTCGGAGTGCTCAAGCTCGTCCGCCATATAATTGAATATATCGCAGAGCTCGCCTATCTCCTCTGTGGTGTTCTTCTCGCTGTCAATGCGCACCGTGAAGTCGCCGGAAGCAAGTTTTCGTGCAGTCGCACCGACACGGTGTATCGGCTGGACTATGCTTCGTATGAAGTATATGCCGAGTATGAACAGAAGCAGAAGTATGCCGGCGGTAAGAGCAAGTACGCCGAATGTCACGCCCCATATATGCGCGTCGGTCTTGTCAAGCGATGTGACAATTCTTATTCCGCCGCCGGTAAGAGCGTTCAGTATCGTGTACGCCATATATCTCTCGCCGCCGAAAAACCTGCCGACATAGTAACCGCTCCGGCTGTCAGAAGCGGAAGCCTCGTCGTAATCCGGCATATCGTATGTGCCGGAGGGCGTGAATCCGCTGCTCGACAGATATACCTTTCCCTCGCGGTTTATCGCCATAAGCTCCGCGTAGTTCTTCTTCTCGAACTGCTCTACCGAGTTTATTATCTCGTCCGAATAGTCCGAGCCGGATTCCTCATACGAGCGTTCCACAACTCCCGCAACTATGTTCGCCTGTGTCTCGATGTACTGCCTTACCGCACCGTAGTAGTAATTCCTTATCAGAAAATACGCTACGATATCAAGTATTATCAGCAGTACTGCTACGATGCTGAAGCTGTTGTAGAACCAGCGGGCGGCAATGCTGCGCCTTCGCAGGGTCATGCTTCACGCCCGAGCGCAAACGCTTTCTTGTTGATATCTATCGCTTTCTTCGGAACGCACTCGTCAAGTGCATTCTGCCATGCTTCCTCCGGGAATCCCGCAGTTTTCGAGATAAGTCCCATGAGTACAACATTCACTGCGCGGGAGCTTCCCGCCTTTTCGGCAAGTGTAAGCGCATCTATCGCAGTGATGTCAACGCCCTTTGCGCGTATCTTCTCGGTAAGTCCTTCCGGATAAGCCTGTGCGCCCATAATTACGGGCATGGGGTTTATCTGCTGGGAATTGGTGATGATCTTTCCGCCCTTTTTGAGATAGGGGAGCCATCTTGCGGCTTCAAGCTCCTCGAATGAGATGATGACATCTGTTTCACCCTTTTCGATAACAGGGGAGAAGATCTTGTCGCCGTACTTTATATATGTTACTACGGAACCGCCGCGCTGCGACATTCCGTGAACTTCGCTGACCTTTACGTCATATCCCGCGGAAAGCAGAACGTTTCCGAGGATACGGCTTGCGAGAAGTGTTCCCTGACCGCCTACGCCTACCAGCATTATTGCCTTTGTTTCAGCCATTTCACAAATCCTCCCTTATTCCTCTATCGCGCCGAATCTGCACATCTGTGTGCAAAGTCCGCAGCCTACGCAGAGAGTATTGTCTATCTGCGCCTTGCCGTCAACCATGGATATAGCGGGACAGCCGATCTTCATGCACGCCTTGCAGCTCTTGCACTTGTCCCTGTCAACCCTGAACGGAGGCTTGTGCTTCACTGTCTTGAGCAGTGCGCAGGGCTTCCTGCAAATTATAACCGAAGGCTCGTCCGCGACAAGTTCTTCCTTGATCGCAGCTTCCGTCTCGGCAAGATCGCCGGGGTTGATTACTCTTACACGGTCAATGCCGACAGAGCGGCAGAGAGCTTCGAGATCTACTGCCGAGGCAGGATCGCCGTAGATGTTCTTTCCGTTTGCGGGGTTGTTCTGGTGTCCGGTCATGCCGGTGATGCTGTTATCGAGTATCAGAACGGTGGAATTTGTGCGGTTGTACGCTATGTTGATAAGACCGGTTATGCCGGAGTGGATAAATGTGGAGTCGCCGATGACTGCCACAGCCTTGCCCTCGTATTCGCCGCGCATAGCCTTGTTGAAGCCGTGAAGTCCGCTGACGGAAGCACCCATACAGACTGTGGTATCCATAGCTTCAAGCGGTACGGCGGAGCCGAGTGTATAGCAGCCGATATCGCCGCTTACGAACACACCGAGCTTCTTGAGCGTATAGAAAACGCCTCTGTGAGGGCAGCCTGCGCACATCACCGGAGGACGTACCGGGATAACGTCGTCAAGCTGAACGAACTCGTCCTTTTCGCCGAGTATCTTTTCGCGCAGATATGACTGCGAATACTCGCCGATGAATGTGAACAGCTCTTTGCCGATCGGGTCAAGTCCGATCTTGCGGCAGTGTGTCTCGATGATATCGTCAAGCTCCTCTACGACATAGAGTTTCTTTACCTTTGCGGCAAAATCCTTGATGAGCTTAACGGGGAGCGGGTTCACCATACCGAGTTTCAGGTAGCTTGCCTTTTCTCCGAGTGCTTCGCGTGCATACTGGTAAGCCGCGCCGTTGGTGATTATACCGATCTCTGTGTCAAACATCTCAACTCTGTTGAGCGGGGAAGTCTCGGCATACTCGCGGAGCTTCTTTGTGCGCTCCTCAACTATGATATGCTTTGGCTTTGCGTTGGCGGGCGTCATTATGTTCTTGTGGGGATCCTTCTTGTACTCATAGCGAACAGTCTTTCTGTCCTCGGTCTCAACAATGCTCTGGGAGTGTGCCACTCTTGTGGAGAGGCGGAGGATAACGGGGGTGTCGAATTGTTCGGATATCTCATACGCCAGCTTTGTGAACTCCTTGCATTCGCCGGAATCCGACGGTTCAAGCATAGGGACCTTTGAACCGATAGCGTGGTTGCGGGAATCCTGCTCGTTCTGGGAGGAGTGCATACCCTGGTCATCTGCAACCGCGAGGACGAATCCGCCGTTCACGCCTGTGTAGGACGCTGTATAGAGCGGGTCTGCCGCAACATTGAGTCCGACGTGCTTCATAGCGCAGAACGAACGTCTGCCCGCAAAAGAAGCGCCGATAGCGGCTTCACAGGCTACCTTCTCATTGGGAGCCCATTCCGTGTACATTTCATTTTTGTCGTAGGTCGAAGCGAATTCGGTGATCTCTGTGCTGGGGGTGCCGGGATAGCTTGAAACGAACTCAACGCCCGCTTCGTACAATCCTCTTGCCACAGCCTGATTTCCAAGCATCAAACCTGCCATAAGAATCATTCCTTTCATAATTAACATTTCGCTGTCATTCAATTATACCACAAATAACACTGTTTTGCAATACATAATTACTGCCATATCTCCGCATTTCAGTCTGCACCTGTCCGTTTTCGTGCGCTCTGAGATACAGCATTCTGTTTAGGGGGTCCAGCCCCCTTTTTAAAGGGGGCTGGCGCCGTCCGCGCAGGACACGGCCGAAGGCAGACGGCATAGCAGAGTCTTTCTCAATTCAAGCCTTTCATTGTGAGTGAGATCCTGTTCTTCTTCACATCTATGCCGAGTATCTTCACGTTCACGATATCTCCGACTTTTACCACATCAAGCGGGTGTTTCACATATCTGTCCGCAAGCTGGGAGATATGCACAAGGCCGTCCTGATGCACGCCGATATCAACAAACGCGCCGAAATCCGTTATGTTGCGGACTGTGCCTTTCAGCTCCATACCCTCTTTGAGACTGTTGATATCTACCACATCGGTGCGGAGCATCGGCTTCGGCAGTTCGTCACGCGGGTCGCGTCCCGGCTTCATAAGCTCTTTGACTATATCGGAAAGCGTCATATCGCCGACGCCTGCCTGTTCGGCAGCCTTCTTTATGCCGATCTCCTTTATCTTTGCGTTTATGCTTTCGGACGCGGCTTTCGAGCGGTCGCCGGAGATGTCGTCCTCCGTGAGCCCGCAGAGTTCAAGCAGCTTCCGCGCCGCCGTATAGCTTTCCGGGTGTACGGCAGTGTTGTCAAGCGGTTCCTTGCCGCCCGGTACGCGCAGGAATCCCGCGCACTGCTCGTATGTTTTCTTTCCGAGCTTGCTTACTTTAAGCAGTTCCTTTCTCTCTGTGAAACCGCCGTTTTCCTCGCGGTATGCAACTATATTCTTCGCTATTCCGGAGTTGATGCCCGCAACATAAGACAGAAGCGGCACGGACGCGGTGTTGACATCTACGCCGACATTGTTGACGCAGTCCTCGACTACACCGCCCAGTGCTTCGGAAAGCTGTGCCGGCGGCATATCATGCTGGTACTGCCCGACGCCTATCGCTTTCGGCTCGATCTTGACAAGCTCCGACAGCGGATCCTGGAGACGTCTTGCAATAGAGACCGCACTTCTCTGGGTAACGTCGAAGTCCGGGAATTCCTCCTGTGCAAGCTTGCTTGCGGAGTAAACGCTGGCTCCTGCCTCCGATACTACCATGTAGCTTACCGGGGTGTCCAGTTCGTGTATCATATCCGCCACAAAGACTTCGCTTTCATGGCTTGCGGTTCCGTTTCCTATCGATATCGCTGTGACGCCGTATTTTTTTATGAGCGCGGTAAGCTTCTTCTTCGCTTCCTCGGTCTTGTTGTGCGGCGGTGTGGGATAGACTACCGCGGTATCAAGCACCTTTCCTGTCGCGTCAACTACCGAGATCTTGCAGCCTGTTCTGTATGCCGGGTCAAGCCCCATTGTCACCATTCCCTTTACGGGCGGCTGCATGAGGAGCTGGCGGAGATTGTCGCCGAACACCTTTATCGCCGCTGTGCAGGCTTTCTCTGTAAGGTCATTGCGGACCCTGCGCTCGATAGACGGGTGGATAAGGCGCTTGTATGCGTCCTCCGCAGCCTCGGTCACAAGATCGGAGTTCTTGTTGCGGCTCTTTCCCGTAATGCACCGGCTGTAGATCGTTGCGAGCATGTTGTCGGTATCGACTTCCACTGCCGCTTTAAGTATGCCCTCGCGTTCTCCGCGGTCAATGGCGAGAATACGGTGTGTGGGTATCTTCGATACAGCTTCCTTGTATTCGTAGTAGTTCTCGTAAACGCTCTCTTCTATGTCGTCCTTTGCCTTTGCCGAGGTGATGAGTGCAGTGCGGTCGTAAAGTCCGCCGAGTATCTTGCGTATCTCCGGATCATCGGATATGTTCTCGGCGATGATGTCCTTTGCGCCGTCAACAGCGTCTTGTACAGTCGCAACTCCCTTTTCCTCGGATATGTACTTTTCCGCTTCGGCATAAGGATCGCCTGTTGACTGGGCGAATATGAACTCTGCAAGCGGTTCCAGCCCCTTTTCGCGGGCTATGCTTGCACGGGTCTTCTTCTTGGGCTTGTATGGGCGGTAGATATCCTCGACTGCAGCAAGTGTTGCCGCTTCCGACAGGTCATGCTCTATCTCCTCTGTGAGCTTTCCGAGCTCCTCTATCGCTGTGCGCACTTCCTCCTTGCGCTTTTCAAGGTTGCGCAGGTAGGTAAGGCGGTCGGAAAGATCACGGAGCTGCACATCGTCGAGAGCGCCGGTAACTTCCTTTCTGTACCGCGCGATAAAGGGGATAGTGTTGCCCTCGTCAAGCAGCTTTACAGCTGCGTCAACACGCGAACGTGATATGTTCAGTTCTTCCGAAATTTTTGCTGAAATGTCCATTTTCTTTTCTCCGTTTTTAAAATATGGTCTTATAATTATAGCACATTTGGACGGGTAAATCAAGAAAAATTGTATGTTTCAGTTGCTTTCTGAATTTACTTCCTTAACGTTTGTTCTCCCGAGAAGATAGTCTGTCGAAACATTGTAGAAGTCAGCGAGTGCTATGAGAACTGCTGTCGGAATATCATGCCCTCCTGTTTCGTAATAGCTGTATGTTCTTTGACTGCAATGAAGCATTTCTGCTACCTGACTTTGATTAAGGTCATTATCCTCACGAAGATTTCTTATCCTTTCGTACATCATCATCACCCTTTCTATATTTATATATAGTATTGTATAATAGCACAAATTATTCTACTCGTTTTTAGAACAGAAAATGCTAATTTTTAAAAAATTAATGTAATACTATTGACTTTTAGAACAAAACGTGCTAAAATGTAAAAAAAAGAAAGGGTAACAATTATGAACAACATATCTGGAAAAATGCGTTTTTTTAATAATAAATATGTTTTTCTTGCAGTGAACTGTGTCTTGGTGATAGCGGCGATAATTTCTTTGTTTGGGTTCGGGACGGTTCAAAAGGCATCATCGCTTCTTGAACTGACAATGCCGTATAAAGCCGATTTAATGATCGTTTCTGTATATGTAATAATCGCATTATGCGCCGTGGCTGCAATTTTTCTTACTGTGAAAGCATTTATGACAGATAATAGTATAACACCGATATATATTTGCGGCGGTATGCTGATGTTTACAATGATTCACATAATCTCGGCTCATATATCATCTTTGATATTGATAATATCACTCGTTAAAGAAAAAATCGATATTGCATACATTGTATCGCATTTCCCGGTATTTGAGGTGATTTTTATGACAATGGGACTTATTATTATAATGTTTCATGCCGTTTTAAATAATATGCCAAGCTATAAAAATTATATTCAAGGCAAGTCTGAAATCGCACACAGAAACTCATAAATATTTATTATATATCAGGAGGTTAACCATGAAGTGTTATCATCACCCAGATAGAGATGCCGTTGCTTATTGCAGTCAATGCGGAAGAGGATTGTGCGCAGAGTGCTCAGATGCGCATAATCCTATAATGTGCGACAATTGTGCACAACTTGCAGTACAACAATTGGTAGATGACTATAACGAAATAATAAGAAAAAACAAACAAAAAATACGCACTATACATATCATTATAATTGTTACTACAATTCTTGTTACTTTAGGTTTTTGGGGGATTGCCCGCTCTCCCATTGCTGCTTTACTGACGGGCGTGCCTACGGGTATATTTGTCGGTTGGGAGATAGCCGGTATTCCTTACGGATGGAGAGCACTCAATAATCTATTCAGTAATTTAAGGTTTATACTTATCTTGCCAATAATTGGCTGGCTAATATTCTATGGGATAAAATTGGGGTTGGCTGCTGTTATTGGTATAGTAGCTATGCCTATCGAATATTTCAAAATGAGAAAAGTCATCAATCAAAACCAAGCATAACTATAAATAGTTTGTAACAAAATTGCCACTCCTCTCATTGCTATAACGTACAAAAAGAACGGAACCGGCGGGACTGCGATAAAACGCAGCTCCGCCGGTTTCGTTTTATTTTTGAAAAAAATCAAAAAAAGGTATTGACAAATCGAAATAAATGTGATATCATTGTGATATCAAAGAGAGAAAACTTTGATCTAAGCAGCAAAACGGGCAGATGCCCGAAAGGAGTGCATTAAAATGACAGAAAAGATCTACACAACCAAAAAGAACGGTATGGCAGTGCTTATATTTACTATACTGCTGTACATCGCGGCGATAGTGCTGTTCATTATGAGCATCATAAAGACAGACGCGGAACAGGGCGGCGCAATATGGGTACTGACGCTGATCGTGTCCGGCATCTGGATGTTCATAGGCTGGTTCCCCTTCTGCGGGCTCCGCGTTCTCAAACCCCAGGAAGCTCTCGTTCTCACGCTGTTCGGAAAGTATGTCGGCACGCTTAAAGGCGACGGCTTCTACTATGTGAACCCGTTCTGCTCGGCGGTAAATCCCGCAGCCGGAACAAAGCTCCGTCAGAGCGGAGATGTAGGTCAGGGAAGCGGTCCCGCGGCGGCACTTCTGAAAGCCGGTGCCGGCGATATAACCATTTCCGCCGTATCGACTGTTGACAAGCGCATTTCCCTCAAGATAATGACCCTTGACAACGCAAAGCAGAAGATAAACGACTGTCTCGGCAACCCGGTGGAGATAGGAATTGCGGTCATGTGGAGGGTAGTTGACACTGCGAAAGCAGTATTCAGCGTTGACAACTACAAGGAGTACCTCTCCCTTCAGTGCGACACGGCTTTGCGTAATGTTGTAAGGCTCTATCCTTACGATGTTGCACCGAATGTTGACACCACGGGCGACGGAGTTGCAGACGAGGGAAGCCTGCGCGGCTCCAGCGATGTAGTAGCGAACCGCATAAAGTGTGAGATACAGGAAAGAGTAAAGGAAGCGGGACTTGAAATAGTTGACGCGAGAATAACATACCTTGCGTATGCGCCGGAGATAGCTGCCGCTATGCTGCAGAGACAGCAGGCTTCTGCGGTCGTTGACGCAAGAAAGCTGATAGTTGACGGCGCAGTCGGTATGGTGGAGATGGCGCTTGAGGAACTGAGCAGGAAGAACGTTGTCGAGCTTGATGACGAGCGCAAGGCTGTAATGGTCTCCAACCTGCTGGTAGTCCTCTGCGGCAACCACGATGCACAGCCCGTTGTCAACTCCGGGAGCTTATATTAATGGGTGCTAAGAAGCAGGTCCCCCTCAGATTGTCCGAAAAGCTGTACAATGATCTCGCTATATGGGCGGAGGACGATTTCCGCTCTGTAAACGGTCAGATCGAGTACCTGCTTACCGAGTGCGTGAAACAGCGGCGGAAGAATGGCGGCTACGTCGGAAAAGAAATAGACGCACCGGCGGATATCGAGGTAGAGAGCTTTGATAAGGATTGACAGACGGCTTTGGCTGTTATCCTTGATATGTAAAAAGAACGGGACTGCGATTTATCGCAGCCCCGTTTCAGTCTGTCGAAAAAGGAACTTTTTCGGCAGACGTCCTCGCGGACAGCGCCGGGGCTACGCGCCCCCGTCCCGCGGCAGGGCGCGCCCTGCACCCGATCCCGTTCCACGGAGAATTGAACATCTGTGAAAAGAAAAAACTTTATTGATATAACGAGAGCGGGACTGCGAATTATCGCAGTCCCGCCCTTTTCTGACCATATATCCTGTTTTATACTAAATTAGTATCTATTCATAGACAAAATCAAGTAATTTCGTCACGATTCAGATATGCGCGCAGAGCGCGCTCCATAATTGTGCATTCTGCATTGTGAATTGTGCATTTGTCTATATTTCGATAGAAATATAGTATTACATCTTGTAAGCTTTGATGATGTTTCTGCCGTCCAGTTCTATCGACAGTACCAGCTCACTGCCGATATACTCAGCCGCAAGCACTCTCGCTCCGCGAAGCTTCATCATATCGTCAAGCATCTTCTTCTGGGATTCGCCGTACTCGTTCATATCGTCCGAGTTGAACAGCACTCCTCCGCACAGCGCATTCACTTCCGCAAGACATCTTCGCTGTTCCTGTGTCATCGTGGTATCGGTGTCGCGCAGCATGAACACGTCCGGGTCATTTACGAAAGCTCTTCCGTTCAGCTGGCGCCGGAATACCGAGTTGAGAATGCTGTTTCTGGAGCTCGGGCGCTCGCGGTGCATCAGCTGCATATAAGTCTTGTCGTTCCATTCGGGAGTAACGTCCGTGCCTATGCGGCAGTAATCGACTTTTCCGAACGCGGAGGCTATCGGCACGCCGCAGCCGAGTATCTTCGCAGTACCAGAAAGCTCCCGGAGCAGCTCCATTCCGTCTGCCATTATCAAACCGCGGGTCTTGTCGCGGCGGGGGAGAATGCACGCCGCGTAGAGAAAGTCGAGTTTGAGAAGACCGAATCCCCATTCCTCGGTCACGGTGCGGAAAACTTCTTTGAGGTATGCGCGGAAATCCTCGTTATAGATATCGAGTGCATAAGCACCGCTCCAGTTGCTTCCGGCTCTTACCGGCTCGCCGTTCTCGTCACGCAGCAGCCATTCCGGGTGACCGGAGAACATCTCCGACTTCTCCTCGCATACGAAAGGAGCAAGCCATAGTCCGGGAGTGAATCCGTCCTCTTTTATCCTGCTTATGACAGGCTTGATGCCGTTCGGGAACTTCGACATATCTATACTGAGCCAGTCGCCTACGGCAGTCTGGTAGCCGTCGTCTATCTGGAAGATGTCCGCTTTTACCTCGCAGTTCTTCAGCCCTTCAAGATCATTCAGCAGGCAGCGCTCGTTGATATCCTGGTAATGCCTGTACCAGCTGGTATAGCCGAATACCGGCTCTTCTTCCGTCGGCGCGATGCCGAGCCAGGCAAAGTAAGCGCCGAACACCTCGTCCTCGGAACCGCTTCCGATATAGAGCGAAAGTCCCTCATAATCGCCGCGGGTATAAAGTCCCCGGCAGTCCTTCTCAACGGTTACCGTGTTCTTTTCGGTATTTGCCCTGATACAGGTGAAGCCCTTGTCCTCGCCGAGAGAGCCGATAAAGTCGAAGATACCGTCGCTGTGCTTCACATATCCGTAGGAGAAGCCGTGTATATGACCTTTCTTGCGGCTGTACTTTGTGAATCCGTAGTCTCCGTATGCCCGGAAGGAGTACCTGTCGGTGACAGCGGCAGGGATATGATCTATGCCGCGGACCTTGCCGTCAGCAGGCAGCTCGGTGCTGTCAGTCCAGGACTGGTAGCCGTTGAGGAAGATGCGGTCATCCGGGCTGAAAACGTACTCGAACTCCGCAGATATCTTCATAATCTCGATCTCGCTCTTTGAGCGAACGGTAACACCGAAAGTCTCGGTGTTTTCCTTTATTTCAAGTGAAACGCGGTTATTGCGGACGCTCTCCGCAGATGTTACGGTATAGCCTTTTCCGTCAACGCGGTATGCGAATCTGACATTTACAAATCTGTACATATCCGTCCCTCCGTATTACTTTTCAGAGCCGTTTATTATCTTGTCGATGACCTTCTTTTCATTATAACGGAAGAATACAATTCCTCCCAGCAGGCAAAGGACCGTAGCAATGATCGCGGTGATGCGGTAGCCGAGACCGTATCCGGGATCCGCTCTGTCGGTTATATCCGAGTTTATAAGCGCTACGCTGGTGAAGATGAGCATTGCGAGGGACTGACCGAGTTTGAACGCGAAGGTTCTTGCCGCATAGAACATACCCTGTCTGCTCTCGCCGGTGTCGATCTTGTCAGCTTCGGAGATATCCGCGACAACAGCCTGCGGAAGAATACCGAGTATCGCCATGGGGATAGATGCGAGGATAGCTACGATAATGCCGTAAGCAACGCCGGGTATCGGAATGATTCCGGCGAATGCGGTCACAAGGAATGTTACCGCGAAGAACATGAATGCGAACGATATCAGCTTTTTCTTGCCGAGCTTCTTTGCGAAAATATTTACCGGGGCATAGCATACCAGCGACATGACCGTCATTATTGCGAAAAGCGGGAATGTCCAGGTGGAGTCAAGTCCCATGAGCACTGTGATGTAGAACGAAAGACCTGTCTGGAAGAGGGTAAGTCCGATCCAGTAAAGTATATCGGAAGCGACAAAAAGGCGGAAATCCTTGTTCTTGAATGTTGCGGCGAGGGATTTGAACGCAGGTGTTTCGGTGGGCGTCGTGTCTGCGTACTTGTTCTCATCTATTGCGAAAGCAGGGATAAACATGCAGATGACCGCTATTCCCGCAAGTATTCCGATCGTGATGCGGTATGCTTCGGGGTAGTTGGTGTAGATAACCGTTCCGGACTCTATTACCGCGTCAACGGTCATACCCGTCTTTGCCGCAACTTCCTCATTGCTCAGCGCGTTAAGGAAGAATCCTGCGATATTCGGAACGAGGTATGCCATTGCTGTTCCGACGAAGTAGGTAACGGAAATGAATGTAGAGAGGTTGATGCGGGCGTTCTGGGTGCGTCCGAGCTCCGGGATAAGCGCGTTGTAGGGCGTGCAGTACGCGGTCATGCAGAGGTAGAACAGCATTGCGCAGATAAACAGCGCGATTACATTAATCGGGCTTTCGGAGCCTACCGGAGAGATGAACATCAGCACGGTAACAACGCCGAAAGGAAGTGCGGCGATACGCATAAATGGAATGCGTCTGCCAAGCCTGTGTTTGAGTCTGTCGGACTTGCCGGCAATAAGCGGGTCGGTAACTGCGTCAAAGATACGTCCGAACGCGGTTATAAGACCGATAGCGGTAAGACCGATGAATGTTGCCTGCGGGAGAAAGACGGTCTGTCCCTTTGCTATCTCCTCCGCGCTCGGCTGGAAAAAGAATACCAGCCAGTTTGAAACGATTCCGGACAGCGTAGACCAGCCGAGCTGACCTATTGCGAAAATCCAGAGCACCTTGTTAGTTGCGATCTTTTTCTCCATTGCCAAAACCCCTTTCATGCCTTAAGGTAGCTTACCGCGCAGTCTATGAGCATAGCAAGCTCTTTTTCCGCGTCGGAAAAATCGTCGGACGGCAGTATCTCGCCGTCTATGAATTTCTTGCTCATCTCCGTAAGAGCGTGAGCGAATGTCAGATAATAGATCCGGAACTCCGGAATTTCCCTTACAGTGCCGTCCTCGACACCTTTATTATAAGCGCGCTCGATCACAGGGTAGAAGTTTATGACCGACTTTTCGTAAACTTCGAGCTGTTCGGACGGCACATTCTCGTGTATCACGAACCTGTCGAACTCACCGAGGAGACGCATGAAATCCTTATGTGCGGTAAACAGGACGATGAACATTTTCAGCATATCCTGCAGCTGTTTTATCCCGGTCTGGGATAAAAATGTCTCCGAGTCGAACACCCCGCTGAACAGGTTCTTCAGATCGTCCCACAGAAAGGTCATAGCGCCGATCGCTATTCCTATCTTCGTGCCGAAGTACCGGTACAGCGTTGCGACTCCTATACCGCTCACATCGGCAATATCAGTCATCTTCACATTTTCTATGCCGTTTGCGAGGAAAAGCTCTGCACAGACGGCTACTGCACGCTCTACACGTTTGTCTTTCAGTTTTTTTGGTGAAAGATCGGAAGAAATTTCATTTACCACTTGACAAACCTCCTAAAATGTGATAGACTTACTATCAGCTGATAGTAAGTCTATCACATTTTCTCAATTTTGTCAATAGGTTTTGCAAAAATAAAACAAAAAGCTCCCCACAAAACGGGAAGCACGGCACTATTATAATGCAGGAGGAATTATCATGGACAGAGCAAAAGTGATCTTCGGGAACGAAATGTCGGACAAAGCTTACAGAAAGGCTGTCGCAAACAAGAACAAGTTTATACGCAAGTACGGCGACGATTCCGCAAAAAACTATCATCTCACCGCAGTACCTGCTCCGGCGATCGGGGATATCCTCGGCACCGAACAGCTTCTTATCTCCGATCACAAGGACGTGGAATTTGACCGGAAGAGCTTAATAATAGGGAACATCAGAATGGGATTCGGTCACTACCGCATTTCAATGGCGATAGCGTCCGCGGCAAAGGCTATGGGATATGAGCCGTACTGGTTCGATCTCCATTCGTTCAAAAGTACCACCTGCGGCAAGATAATAGCGGAGCAGAACGAGCTGTATTCCCTCGGCTCCCGCCTTTCGCAGTCGATACCGCTTTTTAACAAGCTTGTCTGGGAGCCGATCAACAGTGAAGGCTTCCGCAAGCTCACATACAACTGCTCCGATCAGAAGGTTGCCGAGCTTATGGCACCTGTTCTGCATGATCTCCCGAAGGATATTCCCTATGTAGCAACTCATGTATGGCCTGCGCAGGCGGCGGTCCATGCGGGACTTACCAGTGTAGTCAACGCTATCCCCGACAACTGGCCTATGGCTCTGCATCTCGCGGAAGGCTCAATACACACGGTGCAGACCCCGTCTGCGTATCTCGGCTACCGTGCGCTGCGCGGAATGGACAAGAAGCGTCAGCTCAAGCCCATGCCCAAGACATCTATTGCGTACACCGGTCACTATGTTGACCATGAGCTTGTGAGCAACATCGAAGCTGACTGCGCAAGACGCAAGGCGCGTTCTCACGGCGGCACAAAGCGCTGGCTCATGTCTGTGGGCGGTGCGGGCGCACAGAAGGAGATATTCGTCTCGATAATCAGAAAGCTTCTCCCCGACATAGCTAAGGGGAATGCTGCGCTGTTTATAAATGTGGGAGATCACAGGAATGTATGGGAAGCGCTTATCAACGAGATACCGCAGATGCGCGGTTATCTTACCGAGCATTTCGACGATTTTGCGGAGACGAAGGCATTTGCAGAAGCTGCGCTTGACAGCGAAGTTGTGGGCATTCACGCATTCTGCCACTCCGACATATTCGCGGCGGTCTACTCAACGAATCTGCTGATGCGCTGCTCCGACGTGCTTATCACGAAGCCGAGCGAGCTGTCATTCTATCCGATACCGAAGCTGATGATAAAGCGTGTAGGCGGTCACGAAGCATGGGGAGCGATACGCGCGGCGGAACTTGGAGACGGCACTTACGAGGTCACCACTCCTGCTGAGACCTGCGCAATGATAGACCTGATACAGAACCACGGTGATATTATTGATATGATGTGCGACAACATTCTCACTGCGCACAAAGCCGGCATCTATAAGGGAGCCTACCGCGTCGTCAAGCTCGCTACTCACAAGATGCGCAAGAGAGGCTGAGAGATGTTTGAGAGATTTTGAGAGGGGGCGCCGCCCCCCAACCCCCGCCAACCCCCTTTAAAAAAGGGTGCTGGACACCCTAAATAAATGCAGTATTTCAGAGCGCTCAGCTATGGGCGGCTGCCGGCTGAAACGCAGTGGGGTTGGCGATATTTCAATCAGACTAACTACCCGAGGTACTTCACCCGCCAATAGAAGAGTGTCGCTACGCATTTCGCAGCGGCGCGTCCGCCGCCAGTGGGGTTGGCAAAGATTCCATTCAGAATAACAAGAAAACAGCTTGCAGAGACAATCTCTGCAAGCTGTTATTAATTTGATGAATATAACTAACCGAGGTAGCGAACCCGCCGACAGAAGAGTGTCGCTACGCATTTCGCCGCGGCGCGTCCGCCGCTCTTACTTCGCGTACTCTACGGCGCGGCTTTCGCGGATAAGGTTTACCTTGATCTGACCCGGATATTCCATCTCGGCTTCGATCTTCTTAGCGATCTCGCGTGCGAGTACCGTCATCTTGTCATCGCCCATAGATTCAGGCTTGATCATTACGCGTACCTCACGGCCTGCCTGGATAGCATACGTCTTTTCAACGCCGTTGTAGGAGGAGCATATCTCTTCAAGCTTCTGGAGACGCTTGATGTAGTTCTCAAAGTTCTCGCTTCTTGCCGCAGGTCTTGCCGCGCTGATAGCATCGGCTGCCTTGACGAGATTTGCGATAACTGTTCTCGCTTCAACGTCACCGTGGTGAGCTTCGATAGCGTGGATAACTTCGGGACTCTCCTTGTACTTGCGGCAAACATCAACACCGATCTGTACATGCGAGCCTTCGATCTCTTCGCTAAGCGCCTTTCCGACGTCATGCAGGAGACCTGCACGGCGGGCAAGAGCTGCATCTACTCCAAGCTCGTCCGCCATCATTCCGGCGAGATGCGCTACCTCGATCGAGTGATCGAGCACGTTCTGGCTGTAGGAAGAACGATAGTAAAGCCTTCCGACAAGCTTCACAAGCTCGGGGTTCATATTGTTTACGTTCGTTGCAAGCAGAGCGCGTTCGCCCTCATGCTTGATTTTCTGCTCAACTTCGCGCTTTGCACGCTCCACTGTCTCTTCAATGCGTGTCGGGTGGATTCTGCCGTCCTGAATAAGACGTTCAAGCGCTATCCTTGCGATCTCGCGGCGAACCTTGTCGTGGCTTGAAAGCGTGATAGCCTCGGGAGTATCATCAATTATAAGATCAACGCCCGTGAGCTGTTCGAGGGTACGGATATTTCTTCCCTCGCGTCCGATGATCCTTCCCTTCATCTCGTCATTCGGCAGCGATACGACAGATACCGTCATCTCGGATACCGTCTCGGCGGCAAGTCTCGAAATAGCAAGCGCTATGCAGTTGCGCGCCTTGTCGTCGCATTCGTCCTTGAGCTTCTGTTCGTAGTTGTTTATGCGGACTGCCTTTTCTCTGTCGAGTTCGCTGTCCAGCATTCTGAGCAGGTGATCCTTAGCCTGCTCCATTGTGAATCCCGATATCCTTTCGAGGATCCCCATCTGGTCTTCCTTGAGCTTCTCAGCCTCGGCAAGCTTTTCTTCAGCCTTCTTGTTCTTTGCGGCAAGGCTTTCTTCGAGCTTTTCGATCTTGTCGTTCTTCTTGTCAAGGTTCTCTTCTTTTTGCTGTAATCTTCGTTCTGATCTTGAAACCTCCGCGCGGCGTTCCTTAAGTTCGCGCTCGGCTTCCGATTTCATTTTCTGGATATCCTTTTCCGCCTGTCCTCTCATGCGGTATATCTCGTCTTTTGCTTCCACGAGCCGTGATTTCTTTGTAGTCTCGGCCTTTTCTTTCGCTTCCGCAACTATACGCTCCGCTTCCTTTTCGGCGGACTCAATCTGCGCTTCAGCCTCTTTTTTGCGGTGCTCAACGCCTTTGCTGAATGCTTTTTTATACGCAATAAACGTGGCAACTGCGCCCAAAATAAGAGCAGCGGCTATAAGCGCAATAGCGAGCCATGTATCCATGAAACCTTCCCTCCTTTTCGCGATATCCGGTAATGCCGATTTCCATAGAACGGCGGTGCAGGAAACGCAAAACAAACGGCAGGCAAGGACACAAAGAGCCCGTGCTTAACCACTGCTGACGCTGTACAATATAAAATAACTTCTATCATGCGCCGGCAAACTTGTCCGGAGCATTCCGCAAAATACCGTCTGTGCGCAGTCCCGCACCACGGCTGTGTACAATAAAAATTAAATTAAAACTGCATCGTAACGTAATATGTAAACCGAAAACCGGTAAAAATGATAAATAGCTGTATATGATCGTATTTTCATACAGACTTATTCACAATATTAATTTTAATACATTTTCGCCCGCTTGTCAAGTTATTTTCCGATATTTCATAAAAATATTTCATCTTTGCTTGACGTTTTGGCTGTTATATGATATACTACTATAGTTAAGTGGCTTATGCCGGCGTGATGGAATTGGCAGACGTGACGGACTCAAAATCCGTTGGTAGCAATACCGTGCGGGTTCGACCCCCGCCGCCGGCACCAGAAACGGCGCTTTACAGCGCCTCAATGAAGAATGAATAGTGAATAATGAATAAATTATAGTACCTGAGCACAAAAGCTTCTGCGCCGTTTCTGTACTATTCACTATTCACTTAATGTCATTCATCAGATCGTGAATAGATCACATCGGCGAAACTGGCTGAATTCTGTCAGACGCTATCAATTCGCTAAAGCAAAATATCCGGACCTGCCATAATCGCATACGCGGTCATGGCTTTTATTGAAAGCAATGGGAAATGAACTTACCGTTGTCCTCTGCGACAACCAGAAAAACGATATATCCGGGACAGAGACCGTAATCCGGGAATGGCTTGCTCAGCCCGGGCATGAAAACATCGTCCTTGAAGTTTTCGGCGATCCCCGTGAGCTTAACAGGCACGTTCTCTCCGGAAAGCTCTCCGATATTTACGTCCTCGGCATCTCCTCCCACGGCGTAAACGGCATCGCTATCGGCAAGTCTGTCCGCTCCTACGGTACCCCGGCACAGCTTATCTACGTCACCCGTTCCGGCACTCATGCCCTCGAAGCTTACGGACTGCATGCCCTGCGCTACATCGTAAAGCCGGATATAAGGGAGGAACTTTTTTCAGCGCTTGACCTTGCGCTTCTCGTAAGAAGAGCGGCTGCAGCAGAGAAGATAACGGTGCGAATGAACGGAGAGGTGCGTTCGATAGCTGCGGACAGTGTGGTTTACATCGAAAATAATGTGCGGAATATGAAGTATGTGCTGAGCGACGGCACGGCGATCTCCGGAAAGCGCCGCAACATCTCCTTCGAGGACTACTTCGCTCCGTATCTTGCGTCGGGCAGGTTCGTCCAGACGCACAAGTCATTCATTGTAAATACGAAGTACATACGGGCGCTGCGGCAGACGAGTCTTTTGCTTGCCGGCGGTGTACAGGTGCCGATAAGCAGGCGTCACGCGGAGGAAGTCAGCAAGGCTTATGCCGGTACATTAAGATAGTTGACAAAGCCGGCACGATATGATATCATTAGCATAGCCGGAGTGCGGCTGCCTCCTCACCCCGGTCAGAAAAAACGCCGCTGACGCAGGCAGGCTTGGCGTGATTATCGGACAAGGCAGCGGAAAAACGATCAGGCGGTTCTTCTCCCCTTGAAAAAGGGGGTGGTGCTGATGTTGATGTTTACATACTCTGATATTATTCAGACACTTATGCTTACATTGACGTTTGCGGTATTTCTTTACGAAATATTTTCAAGCCACGGAAAAAGAAAATAACCGCCATACTTTCCAAGGGTTAGCGGTTATTTCTTATAACTTAAAACTTTAGGGGAGCAGACCGTCTTATCCGATGTACGATGCATCGACGATGATGCCAAAAGCGCGCACGACGCGCGCACATAAAGCATCATCAGGACTGCTTTTGTTCTTTTATTATAACACTGAAACGCGGTTTTGTCAATAGCGATAAACGTTGCTGCAGCAACAAAGTCAGCAAGGCTTATGCCCATACGTTTATATAGAGTAAGGCTACCGAAGAAAATCGGGCAAAATTGTAAGATGTGACATAATGCGACCGGAAAAGCGGTTGAAAATACAAATCCTGCAACGCCGGCGGTTACAGTTTGGTTGCAGATTACCGGTTTTGTGTAATTGGTTACAGCTTTGGTTAGGCTGTGAAAACGATTTTGTAACCGCCGGTCAGTAAAATGCTAAAAAACATCCCCCGGTATTTATTAAATGTATATAAAATTACGGTAAAACGCAGATTTTCTGAAAAAAACGCTTGCAATTTTTTCCGAGATGCGATATACTGTAAGTACAGAAAGGGAAAACGCCCTTTCTAAACGTATATAACCCTGCGGGGTTATAAATAAAAATTTTTTACAAAGGAGGAAAATACCATGATAAAGTATTTTCAGAAGCTCCGTGCTAAGAAGGGCTTCACACTCGTTGAGCTGATCGTTGTTATTGCTATCATCGGCGTACTCGCAGCGATCCTTATCCCGACCATGCTTGGTTACGTAACACAGTCCAAGGTTACATCCGCTAACTCGACTGCTGCTTCTATCAAGAATGAGATCGACGCATTCCTTACACAGCTTGATACTGTAAACAAGGGAATGAAGAAGGGCACAGTTACTTCTGTTGTAACTATCACTGTTGGCGGTACCGCTGCCGCTGACTGGAAGGTTTCTGTAACAAATCAGGACAGCTTCAACGACAAGACCAACTGGAGCACATCTGAAGTTGCAGGTACAACCAAGGGTGATGTTGATCACTGCAAGGCTCTTGCAGCTGACCTCGCTGACCTCTTCCCCGAGGTTAAGACAGCTCAGATCAAGGCTTACCTCAGAGGCGGTAAGACATTCGGTGTTCTCTATGTTAACGGTACAGCTACAGTTCCGGCAGCTATCACAAGCGCTATTTCTTGGACCAGCTCTGCTGACTGGCCGACAGGCGCTCAGTGGGCTAACGATACAGCAGGTATCGCAGCTTCCGGTGATATCGTAGGAACAGCTCCTGTTATCCCGCTCGACAGCAGCAGCTCTTTCAACTTCGGTACAACGTAATTAAGTTGGCTTCTGACAAAAAGAACTAAACAAATTCTCCCTGACGGGAAACTCTCTCGTCAGGGAATTTGTTGTAAGTAATGGTTTTTATGACAAAAAAGAAGATCCTTACTGTTATACTCCTTGTTGTGGTCATAGCCGCTGTAATAATCGGACTCATATTTGAGCTTGACTATTTTGATGTTATTGACCTCGATTATAAGCCGAAGTATCCGGGTGTAGCCTACGAAGATCTCGGTTCCGCAAAAAAACTTGAGGGAAAAACGGCTCTTGTGACCGTATTTGCTTCTGACGGATATGATAAATGGGATTTCACGCAGCCGGAAGATAAGAAAAAGCGTGAAGAGCTTCTCCGATATCTTTCAGTCGGAACTGACTGGCTCATAGAACAGGGAAAAAAGTACAGGGTCGAGTTGGAATTTGTTCAGCCTTCCGACGAAAATGACAATGTTCTCTATTATGAGCACGACTTCGGAGACATAATAGTAAATGATGACTATATGTCTCGTTTTATGAACAAGGAAGCCGGTTACGAATGGGATTTTATCGACAGCTGTGTAAATAATGATGCAATATACAATGAACTTGGCTGTCAGAATGTAGTTTATTATTTCTTTTATGACGGCGGAACTTCCCCGAATACCTTTATATATGAGCTGAATGTGTACAATAAGCCATTTGAGCGTCCGTACGAGCTTGTGGTAAGTCCGTACTGGTATTCAGGAAAGAATCAGCCGATATCGCCGGATATGCTTATACACGAACTCCTTCACGACTTCGGCGCTCCTGATCTTTATGCTCCGGATAACCATGATGTTTTGTACCATACCACGAGTGATTTTGTTGACTTTTGCAGTGTCTTTCACACGACAGATATTATGTACACCACCGGGGGTAATATAAATCGTCAATTTTATTGGGATCGTGTCGATGCAGAGATCACCGATATTACAGCTTATTATCTCGGTTGGATAAACGATCCGCCTCTTGAAGTGGATTTTTTCCGGCTTGTAAGAAGCCAGCACGAACAGCACTGAAAATCGCCGCAGGGCGATATCCGCACCCGTACTTCGGACGCGGATATGACCTCACGACATATCCGTAAAACAGATAAAATGAAGCAGCGCAAATTTCTCCGCCGAGGCGGAACCGGGAAACCGTTTGATTTTTCTTTAACACCGCTGCTCCTTTTATAAAATCCTTTAGAAGGAGGAATCTTTTATGGTTCACAAAATCGCCCGTCTGCGGGCAAAAAAAGGATTCACGCTGATCGAGATGATCATCGTGATTGTTATCATAGGTGTGCTTACAGCTATGATAGTTCCGTCTCTCACCTATGACCAGAAGCCGGCACTCGGAAAGGCTCTCGCAAAGGACGTTTACTACAATGCACAGGACGTTCTTTCAACTATCGAGATAACCAATCCTACGGCGATCCCGTCAACCGGCGGAAAAACTTTCGTTGTTTTCTACGCTATGCTTGACAATCAGGGTCAGGTCATCAAGGGCGGTTCGGGAGTTGCCAACCCCGTAGTAGGTTCGGCAGGAACTGTTCACACCGCCGCAGTTGCAACCACCAGCTTTGATACTTTACTTGCAGACAACTCAAAGAGTGATGCGCAGAAGAAAATGTATTCAAAGATGCAGACCGCACTTGAGAAGTACACCACACAGAAGGAAGGCATGGAAGGTACTATTTATATAGTTACCGATGAAACATACCGTGTACTTGCTACATACTGGCTGAACGTTGACGCAAACGGTCTTGACGTTACACTGCAGGATAACTGCATTCTCGCAAGCGGCGATTATTGCTGTTCTTACCCTGTAATGTTCTGTGATGCAGGACAGATATTCATTAATTCCGCAGAGAATTCGGTGGTTGAAAAGACCTGATAGGTACCGGTAATCGGTTTACCGGCGGTGTTGGAGAAAAAATATGAAAAAATTGAATAAAAAGGGTTTCACGCTTGTGGAGCTTATTGTTGTTATCGCAATTATCGCTGTTCTTGCGGCGATACTTATTCCTACGATGATAGGCTATGTTACGCGTTCCCATGTTGCGGGGGCAAACTCAACAGCGGGCAAGATGCGTGATAATATATCTTATTTTATGACCCAGGCGGGTGCCGACGGATATGGTATGTTCCTTTCACGCAGCGCTATCTGCGATGTTGATGTCGCAATAATAAACGGTAAATGGATTATTGATACATCTGACAAGACAGTTTTTATACAGAAGTTCAATACAAAATGGACCGGTCACGGCGAATCAACAAAAGATGAGCAGAAGCAGGGCAGTATAAATGCCGAAGAACGTCTTGCGTGCCAGCTTGCAAATGCTTTTCCCGAGCTTGAGAACGGATATGTGCGTTTCAGGCTTGTCGGAGGTGTATGCTTTGCGCTGTACTTCGTGAACGGTCAGACTACGCCCGTTCAGAATTTCCCGGTATTTGATAATACAGCCGGCTGGAGCGTGGAGACTTTTGCATGGGACGGCGAAGATCAAGGCGTTACAAGCGACGGATTGATAGTCGGAACATCGCCGATACTTCCAATGGGAGCTTAACAAAAACCGCTGAATGCGTAAGCATTCAGCGGTTTTTTTGCCGTTATCCGCATTGCTGTTTATGTCACTCAAAGCATCATTCTTACTGCGACAGCACTAACCGCTGCGCAGACAAAGTCTCCCACAAGCGCACAGAACAGTGCATATCGGGTCTTTTTCGCCTTTACAGCAGCAAAATAAACGGACAGCGTATAGAATGTCGTTTCGCTGCTTCCGAGTATTACCGACGCAGTCCTGCCGGGAAAGCTGTCGGGACCGCAGGCTGTCAGTACCCGCTCGAATACGGCTATCGCGCCGCTGCCGGAAAATGGGCGGAGCAGGATCAGCTCGGCGCACTCCGGCGGGAATCCAACGGCATTCAGTGCAGGTGACAGCAGTTCCGTCAGCAGTCCGGCACCGCCGGACGCACGGAATGCGGCTACCGAGATCACAAGGCAGAACAGCGACGGGAAGATGTCATATACCGTCTTTAATCCGTCCTTTACGCCCTCTGTGAATTCCGTGAAAACGTCCGTTTTCGTGCATACTCCATATATCAGCACCCCCGCAAATATCAGCGGTATCACAAGATCCGATATGTTCACAGCCGTTTCCTCCTGCTTAAAGCGCGGCAGACAGCCGCTGCGGTCAGAGCCGCGAAAAGCGCACAGACTGATGTTACCCATACGCAGGGCAGGATCTCCATAGGGTCGGCGGAGCCGTGCGCAAGCCGTAGCGCAGCCGCGGTAGTCGGGATAAGCTGTAAGCTCGCAGTATTCATCACCGTCAGCACGATCATGTTATGTGAGGCTTTTTCCGGCTCGGGATTATGCTCCTCGCGCTCTATTTCCCGCATTGCCGCGATACCGAAAGGCGTTGATGCGTTTCCGAGACCAAGTATATTTGCAGTGATGTTCAGCGTTATGTACTGCATCGCCTTTCCGCCGCGCTCCAGACCTCCGAACAGCTTCGACAGTACCGGTTCGGCAAGCTTTGCCAGCTTTCCGGTAAGCCCGGAACTTTGCGCTACCCGCATTATTCCGCTCCACAGCGCGATTATCCCGGTCAGCGATATAGCGAGCTGTACCGCGCCGCCGCATTCCTCCAGAAACGCAGTCGTAAGGCTGCCCATGTTCCCGGTGAGTGCCGCAAACACAGCCGACAGCACTATCAGCCCCGTCATTATCCACTTCATCATAGCGCAGTCCCCCTCCTGCAATTATATGCGGAAGGGGGAGCTGTCATTCATTATATATCCTCTTCGCTGAACGTTACATTCGTTTCGCCGGCAAGCACTTTCTCTGCAAGCGGGTCCTCTATATGCTTTATGATAGTGCGCTGCATTTCGCGCGCACCGTATTTCTCGCTGTATCCGAGTTTAGCAAGCTTTTTTACAGCCGCGTCAGTTACAGTTAATGCAATGCCGCCTTCTGCTGCGCGCTCTGACAGATCGGATATCATTTTTTGGCAGATAAGTTCTGCCGAATCCTCTGAAAGGCGTGAAAATACCGCTATTTCGTCCACGCGGTTGATGAATTCCGGGCGGAATGTCCGGGCAAGTTCGGCTTTAATAATGTCATCGTATTTTTCGCTTTCCCCGGAAATAAATCCTACAGCCGGCTTTTTTTCCTCGGAAGCTCTCGCTCCGACATTTGTCGTCATTATAATTATGCAGTTCTTTAGGCTTACCCGTGTACCGTCCGCGGCAGTCAGATGCCCGTCATCAAGCACCTGCAGCAGCAGATCAAGAATGTCCGGGTGCGCTTTTTCGATCTCGTCAAAGAGCAGGACACTGTACGGTCTGCGCTTTACCGCTTCTATGAGGCGTCCGCCGTCCTCATAGCCCACATAGCCGGCGGGGGAGCCGATAAGTCCCGAAACGCTGTGCTTTTCCATATACTCTGACATGTCGAATCTTATCAAAGCGTCATCTTTCCCGAACATTGCCCGGGAAAGTGCTTTCGACAATCCCGTTTTTCCGACACCGGTGGGTCCCGCGAAAATGAAGCTTGCGATCGGTCTGTCACGGCGGGAGATGCCGGAGCGGCTCCGCCTTACTGCCGCGGCAACGGCGCACACAGCGCTGTCCTGTCCGATTATCTCCCGGCGTAGTTCATCTTCGAGCCCCATTACCCGTCCCGTGTCATCTTTAAGCACTTCTGCCGCCGATATCCCTGTTATCCGTGCAAGTGAAGCGGCAATATCCCGGGCAGTGATGACCGGCTTTTCATTCCGGCTTTTCCTTTCTGAAAGCAGCTCCTCGTACTGCGCGGTCACAGTCTTTTCGCGGTCGCGTATCTCCGCTGCAAGCTCAAAATCCTGCATTATCACAGCCTTTTCCTTTTCGCTTGCAAGCTCGTCAATGCGCTGTTTTATCCCCAAAAGCATCGCACCGCTGTCGTCTGCCGCTCCGAGCCGGACTGCCGCACAGCTCTCGTCTATCAGATCTATCGCCTTGTCCGGCAGTTTCCTGTCCTCCATATACCGCACCGACAGTTTTACCGCGGTTTCAAGAGTCTCGTCGGGAAGCCGTACTCCGTGATGCTCTTCGTACTTCTCCCGGATACCTTTAAGAATAGCGATCGCGGAAGCTTCGTCCGGCTCCTCGGTATATACGGGGCGGAAACGTCTTGCAAGAGCCGCGTCCTTTTCGATGAAGCGCCTGTATTCGTCAGCTGTCGTCGCGCCGATAACGCGTATCTCACCTCTCGCAAGCACCGGTTTCAGTATATTCGCCGCGTCGATCGCTCCTTCCGCGGCACCGGCACCTGCGATCGTGTGTATCTCATCTATAAAAAGTATAGTATTCCCGCTGTTTCTGACCTCATCGGTTATCGCCTTTATCCGCTCTTCAAAGTCTCCGCGGTATTTCGCGCCCGCGACCACCGCCGAAAGATCGAGGCTGAAAATACGCACATTTTCAAGCCCCTCCGGCACATCTCCAGCCGCGGTTCGCAGGGCGATCCCTTCGGCTATGGCGGTCTTGCCGACACCGCTTGCCCCGATAAGGCAGGGATTGTTCTTGCGGCGGCATATAAGTATGCGCAGAGCCTCGTTTATCTCCCTGTCACGCGCTATCACCGGGTCAAGCCTGCCTTCCCGTGCAAGCCGTGTAAGGTCTGTTCCGAAACGGTCAAGCACGCTGCTGCGGTATTCCTTATCCGGTGCATTAGCGATCCCGCCGTTATGGGGAGCCGCGGAGCAGTCACGGGATATCTGCCGTAAATCCGCGCCCAGCTCTTTGAGCATCATTGCTCCGCTGCAGCTCTCGTCCCGGAGCAATGCGAGCAGGATATGCTCGGTTCCGACGAAAGAACCGCCCTCATTTCTCGAATCGTTCAGTGCGCTTTCAAGTATCTTTCTGCTTCTCGGAGTTATGTCCGAAGAAGTAAGCCTTGTTGCCACGCCTTTTCCGACATTGCTTTCGATCCTGCGCAGTATCTCACTGCCGCAGATGCCGTACTTTGTGAGCGCTGCAAAGGCGGCGCTGTTTTCTTCACAGAGCAGCCCATAGAGGATATGCTCGCTCCCTATATAGGTATGCCCCATTTCCATAGCCGCGTTTACGCCCTTGTTGAGCGCGGAGTTTGCTTTTTCGGTAAAGCCTTTGAATTCGATCATTCTGTCCCTCCGGAAATTTATCTGTACCGCATATTTTTTTCGCCGACAGGTAACATTTTTCGATGTCTGTCATATATTATATTATGAAACGTTTCATAAATAATTAATCAACCGGAGGAAACATATTATGTGCGGAAATAACAACTGTACACTCGCTATCATCATCATTCTCCTGTTCCTTTGCTGCGGCAACGGCAACATTCTCGGCTGCGGCAACAACTGCGGAAACAACTGCGGCTGTGACAACAACTGCGGCTGCTGAGCGGCGCTGACGCGCGCCTTCACAGGCGGTGCCGGGGCGCGGGGAGCGTCCCGCCGCGCTGTGACCGTAAAACGGAGCATTGCAAGTCTGTGAAAAGATGATACGAAAAAGAAACAAACCTCTCTGCCGAAAAATGCAGAGAGGCTGTTCTTTTATTCAGATGTATTTTTATTCTGTCCGGGATCCGTGAATATCCGTATAACGGGACAAGGGTCCAGCGTCACGCTGGTGCGGTCCAGCCGCATAGGCTGGCGCTGTCCGCGCAGGACAAAGCGCGTGAGCGCAGCAGGAATAGCAGGCAGTCGCCCCTTATAACAGCTTACCGCCGAGTTTTTCGATCATGAGGTTGCCGACTTTATATACGTCACCGCAGCCGAAAGTCAGCACAAGATCACCGCTCTCCGCGTTCTTTACGACGTAGTCCGCGACTTCGTCGAATGTCGGGAACCACACGGCTCCTTCTATCTTCTCGGCGAGGTCTTTGGAGTAGATGTTGTAGGTGTTCTTTTCGCGGCTTCCCATTATCTCGGTCAGCACTACCTTATCCGCGATCTTCAGCGCGTCTGCGAACTCGTTCAGAAGTGTGGCTGTACGGGAGTAGGTGAAAGGCTGGTGGACAGCCCAGACACGCTTGAAATTCATAGCTTTTGCCGTTTCAAGCAGAGACTTCACCTCGGTTGGGTGGTGGGCGTAGTCGTCAACAAACGTGATGCCGTTCACTTCCGAGAGCTTCTCGAATCTGCGCACTGCTCCGTGAAACTCAGAAAGTCCCTTTACCGCGCTTTCAAATCTGCAGCCGTTCTCAAGTGCAGCAGCAATAGCTGCTACGGCATTCAGCACGTTATGCTCGCCGGGAACGTGTATTGCAGCTTTTCCCACAAGCTCACCGGAATGATACAGCTCAAACTCTGTATTGAAATCAGAGATGTGGCTGATGTTCATGGGGTAGTAGTCGTTCTTGCTGCCGCGCCCGAATGTCACGAGCCGGGCTTTTGTATCGGCAGCCGATACAGCTTCTACTGTATTCGCATCATCGCCGTTATAAACGATTGTCTTTGTTGTCATCTCGCAGAACTTCGTGAATGAGCGCTTCATATTCTCCATCGTCTTGAAGTAGTCGAGGTGATCGCAGTCAATATTCAGCACCACAGCCGTGTCGGGATACAGCTTTAAGAAAGTGTCCACAAATTCGCATGCTTCGCAGACCATGGTATCGCTTGTGCCGCAGATGCCGCTTCCGCCTATGGCTTTCAGCTTTCCGCCGATGACTGCGGTTAGGTCATTCCCGTCTGCAAGGAAGATATGTGTGAGCATGGAGGTAGTCGTAGTCTTGCCGTGGGTGCCGCATACGCACACAGCGTTATCGTACATGCTCGTTACAAGTCCGAGCAGTATAGAGCGCTCGATAACCGGCACTCCGCTTGCTTTTGCGGCAATAAGCTCCGGGTTGTCAGCCATTATCGCTGCGGTATGGACGATGAGGTCTGCGCCTTCGATATTCTCGGCTCTCTGCCCCATATAGACAGGTATCCCCATAGCGCGTACCGCTTTCAGCGTCTCGGTCTCGTTGTTGTCCGATCCGGTAAGGTAGTACCCCTGCTTGTGAAGTATCTGTGCCAGCGGGTACATTCCGCTCCCGCCTATACCGATAAAGTGTATGTGCTTCTTGCCTTTAAGAAAGTTTTCCATGTGCTGTCTCCTCTTGTGTGTCCCTTTTCGTGCCGGGAGAAGGGTGTTATTTATATAAATTATTCACTGTCTGTAAAACATTATGCATCTTACATATTTCCGTTTTACGGATCCGGGTCCAGCGTCACGCTGGCGCGATCCAGCCGCGCAGGCTGGTGCCGTCCGCATAGGACAAGCGCGTAAGCGCAGTCTCGCAGGCTGGTGCCGTCCGCATAGGACAAGCGCGTAAGCGCAAATGCAGGTACTTTCCCGAAACTTGCATAAAATGTATCATTCTGCTTAAAATAAGAATGACAAAATCGAAAGGAAGGTCGCTCTTATGAACATAAGCGATATAAGGATAAGAAAAGTGATGCAGGACGGCAGGCTCAAAGCCGTTGTCTCGATGACAGTCGATAACGCTATCGCAGTGCATGACATCAAGATCGTGCAAGGAGATGAGCGCGTTTTTGTGGCAATGCCGAGCCGCCGTGATGAGGCGGGAGTATTCCGTGATATAATCCACCCCATAAGCCCGGAAGCAAGAGGTGAGATAGAAGCCCGCATCATGAGCGCTTACGAAAAGTATGTCTCAGCTCAGCAGTCTGGCAGCCTTTAAGAGCGCAAGCTGGGTCTTTGCGTCCTCAATCTCGTTGTTCATTACCATTTCCACTGCCTTTTCCAGCGGAATGGTATAGACTTCGAGGAACTCGTCGTCGTCAAGCTTCTGCTTATCCTGATGCAGACCCTTGGCGAGATACATGTGTATTACTTCGCTGTCGTAAGCCGGGGTAGGGTAGAGACAGCCGAGATATGTGAACTCGTCAGCCGTGCAGCCCGTTTCCTCGTGCAGCTCCCGCTTTCCGCATTCAAGGTGGCTCTCGCCCCATTCAAGCTTGCCGGCAGGGATCTCAAGCAGTACCTTCGCGTGGGGGTATCTGAACTGCTTTACGAAGTAAACATCGTTGTTTTCGGTCAGCGCGACAATGCACACTCCGCCGGGGTGGCGCACTACATCGCGCTTTGCTTCTTTGCCGTTTTCAAGCAGGGCGGTATCGCTGTAAACGTCGATGACGCTGCCCTTGTATTTAAGCTCGCTGTTTATCGTTTTTTCGGTAAGTTCCATTGTCTTTTCTCCTGTTTTTTTTCGGTATGCTAATTCTGTATTATGTAGCAGATGTTGCTGTATATCCGCTTTTCGGGGATAAGTGCGAGAAACTCATCGAGTGTGAGCACCCCGCACACATCATTCTGTTCGTTGTCCTGGAGTCTTGCAAGAAAAATCAGCGTCTTTGACGGGGACATATTACGGAGCTGGCGCATAACGAGCCGGAAATCCGAGAAAAGCTCCTCCGAACGGAACACAAGGCTGTAATGCCCCTCCGCCGCTTTTCCTGTACGCCATGACGGCTCATGTTCTCCGCCGTCGAAATCAAAATCGCACACGTCAAATGAACCGAGTATCTTCGGAGAGCCTTCTTTTACCAGCTCGAACCATTCCCCGGTTATCTTCGACGCATAGATGTATGTCTCCCGGAACGCTTTGCCGAATCCGCCGGTCCGCTCCGCGATTATACTTCCGCAGGTCATATTCAGCTTGCAGGACGCACCTGCGGACAGGACTTTAATGTCGTATGACAAATTTTCCTCCGATATTGTATCAGTAGATCACCGCGCCGTACTTGCGTGCGGTGTTTTTGAGTTCCTCCGGGTCGATGAGACTTGTTCCGTCTATGAGCGCACGCCCCTGATAGAGCATTACCGCCAGCTTCATAGCTATCTCGTCATCTCCGCTGAACATCACCGGCAGAGTAGCCATGTGGGCATTGTCGGCAAAGTCCAGCGCATCGTCCGGGGAGTTTATCTGTATATTGAGAACGTCGTAACCGCCCTCGCCGCACACCGCAACAAGGTCTTCGCCCATTCCCGCGTTGCATTCGATAGGTTCCGATATCTCGGTGGTGTCGTGCTCAAGGAAGAATGCGGAACGTTCGTTCGCAAGCATCACCGAGTCTATGTATTCTATCTCCGGGGGAGCATAGTTCTCCGAGGAGATGATGTTCTGGAATCTTGTTGCGCACTCGTCGGTAAGACCGATAAACACATCTGTTCCTGCTTTCAGCAGTTCTGACAGCTCTTCATCGGTGAGCGTGCCGTTCTTCGGGCGCACCGCAACGGGTATCTGCGAGCAGGGCTTTATGCGGTGAATACCGTCTATGAGAGTTTCGGTGTCGTCGGCAGTTATGCCGAAGCATATCGCGCCGAGGCTCTGTGCGACGATGAGCGCCGCGTCGGCGGGAAGCTCGTTCTCTGTGAGAAGCTCGTCGTCAACGCTCAGCATAACATATACCGGCTTGCCGGTCTTCCTGCATTCAAGCACCGCGGCGCGCAGGTCGGACAGAAGGGTGATGCCGTCAAGCATAAATGCAGCGTTATTTTCGGTATCCGAAGCGGCAATCTTGTTCTTGTATATCGCTTTCAGCTCGGTGAACGATGTCTCACCGTACGGTATGGTCATCTCACCGCTGGGTCCTATAATTGTGAATATTTCGTTTTTGATCGCTATCGGTCGTAAACAGTCGTCGGTCATTTCTTGTCCTTTCAATTTGTTAAGAGACTTTGAGAGATTTTTAGACGGGGCGCCGCCCCGGACCCCGCCAGGTCTGTCGGTCAGCCCCTCTGTCACCTGACGGTGACACCTCCCCGTTTGCGGGGAGATCACCCTTTAAAAAAGTGGGCTGGACCCCCTAAATCAATGCAGTATTTCAGAGTGTTCTTCTATGGACAGCTTTCATTAAAATGCAGTGGGGTTGGCAATATTTCGTTCAGATGTGGCAGAGAATAACTAACCGAGGTACTCCACCCGTCCATTGAAGAGTGTCGCTGCGCATTTCGCCGCGGGGCGTTCCCCGCTACATCTTTTCGGGAGCCTCGACTTTGAGCAGGTCGAGCAGATTCTTGATAACAGTCTTTACCGCAGTGCAAAGCGCCAGTCTTGACATTACCACTTCCTCCGATTCGCCCTTTATCTTGCAGGAATCGTAGAACTTGTGGAAGAGCTGTGCAAGCTCATAAACGTATCTCGTTATGCGGGACGGATTGTATGAAGACGCAGCTTCGTTTATCGTGTCCGGAAGAGCGGCGATCTGTCTTATTACCGCAAGTTCCGCTTCTTCCGTATAGGCGAGTGCGGAAGCCTGAACGCTGCCGAGAGTGATGCCTTCCTCTGCGAACTTGCCGAGCATACGGCATATACGCGCGTGTGCGTACTGCACATAGAATACGGGGTTCTTGGAGCTTTCCTCTATTGCAAGATCGAGATCGAACTCAAGGTGAGTGTCGGGGTCACGGAGATTGAAGAAGAATCTTGCCGCGTCCATAGGTATCTCGTCAAGCAGTGTTGCAAGGGTTATAGCCTTTCCGGAGCGCTTTGAGAGCTTTATGGTCTCGCCGCCGCGCACAAGCCTTACCATCTGCATTATCACGATATCGAGCTTCGCCGCGTCAACGCCGAGGGCTGTAAGAGCCGCTTTCATACGGGCGATGTAGCCGTGGTGATCTGCGCCGAGAATATCTATCGCCTTGTCGAATCCGCGGGTAACGAGCTTATTGTAATGATATGCGATATCGGGTACGAAATATGTGGGAACTCCGTTGGCGCGGACAAGAACTCTGTCCTGATCGTCACCGAAATCGGAAGCCTTGAACCATACGGCGCCTTCCTTCTCGTATGTGACGCCCTTTTCTTTCAGCATCTCAACGATCTCTTTTACCTTACCGCTCTCGTGCAGCGAACTTTCTTTGAACCATGTGTCGTACTTGATGCGGTATTTGAGCAGGTCAGTTTCAAGACCCTGTATATTGATCGGAAGCGCGTATTCAACAAGCGCTTTTCTGCGCTCCTCCTCGGAAACGCTCATGTATTTGTCGCCGTACTTGTCGGCAAAAGCCTTTGCATGGTCGATGATGTCCTGTCCGTGGTAGCTGTCCTCCGGCATTTCCTCTGTGCTGCCGAAAAGCTGCTTATAGCGTATGTCAAGGCTCAGACCGAACTTGTTCACCTGGTTGCCGGCATCGTTTACATAGAACTCGCGCTCTACATTATATCCCGCGTATTCAAGGAGCGATGCAAGGCAGTCTCCTATTGCGCCGCCGCGTGCGTTGCCTATGTGCATTGGACCTGTGGGATTTGCGGAAACAAATTCTACCAGAACGCGCTTGCCGCCGCCGAGATCTGTCTTTCCGTAATCCGCACCCTCATTTATCGCTGCCGTAACGGTCTCGCCGAACCACAGCGGCTTTAAGAAGAAGTTGATAAATCCGGGTCCCGCGACCTCGATGCGGTCAAAAAGCGT
>JAFVBZ010000176.1 GCA_017479645.1 Ruminiclostridium sp. | reverse complement strand
TCTCGCTGCCTTTTTCCTTGACCTCGTACATATTACCGTCCACAAGAAGCTCGCAGTCATCGACATTTGGAGCTGGACCACCTTCCTCGAACGTATCCTCATAGTCGGCGGCGGGTCGGTATATCCTGAACCTATCCGCTTTCATGGCTTCAATACGGTCACGCTCCTGCTCGGTTAGCCTTCTATCGACCTCTTTCCTTATCTTGGTGATTACATCATCTCGGTCACGGGTACAAGTCTCAATTATGCCGCGATACAACTCGGTCTTGTCTGTAAGCTCCGCGAGCCGAGCCTGCACTTCCGCAAGTTCCGCTTTGTAAGTGTCAATGTCCGACTGATACCCCGCAACACCCATAAGACTGGTGATACTGTTCTTCTGAAGCAGATGCTTGTCCAGCTTTTTCTGCTCTGCCGAGTATTCACCGAGCCTATGCTTTCCGAAATATCGGCTCGCTGCTTCAAAGATAAGCTGTTTGTGCTGAATGTCTGCTTCAAGGTCGGTGATCTTTGCGGTCAGCTTTGCTATCTCGTTCTCGGTTTCACGCAGGCGGCTCTCGGCTTCTCCGACAGAAGAAATATTCTCGCTGTTGATAAGAGCAAGCTGTTTGCTGAGCCGCCTGATGTTATCAATGACACTATCCGCAAAGCCGATATTGCAGGTCTCGTACATTACCTGACTTGTGACCTGTTCGATTATCTCACGCGGCAACAGGTTCTTCGGGCGGTTAGCAACAAGGTTCTCTATGCGCTCTTCAAGCGATTTTTCATCAAAGCCCTCACCGAGAGATTTCAGACGTACCGCACGCTGCTGCCCCGGGGCAAGTATAGAAATGTACTTGCCCTCTTTGATCGTGTACCCGTGGGCTTCCATAATTTTCAGCAAATGCCTGAGATCATCAGCAACGGGCAGCAGGGTCAGTATATAATCGCTGATCTTTGCTTTCCACGATGTTCCTTGCTTCCGGTGCATCCATTCGCAGTAAGTCATACGCTGCCCTTTTCGGTGAGCCTTTGTCTCCATGACATTCCGTACCCCATACAATTTGCACAGCAGGTCGGATATGTCACGGGCGCGTTCGACCTCCGAAATAGTGTTGTACAGCTTCTTTCCGTCGAGCGTGTAACTGCACACTGCAATGTGATTATGGATATGTTCCTTATCAACGTGTGTAGTCACAACTGCTTGAACCTTATCGCCGTACATCTTTTTCACAAGCTCCATTCCTATCCGGTGTACCTCCTCGGGCGAGACACCATCCTCAACCGAAAACGACTGTATCAGGTGTATCGCCTTGATCGGGCAGTTCCCGGATTTTGGCTTGGGCTCGGTAAAGCTGCATCCGCTGTAATGCTCATAAACGGCTTTCATGTTCATATAGGCTAAGTGAGCATCGGTGAAACAATTCAGGGAGTCTGCATACAGAAGCTCTGCAGTTTTATCCGGGTTAAGGATATATCTCAGAGTTTTGTCAACCGTGGTGTGAACAGGTTTTGACTTAATGTATGGCATAAATGGTCGTGTTCTCCCTCCAGTTTCTCAATATCCGCGGCATAGATGCTGTTCAGCTCATGAGCCTTTTTCACAAGTTGGTTGATATTGTTCCCGATAATCTTGATCTCCTTTATGAGCGAAGCCAGCATGGGTATGTCGCAAAATGTGATAGTTCCGTCAGTTGAGATACGCTTGATGTACGTTCCGGTCTTCATATTCAGTTTTGCGGCACGGTACTCGACTTCTCTCCATTCATCGAGGTCATAAGTGACCTTCTTCTCTTTGACTTGTTTGTACTTTCTCATTTGTTTTTTCTCCTCTCTGTTTTTCACTGGTGCTGGTGCAGTTAAACATTCTTGTTTCATAACGATAAGGGCGAAGGGTACCATTATCGAAAAGCGGGTCAGGCGAAGCCGTACGCGTCGGCAAAGCAAGTGCAGAAATCGGTTGCCCCCAACCGGGAATGCACTTCTTTGCCTGCTTGCTAAGACAAGAAAATTCAATAAAATGCACCACTTTTTTTGACACTTATTTTTCGATCGACCGATTTTACGCGGGCAACTGCACGCGGCGTTCATTGTTACCCGACAATAATCCGGCGGCGAGGTGCGTTTCAGATATCCGACAGGGTGGCGGGTCTGTCGAACTTCCGAACGCAGATAACCGGAACCGTGTGTAACTGGGTTCAAACGACTGCAAGAGTGCGGCATCGGGAGGGGCTGTGGCAGTTATTACCCTGCGATGCTGTTTATAAGCTGCACCATGCGAAGCTGTTCGGTCTCGTCAAGTTCAAAACGCAGCACCTGCATCAGAACCTTTTCTGTCAAGCCCAGCGCTTTCGCCAGTTTTGCCGGTGATACATTTCTGAACCTGAGTTCTGAAAACACAATTTCGTTAGCTATAGCGATCTCTCCTTTCCATGTTTCGAAACATTTTTTGTGGAATAAGATGTTCTTATCCCTGAGCTCAATTTCTATTATAGCTAAGGCTTGACAAAAGTCAATAGATTTGGTATTATATGTCTATAAAAAGATGAGCTGACTTCTATTTTTCGATACTTTCTACTTTTTTCTTAGTTGACTTCTATTTTTTAAAAATTTCTGAAAATATTTTTTGAGAGACAAGGAGAAACCGCATTATGACTGAGTTTGATGCGTTTTACTATGACGAAAAATTTTACATCAACGGTACCAAAGAGTACACATTGGGGTCAATACTCGAAAAATATCTGCAAAAGAGCTTCAAGGGCGTGAAGGACAAGCTGGGGTTCTGCAAGGAGTATCTCCGACTGCTCCACTACCCGGAAACGCGCACGCAAATGGCAGACTGCGAATATATTTTCACGGAGGCTGTCTCCTTCTTCGACCGCGCCGAGGAATACATTCATAACCTGCCGCCGTATAACAGCTTTCCGCTCCGTGACAGCGGACTCTACGACATTATCAACCGTCATTCTGTTCTTTTTGAGATAGACGATAACGAGATCGAGCATGAATGGTTCGACTACGATAAATTTGACAGCTACGATGATTACAATGAAGATGATGATCGCGGGACAGTCTATCATGAACCGATGTATGAGCATGACCGTATGCTGACTTCATTCAGCCCGGGCGATCCGCTTGACGAAATGGATGATCCCGATATGATCGACGAGGTGCTGAAGCTCAATGCTGAATTAAAGGACTTCATTTATCATTACATCACACTTTTCGAGGACTTACTGCGTGTAAAGCGGGTGTATGAACTGTTCCTTGAAAAGATACATAGCCGCGAAGAATTCCTGACAAACGAAGAAATTGCGGAAGTGCTTGACGAGTTCAACAGTGCCGCTGCTCAAAAGCTCAACCCCTATGACAAGCTTGTCCCGTCCGGTACCATGACACTTACTTACAAAGTCCTTAAACGCAAGAAAACCTCCGTCTTATGTGAGAATTACCACTTCACAACAATCGGAGGCTTCCTGTATATTGAATTGTTCAAGGGCTTACAGAACCGCTATCTGCCCCGCAAGTGCGACTACTGCGGTCGGTATTTCGTGCTGGAGCGCGGTTTCTACTCCAACTACTGCAAGCGACCTGTCAAGGGTCAACCCGACAAATGCTGCCGCGACCTCGGACACCGGAAGAAGTTCAACGACAAGCTAAAGACTGACCCAATCTGGAGCGTGTATCATAAGGCATATAAAGCACATTACGCCCGGTATCTCAAAAAGAAGATGACACAGGCAGAGTTTCAAAAGTGGGCGGACTATGCTATCGAGATGCGGAATAAAGCGCTGGACGGGGACGTAGAGTATGATGATTATGTTAAGGAAATGAAGAAGTAGCTAATGCTTGCATAAAATGTACCGTATTGCATAAACACAATACGGTACTTTTTGTTATCCTTCCCAATCGAGCGACAGGTACATCGGCAGGCAGCCCAGCTCGTCCTTTTCCGGCGCTAAAAGCATATCATCTTCCAGTTCGTCAAAACCAAATTTTATATAGCTTATATCTTGCCCTCGTCGACATCAAAGTGATAAACTCAAACCCAACATCTTTCCTGAGCGTTCTGATATGCTGAATACAGTCATCAAGCCAAAAACGCATACAGAGCGTCAGCTTCGGGAATTACCTTTCCTTGATAGTTCTCGCTGACCGAAAGGCCGTTTATGTGAACTGCTCCGCCAATCTTCAGCTTCAGAGGCGTCTCCGTTGATTTGTCTATACCCTGCAAGGAGCCGGTGGAGATGTTGTAATACCCGATAAGCTCTTTATGATCCTCGGTCAGATATACATACGTCCTGCCGATAGCTTCGTCAAGCGCCATATGGCTTTTTATGAAATAATCAAGGTAATCATTCCCGCTGACAAATTTCTCTGCACAGTCGGAAAGCGTTTCGGTAAATTGCTTACTTATCATTCAGTGTTACCTTTACATTCCGCGTTCCGTCGTCATTAATTGTGACCTCGACCTTATGGCTTCTGCAGTACTTTCTTATTGCGACCGCCTCGGGGCTGAGCTTCTTCTTTTCGGAAATATTCTTTGTTGTCTTGAACGGCATATTGTTTGGCATTGCATAAGCGCCCATATCCGTCACCTCCGTGAATATCGTTTCGTACTTATATTATAAGCGAAACAAGCGTTTTTTTCAAGCATGAAAAAACCGTCGAACATAAACTGACTGTTATATTATCATTTCGGAAAGCGCTGATCTGAAATTGTGCTGGTGCCTTGTGCACCTGTCACAAATACTGTGTCAGCGCCCAATTTTTGCAAGTTTTAAATCTCGATTATTCATAAAATGTCTGTTTTTGTTTATTTACGGTTGATTCGTTTGTACAGAAATCACATAAATCATCTTTGGCATTGACAGCCGAAAGCCTATTTGTTATAATTAGAGCATAGAAAGCGAGAGGACAATGGCGTCAAAGCTATTGTCCTCTTCTGCATAAGTCAGAAGGTGAACGATTATGAATGAAGAAAGAATTAAAAATGCAGAAATAATGCTCGATAATGTCGGAATGACATACGATGCTACAGACGGTAAGAAAGTGCAGGCGCTCACAAGCGTAACAATGGATATACAAAAAGGCGAGTTCATCTCTTTGCTCGGTCCGTCGGGCTGCGGCAAGACAACACTTCTTCGCATCATCGCAGACCTTTTGCAGCCAACCTCGGGAAAGGTGCTCATCGGAGGTGAAACCCCGAAAGAAGCCCGTCTGAAGCGCAAGTACGGAATGGTGTTCCAGAGTGCGGTGCTGTACGACTGGCGAACTGTGATAAAGAACATCGAGCTTCCGCTTGAGATAATACACGAAGGCAAGGCAGAACGCCGCGAGCGTGCTGTAAAAATGCTTGATCTTGTCGGTCTTTCGGAGTTTGCGAACCATTATCCGAGACAGTTATCGGGCGGTATGCAGCAGCGAGTCGGAATTGCTCGGGCTTTGGCATTGCAGCCGGAGATACTGCTGATGGACGAACCATTTTCGGCGCTTGACGAGTTCACGAGGGAGAAGCTGCACATAGATCTGCTTAAAATCTGGCGAAAGACGAACAAGACGATAATCTTCGTCACACACAATATTTCCGAGTCGGTATTCCTTTCCGACAGGGTATGCGTACTGTCACCCCATCCCGGCAGACTGTCTGCGGTGATCGACATTGACCTGCCGCGTCCGAGAACTATGGAGATAAGAGACACTCCCGAATTTACCGCGCTTGTGGCAAAGGTAAGGAACAGCTTTGAGGGAGTATAGGGGCTGATATGAATGAAAGTGATGAAAAAGATAATACGGAGCAAGTTGTTTATAACTCTCGTGTGGATCGCGGTAATAATCGTTATATGGGAGATCTGCGCGGCGCGGGTAGCCGAGGTCAAGCGAACTCCCGAGAATGTTCTTCCGCATCTGAGCGGCGTTATTGATTCACTTACAAGCGACCGTAAGATAAACGGTTCGCAGACTGCACTCGGAATGGTGCTTGAAAACGCGGGCGCAACTCTTTCCCGGGCGGCGGTGGGTTATGTCATTGGAATAGCGGCAGGATTCATACTTGCTCTGCTGATGAGTCTTTCGGGTATCATCGAAAAGGTCGCGTTTCCGTATCTTATGCTGATCCAGCTTATACCGATACTCGGAATGGCACCGATAATCAACGCTATAACCGGTGATATTGCAGTAAGCCGTATCGTGATAGCAGCGATACTCACGTTCTATCCTGTCGCTGCAAACACGCTTGCCGGGTTCAAAGCGGTACGCCGTGAAGCGCACGAGCTGATGTACTCTTATGCGGCAAACAAACTCCAGCTTTATACGAAAACGATGATACCCGCCTGCATACCGTACTTTTTCACAGGGCTGAAAATATCGGCTCCTATGGCGATAACGGCATCTATACTCGTAGATACTCTTCAAGGCGGTATCGGGCTTGGCTGTCTGCTTTCGCAGTCGCTCAAAGGCGCAATGACAAGATATGTGTTCTGGGACATCGTATTTTTCAGCGCAGTTATCGGAATATTGAGCTTCTACATAATGGGGCTCATCGAGACGCTGCTCTGCCCGTACAAGAGACTCGAAAAGAAAGGAAGATGAGCGTATGGCTGCAAAAGTGAACAAGAAACGGCGAAGCGCTGTGCAGTCGGTCGTATGCCCGCTCATTTTCGGTATAGCTCTTATCGCCGCCTGGCAGACCGGATTACTGCATATAGTGCTGAATACCGACGAATATGTCCTGCCGTACCCGACGCGCATACTCACGATAATGGGTGAGAACAGCGACAAGATAATGATGAATGTATGGGCTTCGGTGCAGGTGGCGGTATTGGGACTGCTCTTCGGTTCACTGCTCGGCTACCTCATAGCGATATTTGCGGCGACATTCCCGAAATTCGGCAGCGGCGGACTTACGATAGTTTCTGCATTCAACGCAATACCGATAGTTGCGCTTGCTCCTGTCATAATCAACTGGACAAAAGACGTAAGCTCCGAAGCCGAAGTGAGAAGCACGGTAGCAAAGGTGATAGTCGTAACTGTCGTAAGCATGGCTTCGATGAGCGTGAATGCTTACCGCGGACTTACCGAGCTGCCGCCGTTCTCGGATGACCTGATGAAGACCTATGCGGCAGACAGGCTCACCGAGTTTGTGAAGCTGCGGCTCCCGAACAGCGTTCCTTACATATTCACAGCACTCCGTGTAAGCGTTCCCGGAAGTGTCATCAGCGCTCTTGTAAGCGAATACTTTGCCGAGTATATCATAGGTGTCGGGCGGCAGATACGCGAGAACATTCTGATAGCACAGTATTCCACAGCCTGGGCATATATCGTTACAGCTTGTATCATAGGTATCGTGATGTATGCGGTGCTTATGGTAATAGAAGCAATAGTCCTGAAAAAGCGCAGGTAACTGCACTTAAAATAAAAAAGTAGAACAAATGAAAAAAGGAGGCAGATTTCTATG
>JAFVBZ010000175.1 GCA_017479645.1 Ruminiclostridium sp. | reverse complement strand
GTATGAAAAAAATGCAGGAAAAAGGACGGGCGTCAAAATGCCGCCCGATCCGTCCACATCGTCGGGCAAAGCCCGCCGTTGAGCCAGTTGTAAAATTCAGAAAAAGGAGCCAAAATATGAAAAATAAGAAAAGTTGGGGGTCAAATTCCGATATTCCAAAGGAAAATGGCGTAACAAAGCCAAATTCCGAGGGGTCAGACAAGCGAAAATTCGCACTTTACATTGACGAGGACACACTTGCAGAAGTCGGAGAAAAGTATGCCGAGAGCGGCTGCAGTTCCCGCTCGGAGTTCATCGTAGAAGCGACAAAATTCTATCTCGGCTACATCGCAGCCAAGAGCAGTACAAAATATCTGCTGCCGGTTTTGAATAGCATTATCCGTGATCAGATGCAGGTATCCGAGCAGCGAACCAACAGAAATCTGTTCAAGATCGCGGTGGAGCTGGGCAAGCTGTCACACATAGTTGCGGCGATGAATGATGTTGACGATGACACCGTTCACGACCTGCACGCGATGATCGTGGACGAGGTTCGCAGGATAAACGGGATCATAAATTACGAGAGTGCAGACAATTTTCAGCATGATTATTGATGAAAGGAAGGAAAACTATGAAGAAAAATATCAGAACTAACAAGGAGATCGGTCTTAAAGAACCACTGTTTCTGAGTGAACCGGAGAGCGTTTCAGCAGAGTGCCATGACATAAAACTGGACGGGATAACCTACCGTGTGTGGTCGGTGTTCGCAGACGAGGGAGAGCCGTCGGACAGGCTCGCGGACTTGATGCAGAGCGGTGTTGAGTCGGGAGAACAGGTCGGTGAGATCGTTGATTGGCAGCTCGTTGAACTCGGAAAGATGTTCCTTGAAGCCAGACAGATACAGAAAAACAGGGATAACGGTCTGCCAGATGACTACGGATTCCCTTTGGAGATCGAGGTTTATTGAGAGAAAAAAGATTCGGAAAGATCCCGGATTTCGCTGGACTTCCGCCGGCAGTTGTGATATACTGTGCAGTGTAAGGTCTACGTGAGATCCGGCTGGGAAAGGAGTAAAATGAACGATAAACAGCAAAAGAAAACAGCATTGTACTGCCGACTTTCTGTTGACGACGGCAGACTCGGAGAAAGCATCAGCATTGAGTCACAGAAGATACTTCTGGTGCAGTACTGCAAGGATCACGCGATAAAGAATTACGAAATTTATGATGACGACGGGTTCAGCGGTACGAACTTTGACCGCCCAGGATTTACCCGTATGTACGATGACATTCAGAAAGGTCTGATCGATACGGTGATCGTGAAAGACCAGTCCCGCTTCGGACGTAGCTACATTCAGGTGGGAATGTATGTCGAGCAATTCAAAGACGCAGGAGTAAAGTTTATTGCAGTCGATGACTGCTACGACTCGTCACAGACGGACTATGATATGATGTTCCCGATGCGCAATGTCATTAACGAGTACTACCTATCATTGTCGAAAAAATGTTTTACGACATCACTTCGCAAGTGTTGATAATGATGTCATAGATTCCGATTGCCGGTGCTTTCTTTACTGTATAGACTACATTATAAGCGAATGGCACACCATTGAGATAAATCTGTAAAACAGGATAATCGGGAACCACTATTTTATTTATCATCGAACGGTAGAGTTCCTTGTTATCACCGTCCGCTTCGGTGTCTGATAACTTCCCGATATACTCAATAGCCTTTTCGATTTCCGAAAGCTGATTACGTTGGTTTTCAGCGACATTCTGTAACTTGGTGATTTCTTCCGTAAGTCTTGTTATTTCACTGTCGTAGAATGTAGTCTGCTTTGTTAGATCGTCTTTTGATATAAGCCCGTCAAGCACAAGGTCAATAGCCTTGCGCTTTTTATTTTCGTAGCTCTCGATTTCAGCTCTCAACGGTGCAGGGTCAAAATCTTTCTTGCACTTTTCAAGCCGTCTGACTTCAGAAAGCATTTCCTGTTCAAGTAATAAACGAAGGTCGCTCATCTGAGAAACAATTGAATCCATTGCTTTAATGACTATGCGCTCATCTACGCCATGTGAATCACAGCCAACATCGTCACCGTTCATAGCAGTGCGTTTATCTTTGCCGTACATTATACGATTACGACACCTCATCTGTGTAAATGGGCTGTTCTTAAAACAGTGGCTCATTACCATGCTATAGCCGCATTTACCGCACTTCATTTTTCCGCTTAACCAACAGCCGTTGGAATGCTTTTTGCCTTTACGGGACAAATAGCTGCGGCGTTTAAGTTCTGCCTGAACACTGTCCCACATCTCCCGTGAAACTATAGGCTCGTGATGATTTTTGACCGTTATCAGCGGAGTATCGGGATTGTCACCGTGATTGGTAAGCGCCCTTTCCGCAAGTACATTGGGTTTATAAACCTTCCACTGCGTCAGATCACCGACATACTTATCGTTTTTCAGGATTTTCAGAACGTGCTGGGGACTCCATATTCTTTTCTTCAAAGTCGGAATGCCTCTTGCTTCCAGTTCGTGAGCGATAGTATCGGAGCCTTTGCCTTCGTAAAGATACATCTTGAATATATCTTTGACGATCTCCGCTTCCTCAGGAACGATTTCAAGTTTTCCGTCAATGACCTTGAATCCGTAGATACGACCGCAGCCGAGAACTTCACCTTTTTCCATGCGTCGTTTCATTCCCCACTTGATGCGTTCTGACATTTTGCGGCTTTCCTCCTGCGCAATAGATGCCATAATGGAAAGTCTCAGCTCTCCGTCTTTATCGTTGGTGTCGATACCGTCGTTCATGAAAATAATGCGGATATGCAGGTCGGTGAGCTTACGGGTGTAGGTAAGGGTATCAACAGTATTTCTTGCAAAGCGCGATACCTCTTTTGTAAGAATAAGCTGTATCTTTCCGGCTTCGCAGTCTGCGATCATGCGGTTGAAACCGTCGCGCTTTTTCGTGGAAGTACCTGTGATACCTTCGTCGTAATATACCTCGATAAGCTCCCAATCTTCCTGATTGCTGATGTACTCGGTGAAATACCCGATCTGGACAGACAGCGAATTGAGCTGGTCTTCGCCATCCGTGCTGACGCGGCAATATGCCGCAACTTTAGTTTTAGTGTTCATTTTCTTCCTTTCCCCGATATTCGGGGATCAAACAAATCCCCCTGCAAGTATATTTTACCCCTTTAAAGCGCATTTGTCAAGTAGTATTTTACTTGCAGGGGATAATTTCATTGCCTGATTATGCAGCGTTATCTTTCTGTGAAGTCGGAGCGCTCGGCTGCATTGCAAGCAACTGCTCCAACTGGTCGGCGGTGATGATACCACGCCTGTAAAAATCCTTGTAGTACGCGATCTTCATCGCGGTGACGATAGACTGCTTCTGCTCGTCCGTGAGCGTAGGTGTTGCTGTGTTATTAACATCAGCATTATTATCTACGGCGGAATTCGTGAGTTCATTTTTTCTCATTTAACCTCCATTCTTTACAGATGCAGCTTATTTCTTGTCTTATGCTGCACTTGTTTTGTTGTTTCCTCTTCCTTCTTCTTTTTCTGTTCTTCCTCGCGCTGGCGCTGGCATTCTTCGACGGCGATGCGTTCCTGCTCCTCACGGGCGAGTTCTTCCTGACGCTCACGCTCTTTCTCGGCGCGGGACTTCGTGAAAGTCTTTAATACGCTGTACCCCTGTTTATTTACGCGGTATGCAAGGTCACCAATAGCGATGAGATCTCCGATACGAAGGTTATAATAGCGGTATGTCGCTTCAAGCCTGTCAGTCAAGTCCTCACTCTCGCT
>JAFVBZ010000174.1 GCA_017479645.1 Ruminiclostridium sp. | reverse complement strand
TGTACTTTTATCATATCGAAGAACACATCTTCGCCGTATTTGTTCAGATAGCGTTTAATAAGATTTTCGCGGTCTTCTATAATAATATCATGGGTCCTGACAAGCTGGACCACGCGTTCGGTGATCGCGTTCCCATATCTTAAGCGGTGCAGGAAATCCTGTGCTATAACTGTACTTCCGTCAGCGTGACCCTTGAAATGACCTATCCCGTCTTCTCCCATTGTGAAGTACAGCGGCTTTGCAATATCGTGAAGCAGCATTGTAAGGCGAAGATGAACCTCCGGCTCTATAGCTGTTACTGTTGCGATTATGTGCTCCAGCACATCTCGGTTGTGGTATCTCGTGTGCTGCTCAAAACCCTTGCATGCAGCAAGCTCCGGCAGGAATACCGATATCACATCACAGTATTCCCGCAGAACGTCTCCGCAATCCCCGCAAAGCAGCTTATTCAGTTCCGAAGCAATACGCTCGCCGGCAATATTTCCGAGCAGATCTTTGTTCCGATGTATAGAATCGGAAGTCTCTTTCTCTATTCCGAATCCGTAGCAGGACGCGAACCGGAGCGCACGAAGAATACGCAGACCGTCCTCGTTGAAACGCTCGTCGGGATCCCCGATGGCACGAAGAATACCGTTCTTAAGATCTTCCCTTCCTCCGAAAATATCGACTATTCCGGTTTTCGGGTTATACGCGAGGGCATTTACAGTGAAATCTCGTCTTTTCAGGTCTTCGGCAAGCTTTGTGGTAAAGCTTACAGAATCCGGGCGGCGGTTATCTCCGTAATCGCCGTCGATGCGGTAAGTTGTTACCTCTATCGGCATACCCTCCGGGATAACCGTAACTGTACCGTACTTTATCCCGGTTTCAGCAGTTTTGATCCCTTCAAATACAGACAGTATTTCGTCCGGTTTTGCGCTTGTCGTAACATCATAGTCTTTCGGTTCTTTACCGAGCAGGAAATTACGGACGCACCCGCCTACCGCATACGCTTCAAAGCCATGTTCATTAAGCCTGTCAATGACGGTTATAACACTGTCGGGAAGGCGGAACTCACTCATTGCTCATCTCTTTGATAATAACGTTTGCTTTTTCATAGATCGTTTCCGGTTTTTCTCCGACAAAGAACTCGCCGCACTCGTAAAGCAGCTTACCGTTTACCATAGTACGCTTTACATTCTGCTTGCTTCCCGCATATACGATATTCTTTGCGATATTGTTGAGCGGCTGCATATTGGGCTGATTAAGATCTATTTCGATTATATCCGCCTTCTTGCCTACCGCGAGAGTATCACAGTCGGTAAGACCCATAGCGAGTGCGCCGTTTACACAAGCCATTTTCAGAACATCTGCAGCATCGCATGCCTCTGCATCATATTCTTTTACCTTCTGGAGACCGGTCACAAGGAACATCTCACGGAACATATCAAGGCAGTTGTTGCTTGCAGGTCCGTCTGTACCGATCGCTACCGGGATGCCTTCTTTGAGGAACCGGCATATAGGTGCGACACCGCTCGCAAGTTTAAGGTTTGACGCAGGATTGGTAACTGCAAAGAGCTTCTTTTCCTTATAGATCTCAAAATCCTTTTCACTCATCCATACGCAGTGATAACCGCCGCCGCCGTAATTGTACATACCGATGCTGTCGAGGTATTCGGTAGGTGTCATTCCGTATCTTTCCTTGCAGCCTTCAACTTCGTTCTTGGTTTCGGAAATATGAACAAATACCGGAAGCTTTCTTCTGTTCGCAAGATCCGAAAGCTGTTTCATAAGCTCCGAGCTTGTGGTGTATTCAGCATGAAATCCGAGATGATATGAAACGAGAGGATCAATGGCATTCAATCTGTCATAATCCTTCTCCATCTGCTCTACGGAACCGCCGAAGTTGTTCATGGAATCGCAGATAACAGTACGGAACCCGCTATCTATGTTTGCATTCGCTATAGCGTCGGTCTTCATATACATATCGAAAGACGCAGTTATACCGCTTGTAAGGTATTCGAGTATTCCGAGCCTTGTAAGCCAGTAAACACGATCGGGAGTAAGCTTCGCTTCCATCGGGAACACGCGGTTATAGAGCCATTCCTGAAGAGGAAGATCGTCTGCAAACGAACGCAGGAAAGTCATAGCGGTATGGGCGTGAGCATTCTTAAATCCGGGCATCAGCACATTGCCTTTACAGTCTATCTCCTTGTCAAACTCCCCGTCTTTGCAGTCCTTTCCGATATACGATATCTTATCGCCGTCAACGTGAAGCTCTCCCTCGGAAATACCAATACCGTCCGCCATTGTAAGTATTCTTGCATTATAAAATCTTGTTTTCATAATTCTTTTCCTTTCACTATTTCGAGTTCTCTGCATTTCCACTTCTCGTCGAAATAACAGAAATCACTGATTTTTCCCGTATCTTTGAATCCAGAAGATAAATAGCAGTGCAAAGCCGGTTCGTTCTCATCAAATACACCGATAGTTACCTTTTTGGCTTTCATTATATCAAAAGCATATTGAAGCGCAAGCCCGGTCATTTCCTTACCGAGACCGTAACCGCGCCTTTCCGGAGAAATAATAACATATCCGAGTCTTACCGTATCTATATTTCCTGGTTCCGGAAAGCGTATATTTACATGCCCGGCTATTCCCTTTTCATCATAAGCCGTGAAATGAAATACATCTTCCGCGCCGGGCGAATTGTCGTACTGATCGTTCAGATCATCGGCGGTGATAGGGTAACTTTCGAATCTGTCAGCACACCAGTATCTGAAGATACGCTCGTTTTCTATCCAGCCTACAATTTCCCCGGCATCACTTTTTCTGTATGGTCTTAACCGCAGCATTTCTTTCTCCTTTACCTGATATCTTTAAACAGCTCTGCAAGACTTTCTGTATAAGGATATCTGCATATTCCCCTTTCTGTAACGATAGCTGTTATAAGCTCAGCGTCCGTCACATCAAATGAGGGATTATAGCATTTGACAGAAGCCGGAGCCATTGGCTCTGTATAGAATTTTGTTTTGATCTCGTCCGGCTCTCTTTCTTCTATAACGATATCAGCACCCGTTTTGCAGTTCGTATCTATCGTTGACGACGGACAGAAAACATAGAACGGCACTCCGTAATGTTTTGCGAGAACCGCGACCCCGCTGGTACCTATCTTGTTTGCGGTATCGCCGTTAGCCGCGACCCTGTCACAGCCGACAAAACATGCATTGATCTTTCCCTGCTTCATCACGATGCTTGCCATGTTGTCACATATCAGCGTAACGTCTATTCCCGCCTTGTCCAGTTCATAAGCGGTAAGCCGTGCGCCTTGCAGCAAAGGTCTGGTCTCATCTGTGAACGCATGGAACGTGTATCCTTTTTCTTTTCCGAGAAGCAGTGTTCCAAGCCCTGTTCCATAACAGGAAGTTGCGAGCGGACCAGCGTTGCAGTGAGTTAGTATGCCGTCTCCGTCTTTAACAAGTGTAAGTCCATATTCCGAGATAGCTCTGCACATCTCGATATCCTCGTCCTGAATTGCGATACATTCGCTTTTCATAGCTGAAAGCATTGCTTCGGTACCGTTTCCGCGGTTGATATATGCGGCATTCTCCACACGATCAAGTGCGTGCTTGAGATTAACAGCTGTCGGACGCGAGGAATTGATATAAACAGAAACGTTGTGCATTTTGCTTAAAAACAGCTCCTCGTCTGTATCTCCGAACGAGTTTGCAATTACATACAGCCCCATTCCGGCGCAGATACCGATCGCGGGCGCACCCCTTACTTTCAGCTCATAAATTGCCGAATAGAAATCTTCCGGCACTGAAAGCGAAAGATGAACGGTTCTGTTCGGGAGCTGTGTCTGATCTATGATTACAACGCTTTTTCCGTCATCTGAAAGTACAACATTCTCCGGTTTCATAAGTTCCATTCCTTTACAGAGATCTGTGGATATTGACAATAGAAGAACGTATAAGCTTCTTGAAAAGCGGAGCAGCTTTATCTGCAGCCTCTATTACTTCCGCATGAGAAAGCGGGTTATCTGTCATTCCGCATGCAAGGTTGCTTACGCAGGAAATGCCGACTATCTTCATTCCCATGTGGTTAGCAGCTACCGCTTCACAGCCTGTGCTCATACCGATAGCGTCAGCCCCGAGATTTCTGCACATTCTCACTTCTGCGGGAGTCTCGAAGTTAGGGCCTGTAAGCTGAATATAAACACCCTGCTTTATATCTATACCAAGTTCACCGGCAGTCTTCACCACAATATCGCGCAGATCTTTGTCGTAAATTTCGTGCATATCCGGGAAACGCGGTCCGAGCTCGTCAATATTTGCTCCGATAAGCGGGCTGGGAACAAAATTCATTATCTGATCGGTGATCAGCATGAAATCCCCTGCCTTGAAACTCGTGTTGCAGCCTCCGCTTGCATTTGTAAGAAACAGCACCTTTGCTCCCATAAGCTTCATCAGCCTTGTGGGCAGCACAACATCAGACATTTCGTAACCTTCGTAATAATGCACTCTTCCCTGCATTATCACTACCGGAACGTCCTCAATGTATCCAAATACGAATCTTCCTTTGTGTCCCGGGACTGTTGACATCGGAAAGCCTTCTATCTCCTTGTAATCAAGAACTGCTTTTACGTCGATCTCATCTGCAAGTGCTCCAAGACCGGAACCGAGGATAAGAGCAATCTCCGGAACAAAGCTGATTTTTTCTTTGAAGCTTTCGTAACATTTTCTGAGTTTTTCCTGCGGTGTCATATTTTTACGTCCTTTCATAAAAAATACATATTTATTATATCATATATTCCCCGATATTTCAAGACACTTT